>NZ_CALWUN010000017.1 GCF_944384735.1 uncultured Agathobaculum sp. | reverse complement strand
GCCTGCTGGACACCGCTGAGGTCGGCACGATGGTGTCGCTGCTGTCGGTGATCGACAACCCGCGGCAGGATGTGGACCTGATCGGCGTGCTGCGATCACCGCTCTTTGGCTTTTCCGAGCAGGAGCTGGCCGATATCCGGCTCGTTGACCGGCACGTCAGCTTTTACGACGCGCTGCTGCGCGCGCGCGGCCAGTTTGACAAGGTCGAGCTGTTTTTGCAGCAGCTCGATGACCTGCGCGCGTTCGCGGTCGACCAGCCGGTCTACCGCCTGCTGTGGGAGATCTACGACCGCACGGGCGCACTCGGCCTGTATGGCGCGCTGCCCAACGGCGCGCAGCGGCAAAGCAACCTGCTGGCCTTTTTCGAGCGGGCGCGCGTGTTCGAACAGGGCGGCTTCCGCGGCCTGTTCGCCTTTGTGCGGCTGCTGCGCGGCATGCGCGAGACGGGCGAGGACTTCCAGACCGTCGGCGCAGAGGCGACGGGCGGCGCGGTGCGCATCCTGTCCATCCATAAGTCCAAGGGGCTGGAGTTTCCGGTCGTGTTTGTCGCGGGCTGCGCGGGGCAGTTCAACGAGATCGACCTGCGTGAGCCGGTACTCGTGCACAAGGAGCTGGGTTTTGGCTCCAAATGCCGAGACCTTGCGCGCGGCGTGCAGTACGACACGGCCGAGCGCACCGCGGTCGCGGTGCGGCAGCGGCGCGAGATGGTCAGCGAGGAACTGCGCGTCTTATACGTTGCGCTGACGCGCGCGAAAGAGAAACTCATCATCACGGCGGCGAGCGGCACGCTGGAAAAATCGCTGCAAAAATGGGCGCGGCTTGCCGCGCTGGACGAGATCCCGCAGTACGCGATGGGCGCAGTGCGCGCGCCACTGCCGTGGATCGTGACGCCGCTTTTGCGGCATCCGGCGTCGCGCGCGCTGCGTGAGCAGTACGGCCTCGACGTGCCCGAGCACGGCACGGACTGCGATGCGTTCACCCTGCGCGTGTTCACGCCGGATGAGCTTACCGCGCCGGACACGCCCGAGGTGCTGCGCTTTGCCGATGCGGACACGGGGGACTACGCCGTGCAGTCCTATCTGCAATATCCGCTGTCGTTTCTGTCCGAGCTGCCAAGCAAGCTGACCGCGACCGGATTGGTGCGCGTCTGCCGTGCGGACGAGGCCGCCGAGCAGCCCCCGCCGCCGCGCCGCCAGGTCAAGCTGCGCGCGCCGCTGTTTGAGCAGGAGCAGCGCCGCCTGACGCCCGCCGAGGCCGGCACGGCGCACCACCTGTTCATGCAGTTCTGCGACTTTGCTGCGGCGGCCGCGCCGGGCGGCGTCGGGGCCGAGCGGCGGCGGCTCGAGCAGGCGCAGCTGCTGACGCCGCAGCAGGCCGCGGCCATTGACGCGGGGAAAATCGAAGCGTTTTTTGCGTCCAATCTGTACCGGAGGGTGATGGCGCAGCACAAGGTGCGGCGCGAGTTCAAGTTTTCGGTGCTTGTGCCCGCGGCGCAGTATTTTCCGGTCGCCGCGCAGGCGCCGGAGGAACAGGTGCTGCTGCAGGGCGTCATCGACTGCCTGATCGACACCCCGGAGGGGTACATCATCGTCGACTTCAAGACCGACCGTGTATCCGAAGCGGACACGCCTGCCCGCGCCGCGCGTTACCGCGCGCAGATGCAGGCCTATGCGCTGGCGGTGCGCGCGGTGTTCGGGCGTCCAGTTGCGCAGTGCGTGCTGTACTTCTTCCACTGCGGGCAGAGCGTGACGCTGGGGGAGGGTTAAGAACCTGTTAAAAACCGCGCCGGACGGTTGACAGCGGGGCGGGGTCGTGATACCCTGAGAGCGAAAAAAGCAAGGGGCGCAGGCTGCGGCCGGTCGGCCTCGTAAGCATCCATTTGCCCATACCATTCATTCCTCATTTCCAAAGGGAAGCGCCGCGGTTTGCCATGCAGACTGCGGCGCTTTCTTTTTTGCGGTTTGCATAACGGGAAGCGGACAAAGCAGCGCAAAATCGGACACATGCCCGCTTTACTTTGCCGGTCAAAAAGGATATAATTGTTGTTAACAAAGAATACGGAACACAGGAATGAAGAAAAGGAGACGCTTTATGGCTTACTATTTCAGCGAACCTTCGCATACCTTCAATGAATACCTGCTCGTGCCGGGCTATTCCTCGGCCGAGTGCATCCCGGCCAACGTCAGCCTGCGCACCCCGATCGTCAAGTACCACAAGGGCGAGCAGTCCGCGCTGTATGCCAATATCCCGATGGTTTCGGCCATCATGCAGGCGGTCTCGGACGACCGCATGGCCATCGCGCTGGCGCAGGAGGGCGGCATCTCCTTCATCTACGGCTCGCAGACCATCGAGAGCGAGGCGGCTATGGTCGCCCGCGTCAAGGCGTACAAGGCGGGCTTTATCGTGTCCGACTCCAACCTGCGCCCTGAGCAGACGCTCGCGGACGTGCTGGCGCTCAAGGAGAAGACCGGCCACTCGACCATGGCGGTCACCGAGGACGGCACCGCGAACGGCAAGCTGCTGGGCGTGGTCACCAGCCGCGACTACCGCGTCTCCCGCATGGAGCGCAGCGTTAAGGTATCCGAGTTCATGACCCCGTTCGACAAGCTGGTCACCGCCCCGGCGGACACCACGCTCAAGGAGGCCAACGACATCATCTGGGACCACAAGCTCAATTCGCTGCCGCTGGTTGACGACCAGCAGCGGCTGGTCTATATGGTATTCCGCAAGGATTACGACAGCCACAAGGCCAACTCGCTCGAGCTGCTCGACAAGCACAAGCGCTATGTCGTCGGCGCGGGCATCAACACCCGTGACTATGCCGAGCGCGTGCCGGCGCTGGTCGAGGCGGGCGCGGATGTGCTGTGCATCGACTCGTCCGAGGGCTTTTCCGAGTGGCAGAGCCGCACGCTGGCATGGATCAGGGAAAATTACGGCGATTCGGTCAAGGTCGGCGCGGGCAACGTCGTCGACCGTGAGGGCTTCCGCTTCCTCGCCGAGGCGGGCGCGGACTTTGTCAAGGTCGGCATCGGCGGCGGCTCAATCTGCATCACCCGTGAGCAGAAGGGCATCGGCCGCGGTCAGGCGACCGCGCTGATCGAGGTCGCGGCGGCGCGCGACGAGTATTATCTGGAAACCGGCATCTATGTGCCGATTTGCTCGGACGGCGGCATCGTGCACGACTACCACTGCACGTTGGCGCTGGCGATGGGCGCGGACTTCCTGATGCTCGGCCGTTACTTCTCGCGCTTTGACGAATCCCCGACCAACAAGGTCAATATCAACGGCAGCTATATGAAGGAATACTGGGGCGAAGGCTCGGCCCGCGCGCGCAACTGGCAGCGCTACGACATGGGCGGCGAGCAGAAGCTGTCCTTTGAGGAGGGCGTCGACTCCTATGTGCCGTACGCTGGTTCGCTCAAGGATAACCTCGGCCTGACGCTGAGCAAGGTGCGCTCGACCATGTGCAACTGCGGCGCGCTCTCCATTCCGGAGTTCCAGAAGAAGGCCAAGATCACGCTGGTGAGCGCGACCTCGATCGTCGAGGGCGGCGCGCACGATGTCGTGCTCAAGGAGACCACGACGACCAGCAAGTAAGAAACCGTTTTGCGAGATTGCCCCGCAGCTTGCTGCGGGGCAATTCTTGTCGGAGGGGGAGCGAAAATGAGCAACGAAACCGGAAAGCTGTCCGGTACCCTGCGCCGCACGCTGCATGGCCTGCAATATGTCCTGCGGCGCAACGGCGGCATTTTTCTGCGCTGGTGCGTGTTTGCGGTGGTCATCGGTCTGGTGGTCGGCGCGGTGGGCGCGGGCTTCCATGTGGCGCTCGAGTGGGCGGGGGAGATGCGCGAAGCATACGGCTGGATGCTGCACCTGCTGCCGCTTACGGGTGTTTTCATCGCGTTCTGGTATCGGAAAGCGGATATGCCGCTCGAGCGCGGCACCAACTTTATCCTGACCTCAGTGCGCGAGAACCACCCGGTGCGGCTGCGGCTCGCGCCAAGCATCTTTGCCACGTCCATCCTGACGCACCTGTGCGGCGGCTCGGCCGGCCGCGAGGGCGCGGCGATCCAGCTGGGCGGCGCGATCTCGGGCAACATCGGCCACTGGATGCGGCTGGACGACAAGGATTGCCGCACGATCACGATGTGCGGTATGGCGGCGGGCTTTGCCGCGCTGTTCGGCACGCCGCTGGCGGCGAGCGTGTTCGCCATGGAGGTCATCAGCGTCGGCGTCATGTACTACGCGGCGCTGTTCCCGTGCGTGCTGGCGTCGGTCATCGCGCATCAGGTGGCGCTCTCGCTGGGCGGGGGCACGACTACCTTTGCCCTCACCGGCCTGCCGCAGCAGACCGACGCGCTGCTGCTGGTCAGGCTTTTGGCGTTCGGCGTGGCCTGCGCGGTGCTCAGCGCGGGCGTGTGCATCGTGTTCCACCGCATTGGCCACCTGTTCAAGAAGTACATACAGAACCAGTATGCCTGCATTGCCGTGGGCGGCCTTGTGGTCGTGCTGGCCTCGCTGCTGCTCGGCACGCGTGATTATAACGGCGCGGGCATGCAGGTGATCGAGCGTGCGGTCGCGGGCGAGGCCGCGTATGCCGCCTTTGCCATCAAGCTGGTGCTGACGGCGGTCACGATCGGAGTGGGTTATAAGGGCGGCGAGATCGTGCCCGTGCTGTTTATTGGGTCGACGTTCGGCGCGGCCTACGGCGGCTTTTTCGGACTGGCGCCTTCGTTTGCCGCCGGGCTCGGCATGGTGGCGGTGTTCTGCGGCGTGACCAATTCGCCGCTGACGTCCATCCTGCTGGCTTATGAGCTGTTCGGCGGCGAAAGCCTTGCGCTGTTTGCGCTCGTCATTGCGGTGGCCTATATGCTCAGCGGGTACTACGGCCTGTACAGCGAGCAGAAGATACTATATTCCAAGCTGCGGCCGCAGTTTATCGACCGCAAAACCAAGTGAGTTCATTTTCGGGAGGACAGGGAACGATGCACGGATTCAAGGGTGCGATTTTTGATATGGACGGCACGCTGCTCGACTCGATGCGTGTATGGACGCGGCTGACGCAGGGCTACCTGAAGCAGTTCGGCCTGCACGTCACCGACGAGGAGTATGCCGCCTGCGAGGGCTTTTCCCAGCCGCAGGTCGCGCAGTATTTCGCCGAGCGGTACGATCTGCCCGGCGGCGCGGCCGGGCTGATGGAGGGCATGGACCGGCTGATCACCGCGCGGTACGAGACGGTGGCGAAGCCCAAGGACGGCGTGCTGCCGTTCCTCGACGGGCTGCGCGCGCGCGGCGTCAAAATGGCGATCGCGACGCTGACCGCCCGCCGCCATGCGGAAAAGGCGTTGCGCGACCGCGATATGCTGGGCTACTTTGACTTCATGCTGACGATCGAGGATGTCGGCGTATCCAAGTACCAGCCGGACATCTACCTCATGAGCGCCGGGCGGCTGGGGCTTGTGCCTGCCGACTGTGTTGTGTTCGAGGACGCGCCCTATGCCTGCACGACGGCCAAAAAGGCGGGTTTCCGCGTGTGCGGCGTGGCCGAGCCGGCCTACGCCGCGGGCGAGGCTGAGCTGCGCGCGGCCAGCGATATCGTTGTCGAGCATTCTTTTGATGAATTGGCGGGAAAATTATAAGAACGTCTTGCATTTTTCGGACAAATCCCGTAAAATGATAGTAAATAGAAAAAGTGGCTGCGCCGGACAAGTTCCGGTGCGGCCTCGTTTTTGGTGAGGGGGAAATGGTTTTGGAAGAGCAAAACAAAATGGGCACCGCGCGCATGGGTCCGCTGATCTTCTCAATGGCGCTGCCGGCGATGATCTCGATGATCATCAACGCGCTGTACAACATAGTCGACAGCATCTTTGTCGCGCAGTATTCGCAGAGCGCGCTGGCCGCGGTCTCGCTGGTGTTTCCGCTGCAAACGCTGGTCGTCGCCATCGGCGTGGGCACGGGCGTGGGCGTCAACTCGCTGATTGCCCGCCGCCTCGGTGAGAAGCGCCGCCTGCACGCCAATTCGGCGGCCGAGCACGGCGTGGCGCTCGCGGTCATCGGCGGTATCGTCTTTCTGGTGCTGGGCTTCGGTCTGTCGGGCGTGTTTGTGCGTGCGTTCGGCGCGGCAGAGGACGTCACCGTGCAGGCCATCCAGTATTCGCACATCGCGGTCGGCCTGAGCATTTTTGTGATGATTTCGATGATGTGCGAAAAGGTGCAGCAGTCGACCGGCAATATGATCATCCCGATGTGCCAGGGTCTGACCGGCGCGATTGTCAACATCATCCTCGACCCGCTGATGATCTTCGGCATCGGCCCGTTCCCTGAGATGGGTGTGCGCGGCGCGGCGCTGGCAACCATCATCGGCCAGATCTGCGGCATGGTGATCGGCCTGTGGGGAGTGTTCTTCCGGCAGAAGGTGCTTGCCGTCAACATGAAGGAGTTCAAGTGGCGCGCGCAGACGGTCAAGGATATCTACCGCGTTGGCCTGCCCGGCATCGTCATGCAGAGCGTCGTCTCGGTCATGACGGCGGGGCTGAACGCCATCCTGATCGGATTTTCGCAGACCGCGGTCAACGTGCTGGCCGTATACTTCAAATTGCAGACCTTTGTGTTTATGCCGGTGTTCGGCCTGAATCAGGGCGCGCTGCCTGTCATGGGCTATAACTACGGCGCACGCAACAAGCAGCGCCTGTTCGGCGCGTACAAGATCGCGCTGACCTCGGCGGTCGTCATCATGCTCATCGGCCTTGTGCTGTTCCAGCTGTTCGCCGAGCAGATGCTGATGATGTTTGTCGACCGCACGGACGCGGCCGCGATTGAGGATATGCTGACGGTCGGCGTACCCGCCCTGAAAACCATCAGTCTGTCGTTTATCGGCGCGGCGTTCGGCATCATCAACTCGACGCTGTTCCAGGCGACGGCGCGCGGCCTGAACAGCCTGATCGTATCGGTATGCCGTCAGCTGGTCATCATCCTGCCGGCGGCATGGCTGCTGGGCAAGTGGTTTGGTCTGGGCGCTATCTGGTACTCGTTCCCGATCGCGGAGATCGCAGCGTTCTTCATTTCGTATGTGCTGCTGTGGCGGGAATACCGCACTGAGCTGCGCTATCTTGGGACAGAAAAGGAGAAAAACGCATGAAACGCATTGCAAGCTTTGAAGTCAACCATGACAAGCTGAAGCCCGGCATGTATACCTCGCGCATCGACGGCGATGTGGCGACCTACGACATCCGTATGGTCTATCCCAATGCGGGTACTTATATTCAGCCGGCGGCGGGGCATACGTTCGAGCATCTGTTTGCTACCTATGCACGCAATTCGCGTTTTGCCGACCATATCATCTATTGTGGTCCGATGGGCTGCCAGACCGGCTTTTACTTCCTTGTGCGCGACCTTGCGCCGTCGGACGCGATCGACCTGATGCGCGAGACGATGGACTTTGTCGCCGCCTACGAGGGCGAGATCCCGGGCGCGAGCCGCATCGAATGCGGCAACTACCTGCTACACGACCTCGCGGGCGCCAAGGCGCTGGCCGCGTCCATGATCCCGGTGCTTGCGGACTGGACGGAAGAAAAACTGGTTTATGAAAAATAATGCTTGCATTTTGTCGTCCGGTATGGTATCATATCCTTACGACTGCAAGAACTATTTTGTGATTTCCCGTGGAAAGAGGTGAAACAACATGAAACAGGGCATCCATCCCGAGTACAAGCAGACCACGATCCGCTGTGCCTGCGGCAATGTCATTGAGACCGGCTCCACCAAGGAGAATATCGTCGTTGACGTTTGCTCCAAGTGCCACCCCTTCTTCACGGGCAAGCAGAAGCTGGTAGACACCGGCGGACGTGTTGATCGCTTCAAGAAGCGTTTCAATCTGGACAAGTAAGAAAAAGCCATCGAAACGGTTGCTGATGAAGCGCGTTTCGGTGGTTTTTTTATCAGAAAAAACCGCTGTTGGCGGTTGATACCCCAATGAGGGGAGGAATTGCGATATGACCGAACTGGAACAGAACGAAAAGGCCGAACGCGCGGTGCTGGTCGGGCTGTCCTGCCCGTCGTTCACCGCGAAGCAGGACGCCGACGAGCGCACGATGGACGAACTGCGCGCGCTGGCCGAGACCGCGGGCGCCGAGGCCGTTGCCATGACGCTGCAGCGCCGCCCATCGCCCGACCCGCGCACCTTCATCGGCGAGGGCAAGGCTGAGGAGGTGCGCCAGCTGGCCGAGGCCAACGAAGCGACGCTCATCCTGTTTGACAACGAGCTGTCGCCCTCGCAGACGCGCAACCTTGAAGAGCTGACCAAGTGCACCGTGCTCGACCGCTCGGCGCTGATCCTGGACATTTTCGCCCAGCGCGCCCGCACGGGCGAGGGCAAATTGCAGGTAGAACTGGCGCAGTACCAGTATATCCTGCCGCGCCTTGCCGGCATGTGGACGCATCTGGTGCGCCAGACCGCGGGCGGCGGCAAAAGCCCGATCGGCACGCGTGGCCCGGGCGAGACCCAGCTTGAGACCGACCGCCGTCACATCCGTAAGCGCATCGACAAGCTCAAAAGCGAGCTCGAGCAGGTGCGGCAGGTGCGCGCCGTGCAGCGCCGCCAGCGCAAAAAGACCGAGCTGCCGCTCGTCGCGATCGTGGGCTACACCAACGCGGGCAAGTCGACGTTGCTCAACACGCTGACCGGCGCGGGCATCGAGGCCAACGACCGTCTGTTCGACACGCTCGACCCGACGACGCGCAAAAAGCGCATTTCGGACACGCAGGAGATTTTGCTGTCCGACACGGTCGGCTTTATCCGCAAGCTGCCGCACCATCTGGTGAGCGCCTTCAAGGCGACGCTCGAGGAACTGGCCTACGCCGACCTGCTGCTGCACGTCGTCGACGTGTCCGACGGGGACTGGCGCGCGCAGGCTGAGACGGTCGAGGGCGTCATCGCGCAGCTGGGCGCGCAGGATATCCCGCGCCTGATGGTGTACAACAAGGCCGACAAGTGCGCGCCCGACGCGCTGCCCTATTTCCGGCCGGACGAGGGTGTCGCCATCTCGGCCAAGACGGGCGAGGGCATGGACGCGCTGCTCGCCGCCATCGAGCATGCGCTCGGCCGCGGCAAGCACCGGGTAAAGCTTTTGATTCCCTATGCGGACGGCGCGGTGCTCGACATGCTGCACCGCGAGGCGCAGATCGAATCGACCGACTACGCCGCCGAGGGCACGCTGATCGAGGCGGTCGTTGACGACAAGACCTATGGCCGCGTCATGCGGTATCAGGTCGAGGACTGACGCGCGGGGCGGGGGAGCACGATGGAAAAGGACTATTTTGTACCGTTCGCCGACTACGGCGAGGACAAATTTGAGGAAAAGCGCTCCAAGTTCACCGGGCGGCTGTGGCGCGTTGAGACGGCGGACGAGGCGGTCGCCCGCATCAAAGAGATGCGCGAGACCTATTGGGACGCGACGCACAACTGCTATGCCTATATCCTGCGCGAGGGCAATGTCATGCGCTATTCGGACGACGGCGAACCGCAGGGCACAGCGGGTATGCCCATGCTGGACGTGCTGCGGCACGAGCAGCTGGAAAACTGCCTGTGCGTCGTGACGCGCTATTTCGGCGGCATTTTGCTCGGTACGGGCGGGCTGGTGCGCGCCTACACCAAGGGTGCGCAGGTCGCGGTCGCGGCGGCGGGCGTGCAGCGCATGAGCCTTTTTTCGGTTGCGCTGATCGCCTGCCCCTATAACCTCTATGAACTGGTGCAGCGCATCCTGCCCGACCACGACTGCACGGCCGAGCAGACCGACTTCGGCGCGGATGTGACGCTGACCGTCACGCTGCCTGCGGGTGGGGAGCAAAAGCTCAACGCCGCGCTTGCTGAGGCGACCGCCGGACAGGTCTATGCCGAGGTGATGGAGACCCGGTTCATGGGGCGGCGCGTCAAATAAAAATCCGAAATACTTTGCGCGAAAAAAAGGGTTTTGACGTTTGACCCCGTATAGATAAATATAGACGGTTTCATGCGGAAACGGAAAGGGGGAGGCGGTATGACGATCCGAGAGCAGCAGGAGCAGCGCGAGCGGCGCATGCTCGCCCCGTGGGCGACCTTTGCTGACAGTTCCAAGGGCAGGCAGCGTGACATGGCGCCTTGTCCGTACCGCACCTGCTTCCAGCGTGACCGTGACCGCATTATCCATTCCAAGGCGTTCCGGCGGCTGTCCAACAAGACGCAGGTGTTTATTTCACCCGAGGGCGACCATTACCGCGCCCGGCTGACGCATACGCTTGAGGTTTCACAGATCGCGCGCACGGTGGCGCGCGCGCTGTGCCTGAATGAGGATTTGACCGAGGCGATCGCCCTGGGGCATGATTTAGGGCACACGCCGTTCGGCCACGCGGGCGAGCGCGCGCTGGCCGAGGTCTGTCCGTTTGGCTTCCGCCACAACGAGCAGAGCCTGCGCATGGTGGACATGCTCGAGGAACTGAACCTGACAGATGAGGTCCGCGACGGCATCGTATGCCATACGGGCGCGAAAAAGGCCGATACGCCCGAGGGGCGCATCATCCACTACGCCGACCGCATCGCCTACATCAACCACGATATCGACGACGCGGTGCGCGGCGGCCTGATCAAAAGCACGGATATCCCGCAATACTTACGCCGCCGGCTGGGCGACAGCCACGGCAGCCGGATCGATACCATGGTCACCGCCATGATCGAATACGGCATGGCGCACCAAGAGATCGGCATGGACGAGCAGGTGCATGACGATATGATGGAGCTGCGCCAGTTCATGTTCGACCATGTGTACCACGGCACCGAGGCGCAGAGTGAAGAATCCCGCGCCAAAGCGATGCTGCGTAGCCTGTACCAGCATTTTGTCGACCATCCGGACGAGCTGCCGGGTGACTATTTTGTGCTGATGACGCGCGGCGAGCCGCTCGAGCGCGTGGTTTGCGACTATATCGCCTGCATGACCGACCGCTATTCCATTGCGGTTTATAAAAAAATATTCATTCCAAAGAGCTGGAATAAGATTGACGGATAAAAAATCCGGCTATCCTACAAAGGAGGTGGGCAAATGGCGTTTGACCGTGTATTTCTGGACGAACTGTCCGCGCGTAACGATATTGTGGATGTGGTATCCCAGTATGTACAGCTGAAAAAGAGCGGTGCGAACTATTTTGGCCTATGTCCCTTCCACAATGAAAAGACGCCGTCCTTTACGGTTGCGCCCGACAAGCAGATTTTCCACTGCTTTGGCTGCGGCGCAGGCGGCGGGGTCTTCACTTTTGTGATGAAGGCCGAGGGGCTGGAGTTTCCTGACGCGGTGCGCTATCTGGCTGCGCGCGCGGGCATGGAGGTGCCCGAGCAGGGCGAGGCCGACCGCAAGGCCGCCCGCCACCGCGAGCGGCTGTATGCCCTGTGTAAGGACGCGGCGCGGTTCTACTATGATACGCTGTGGATGCCGGAAAACCGCACGGCGCAGCAGTATTTTTTACAGCGCGGCCTGCACCGGCGCACGATGAACCGGTTCGGGCTGGGCTATGCGCCCGACTCATTCCATGCGCTGCTCGATGCGATGACCGCCAAGGGCTACACGCGCGATGAGCTGATGGACGCCGGCCTGCTCAGCCGCAGCGAAAAGGGGCATGTGTACGACCGTTTCCGCGGGCGCGTCATGTTCCCGATCATCGACGTGCGCGGCAATGTGATCGCATTCGGCGGGCGCGTGCTGGACGATTCCAAGCCCAAATACCTCAATTCACCCGAAACGCCGATTTTCCACAAGAGCCGCAACCTGTTTGCGCTCAACCTGTCCAAAAAGACGAAAAGCGGCTATTTCATCTTAGCCGAGGGCTATATGGACGTGATCGCGTTGCATCAGGCCGGGTTTGACTGCGCGGTGGCCTCGCTCGGCACCTCGCTGACCGAGGAGCAGGCGCGTGTGATCGCGCGCCATACCGACCGCATCGTCATTTCCTACGACGCGGACGGCGCGGGGCAGGCGGCCGCGCAGCGCGCGATCGACATTCTGAAAAAATGTGACCTGCAGGTCAAGGTGCTCAAAATCCCGGGCGCCAAGGATCCGGACGAGTTTATCAAGACCAAGGGGCCGGACGCGTTCCGCGCGCTGATCGAGCGCAGCGAGGATCACAACGCATTCCGGCTCGAGCAGATAGCCGCCAAATACGACCTCGAGGACGACGAGGCGCGCGTGCTGTTCCTGCGGGACGCGGCGCGCATGCTCGCGGGCATCGAGAGCAGCATCGAGCGCGAGGTATACGCCGGACGTGCGGCCAAGATGGCCGGCATCACGGCCGAGGCGATGAATGTCGAGGTGCGGCGCGAGCTGGGCGTGCGCCGCAAGCGGCAGAAAACGGCCGAGCGGCGCGAGATCCGTTCGCCGGTCGGCATGGCGCAGCCCAAGGACAGGACGCTGGCCTATGCGGATGTCAAAAGCGCCAAGGCCGAGGAAAACGTGCTGCGGCTACTGTTTTCCGACCAGAAGCTGCTTGCAGGGCTGGAAAAAAACCTGCCACCGTTCTGGTTTTCCGCGCCGGTGCTGCGTAAGATATATGAGCGCGCGCTTGCGCTCGACCAGAACGGCCAGATGGTGGATGTCCTGTCCTTTGAGGGCTGGCTGGAAGGGAATGAAATGAGCCTGCTGTCCGGCATCCTCGGGCAGGGCGTCCCGCCGGGCGACCACCGGCAGGAATTGCAGGAATACATAGGCACGATACGCATGCAGCGTGTCAAGGACGGTACAATTACCGAGGCGGGCGAGGACCCGCTGCTGACTTTTGGACGCATAAAAAAACAAAACGCGGGAGGACAAACGATATGACGACGACGGGCAACGCAAACACACCGGAGCAGGCCGTAGATCCGCAGCAGGTGGTCAAGGACCTGCTTGCCCTTGGCAAGAAGAACGGACGGCTGGCGCTCAAGGAGATCGCGGATGCGCTCGGCCAGCTGGATATGGAGAGCGAGGACATCGACAAGCTGTACGAAACGCTGGAGTCGATGGGCATCGAGATCGAGACCGAGGGCGTGCTGGAAAAGGCGCTGGGCGACGATGACGACGAGGTGTTCGAGCCGGAGGACGTCGAGGAGGTGCCCGAGGAAGAGCTGATCGACACCTCGGCGATGGCCGAAACCTTTGCCATCGACGACCCGGTGCGCATGTACCTCAAGGAGATCGGCAAGGTCGACCTGCTTTCCCCGGAGGAGGAGGTCACATTGGCCGAGCAGATGCAGAAGGGCAACGAGGCTGTCGCCCGCATCAAGGCCGAGGGCGACGCCATCCCGCCGGAGGAACGCGCGCTGCTGGACTGGGATGTGAAAATTGGCGAAAAGGCGAAAAAGCGTCTGGCCGAGGCCAACCTGCGTCTGGTCGTATCCATTGCCAAGCGCTATGTCGGCCGAGGCATGCTGTTCCTCGACCTGATCCAGGAGGGCAACCTCGGCCTGATCAAGGCCGTCGAGAAGTTTGACTCGACCAAGGGCTTTAAGTTTTCCACATACGCCACCTGGTGGATCCGGCAGGCGATCACGCGCGCGATTGCCGATCAGGCGCGCACCATCCGCATTCCCGTGCATATGGTGGAGACGATCAACAAGGTCATCCGCGTCTCGCGCCAGCTGCTGCAGGAGCTGGGGCACGACCCCAGCCCGGAGGAGATCGCCAAGCACATGAATATGCCGGTCGACCGTGTGCGCGATATCCTGAAGATCGCGCAGGAGCCGGTCTCGCTGGAAACGCCGATCGGCGAGGAGGAGGACTCCCACCTCGGCGACTTTATCCCGGACGATGACGCGCCAGAACCGGCCGAGGCGGCTTCGTTCATGCTGCTCAAGGAGCAGCTGGTCGAGGTGCTCAAGACGCTGACGCCGCGCGAGGAAAAGGTGCTGCGCCTGCGCTTTGGCATTGAGGATGGACACACCCGCACGCTGGAAGAAGTGGGCAAGGAGTTCAACGTCACGCGTGAGCGCATCCGTCAGATCGAGGCCAAGGCGCTGCGCAAGCTGCGCCACCCGTCTCGGTCGAAAAAGCTGAAGGATTTCCTTAATTAAGCGGCAAGTGCTCCGGCTGTCCGATGCAGATATCGCATGGGGACAGCTGCGATGCGGCATCAGGAGAATAAAACATGCCGGACATGGTTGGTGGCAACCATGTCCGGCATGTTTTTGCAAAACGGCATCTGCACACACCATGGTGCAAGGTGTACACCAGCGGATATCCATGATTGAAATTGCGGGATAACTATGGTATACTGGGACATATTCCACAAGATATATTGAAAAGCCACATGGATTTTTGCTGATATCGACGAAGAAGATTTGTGTATGGCGATGAAAAAGGTTTGGATACGGTTGCTGTGCCTGCTGCTGGTGGGGGAGCTGCTGGGTGCGATGCTGCCCGGTGCGCTGCCGCAGGCGGCCGCAGCTTCACGGCAGGTCAATATTAAAGTTGACAGCGTCAAGCACTGTGACGTTTACTATTGCGAGGGCGATGGGCTGATCCCCATTCAGCAAGGCGGGAAAATTGATAAAATCACCACAGGCAATTATGCCATCCTCTTTTTTGCCGCGCCGCATAGCGGTTACGCACTGTCTGCGATGACAGCCACTTCTGCCGCCGGTGAATACTATACGATCTCCGATGGGGCGTCGAACGGCGCGGGCAGCGAGTTTTATAGCTATGGCAGTGGGAAAAATGTTTCAAACCTGAGAAATGCCGGTTATACAGACAGCCAGATCGAACGTATATTGACAGATGCCATCGCCAAGGGCTGCGACGGTGCTCTGCTATTCTCACGCCCCGCCTCCAATGGAGCGGTAATCGGTAGTAACCTGATATTCGGCGCCGAAAGGCTGCCCACGTTGGAAAAACATATCAAATCGGTCACGCCCAAAAGCGGAGGACAGGCTATGCCCTATACCGAGGGCATGAGTGTTGGTTTAGGCGATATCATCAACTATTCGCTGGATGTGACCTTTTATCCATTGGAAAACAAGGAGTTTTCCATTGCATATAGTGATGTATATGTGACAGATGAAAAGACGGGCAACACGGAAGCTGCGCCGATTCGCATCACGGCGCCGACAGCGGAAGATTTGAAAGGACTGATACAAGAAAAATTGTTACTGCGCAGGTGGAATATACCATTACCCAGCAGGATGTGGAGCAGGGCGGTGTGCGCAATGAAGCACAGCTGCATTATCAATATAAATCGCTGCACAGCGCCGGTCAGCTGGCCACGGTCAGCGACGCGCAGGCTTCCCTGACCGTGCAGTCCAGCGTGCAGTACCAATATGAAAGTGGCACATTGGGCATGCAGCTGCCCGCAGCGCTGACGGCGCTGACTCCGACGGACTATACATATTACGCATCCGGTGTTTCAGTTCCCGTGCAGCCGCATCAGGTGGAGTCGCCCTATTGGGATGAAGAAAACGGCGGCTATTGGACGCTGCAAAACAGCGGCCAGTGGAGCGATGGTGCAACTGTGTATGATCCGGGCAGCAGTTTTCCGATGCCGTCTGTGCCGGTCACGCTAACGGCAACGTGGGCGTTTACCAAAGCACCCGGGATTGCGATTGAAAAGGATGGCAGTTTCGTACAAGCGCCGGATGCAGATGATGTGCAGGCCTTGCAGCAGATTACATATCAGGTATCTTATCAGCTCACTGTCCGGAATATCGGCGGCGAGTCGCTGAATCAGTTTACAATTTCTGACTGTACGCTGCCCGATACGCTGACCAGTATGACGGCAAAGATCGGAGGCAGCGAGATTGCCCTGGAGGGTGTGTCCTGCAGCGCGAACACATGGACATTTTCCTTGCCGGACGACGGCCTGCCTGCCGGGCAGGAGTTGGTATTGTCATATTCTTGCAGCAGGAGCGGCACCCTGGACAGCAAAAAAATGCTGACCGACACCAGCACGGCAACAGCAACTGCACGGGGCGTGCAGTCAGGGGTCGATGTACAGGACGACACGATTTTGTCCATGTATGTTGTACTGGAAGATCGTATCTGCTCATGCCGGCAGATATTGTGATTTATGCGGGCGGCGATGAGGACGGAAGCAATGTTGCGCCGGGCACCAACCTGCCTGAGCCTGGCTTCTTTGTCACGCTGCCGCTGGAAGCGGAGCAGAAATTGCGGCAGGTGCTCAACAAGCAGGAGCAGATCGACTTATCGGATTACCTTACCTTTTCCGACAGTAACCAAAATGTGTGGGGCTTGGAACCATTCAGCGGTGATTACAGCAAGGCCCATGGCAGTTTTTTGTACCGGCTGGTGCCAAAAAAGGTAGTGGATGGGCAAAAGAAGATAGAAATGCAGTTTTATGATGAGGCACGGCATGAGTATATCCAGCAAAGTGCATTCCAGATCACCAATGCATTGCAGCAGGAGTATGCCATGACCATCTATCCGGGTGAGATCCCGGCGGTCAACCCCCATGCAGTATTGGCAGTAGGCGGGCAAGAGATCGGCTCATACGGCCTGGGGGTTACGCCGGGTAAGCTGATTATTCGCGGCACAACGGGCGCGCTGACAACGGGCTCCATCCGTGCAGCGTCGGAAGCGTCCAAGCCGATCGATCAGATTACGGCATGTGCGGAAGCTAACGTGGAGTATTATGTCAATCAGAGCCAGCTGGCCGTGACGGACAAAAACAAGGTAGCGCTGCTGGTGGATAATATTGTGGATGTTTCCTATCATCAGACACTCAAAGCGCTGGCAAATACCGTGGTGAGCAGGCTCGATCATCAAAACCGCCTGCAATTCCAGTTCCAGTACCTTGATTTGGTGGATACCAGCATGGGCAATGCGTGGGTCACAGCCAGCGCGCCGTTGGAGGTGGTTTGGCCGTATCCGGATGGAACGGACAAAAACGACGAGTTTACAATCATCCATTACAAGGGGATGGACCGGGATTATAACCTGTCTGAGATGGCGGGCTTGCGGCTGGGTACAGACTATACGTTGGAGGTATATACAACCGGCACACTGGGGCAGGATACCGGCGCCGTAACTTACCATTCCCTGACCCGCGGCGACAACGGTATGGCCTTTACCGTGGACAGTTTTTCCCCGTATGTGCTGATTTGGGAAGGGGAAGAAGCAGACCCATCGGCCGGGGGTGGTTCCTCGGGCGGCGGTTCGTCTAACCCGCCCACACAACCAAAACCGGAAGAAGAGCCGGAAGCGGACAACAAGCCGGACGGGTTGAACACCACGGAGCACTATGCCTATCTGATGGGCAGAGGGGATGGCGGCGTGCAGCCGCTGGCGCCGATCACGCGCGGCGAAGTGGCGACGATCTGGTTCCGCCTGTTGACGGATGAAACGCGGGCGCACAACTGGAGCACAGCCCATTTGTACCCTGATGTGGCGGCAGGCAGCTGGTACCATAATACCATCGCAACGGTGACCCATATGGATGTCATGCACGGCGATACGGAAGGCACATTCCGTCCGGAGGAAGAGATCACCCGCGCAGAGTTTGTGGCATCAGCGGTGCGGTTCTTTGGTACACCGTCCACGGAAAGCGCGCTGCGGTTTACCGATGTGCCGGCGGATGCGTGGTATGCCGATGCCGTTTATGCCGGCGCGGCGCTGGGACTGATCGAGGGTGACGGCGACGGCGCTTTCCGCCCGGAGGATACGATCACGCGCGCGGAGGTAGCCGCGATCGTCAACCGGATGCTGGGCAGAAAACCGCGGAGCGGCATGCTGCTTGAGCAGGCCGCGCCGTGGGTGGATAACCCCAAGGATGCGTGGTACTATGCGGATATGCTCGAAGCCTCGGTCGGCCATGATTATGTGTGGCTGGGTACGGGCGAACATCAGGTCGAGCGCTGGACAGGATTGCTTCCTGCGCGGGATTGGACAGCGCTCGAGCAATTTGGCCCGCAGCAGCAGGCGGAAGATATTTCCCTATAAAATTTGGCCGGCGGCAGGGGTTCCTGCCGCCGGCCAAATCGTTTACCTGCGGATGACCTGCATTTGCAGGCTTTCCATCACGTCGAGCGCTTTTTCATGCAAAGCCGGGTCGAAGCCGCGGCAAAGCGCGGCGTCAACGGTGATCTGCGCTTCCGGCCACTGGGCTTGCAGCAGGACGGCGTTGGAGATCACGCACATGTTGGTCACCACGCCGACGACGAGGATTTCTTGCAGGTCGGGGAATTCGCGCCCAAGCGCCAGCATGTCCTGCGGCGCCATGCCGAACGCGCCCTTGCATACGGTGTGGATCTGGCTGTTGGCGCAGGTTTCGCAGCATTGCTCCTGCGTTTTGCCATAAAGCCGCCAGCCGCTTTCCTTGGGGTGGCAATGCGGTACGGGCAGCGCGCGCCCTTCGCGGGTTTGCAGGTAGTCGTCGCCGTGTGTATCATAGGTGAATAGGACATGGTCGCCCTGCGCCAGATAGGTCTGCACCAGATGGGCGATGCCCTCGTCGATTTCAGCCGCGCTGTCGAAACCGAGCGCGCCGGTGACAAAGTCGTTTTGATAGTCGATGACGGCCAACAGCCGTGGATTCTGCTTCATAATGTCATGCCTCCTGTCTTGATATGCTTATTATACCACGATTCCGGCCTCCAGACAACAATGGGGATTGCCTGCCCGTGCAAGAGGCATTATAATGGACAAGGAACGCGCATATCCTGTGCTGAACGGGGGTGTGCGCTGTGAAACAGCGATGGGGCAAAGGGACGTTGATCGCCGCGCTGCTGCTGGCGGCCGGCCTGCTGACATGGACGGGCGGCAGCCGGGTGGTGCAGACGCTGGCGCGCAGCCGTGCGGTGCGCACGCTGGTGATCGACGCCGGTCACGGCGGCTTTGACGGCGGCGCGGTCGGCGCGAACGGTACGACCGAGCAGGATATCAACCTGAGCATCGCGCAGCGTGTGCAGCTGCTGGCGGAATTTTTCGGGGTGTCGACCGTGATGACCCGCCCGGACGGGCAGGCGCTCGACTATGACCCGTCCCGTCCGGTGCGCGAAAATAAGGTCGCGGACATCAAGGCGCGTGAGCAGACAGCGCTAGATGCAGATGATCCGATCTTTGTCAGCATCCATCTGAACAAATTCAGCGACCCGCAGTACCACGGCGCGCAGGTGTTCTATTCGGCAAACCACGCGGGCAGCCGCGCACTGGCCGAGCTGCTGCAGGATACGCTGATCACCGGCTGTGACCCGTCGAACAACCGGCAGGCGCGCCCGGCCGAGCAGGGCGTCTACCTGATGAAGGTGCTCTCCTGCCCGGCGGTGATCGTCGAGTGCGGTTTTTTGTCCAACCCGGCGGAGGAAGTTCTGCTCGGGGATGAAACCTATCACAAAAAACTTGCCGCCAGCATCGTGACCGGCTATCTGCGGTACGAGGGCGGCTGACGGAGGAAGTATGAAACAGAAAACGGTGTATCTGTGCAGCGATTGTGGGTACGAAAGCCCGAAATGGTATGGCAAGTGCCCGTCCTGCGGCGCGTGGAACACGCTGAGCGAGTATAAGGTCAAGCCGGAGTCTGCCGCGCGCGGCACGGCGGAATTTGCGCGCGGCGCGTCCCGGCCGACGCTGCTGCGCGACATCGAGATGGGCGACGAAAGCCGCTTCCATTCGGGCATGGGCGAGCTCGACCGTGTGCTGGGCGGCGGCGCGGTGCACGGCTCGTTCGTGCTGGTCGGCGGCGAGCCGGGCATCGGCAAGTCGACGCTGCTGCTGCAAATGTGTCAGGAGATGTGCAAGGCGGCGCGCGTGCTCTATGTCTCCGGCGAGGAATCGCTGCGGCAGATCAAGCTGCGCGCGGCGCGATTGCAGATCTCCTCCCCCGACCTGTACATTCTGGCCGAAACCGATATGGAGCAGATCATCCACGAAACCGAGCTGCTTGCGCCCGATATCCTGATCGTTGACTCGATCCAGACGGTCTACAAGCGCGACCTGACGGCTGCACCCGGCGGCGCGACCCAGATCAAGGAATGCGCGATGAGCCTGATGCAGTACGCCAAGAACAAGAATGTGACGATCTTCATTGTCGGCCATGTCAACAAGGAGGGCACGCTCGCAGGCCCCAAGATTTTGGAGCACATGGTCGACTGCGTGCTGTATTTTGAAGGGGAATCCAACGGCCCGTTCCGCTGCCTGCGCGCAGCCAAGAACCGCTACGGCTCGACCAACGAGATCGGCGTGTTCGAGATGGGCGGTCACGGTCTGGTCGAGGTGCAAAACCCCTCGGCGGCCATGCTGGCCGGGCACCCGCAGGGCGCATCGGGCAACTGCATCGCCTGCGTGATGGAGGGCAGCCGTCCGCTGCTGGCCGAGGTGCAGGCGCTTGCCGCCAAGACGCAGTTCGGTGTGCCGCGCCGCACGGCGGCGGGCGTCGACTATAACCGCATGGTGCTGCTGCTGGCGATTTTGGAAAAGCGCTGCGGGCTGTTCCTGTCCTCGTCGGATGTGTATGTCAACGTGGTCGGCGGCATGCGGCTGGACGAGCCTGCGGTCGACCTGCCGATGGTGCTCGCGATCGCGTCCAGCTTCCGCGACAAGCCGCTGCCCGAGGGGGTGATGGGCTTTGGCGAGGTCGGCCTGACGGGCGAGCTGCGCGCGGTCACCAATGCCGCGCAGCGCATCAACGAAGCCTACCGGCTAGGCTTCCATACCTGCGTCATGCCCGTGCAGGACGTGGACGGGGCATTGACCCGGAAAATGAATATCGTGCGCGCCAAAACTGTCGCGGAAGCGATCCGCGCGGTGCTTTGAAGCGCGCCAGTATTTGCATGGTTAAAACCGGCCTGTTCGCCGCAGACTAACAGCAGTTTGCGTCGGGAGGTCGGTTTTTGATATGGAAAAAAGGGCGCGTTGGGTGCTGGCGGTGACCGCCGTCCTGCTGGGCGGCATGCTCTGGTGGCATAGCAGCAGACAGGCCGAGCCGGTGCAGGTGCAGGCCAAGGCGGTCACGGTGCGGGATATTTACAACAGCATCACGGTGTCCGGGCAGATCGAGGCAGCAGGCAGCACGGTGCTGTGCCCGTCGGCAAACGCGGTGGTCAGCGCGGCGTATGCCGCGGTGGGGGACGCCGTCGCGCAGGGGGATGTGCTGTGTACCTTGCAGCCGGATGCCGCAGCAACCGCCACGCTGCCGGACAGCGTGCAGTCGGCATGGAACGCGCTGTCCGGCGGGCAGGCGCAGTCCGTACAGGCGGAAGAGACGCGCGTGCTGCGCGCGCCGGTGGCCGGCACGGTGCTGTCGCTGCCCGCAGTGGGCGAGTGGGTGTGCGCGGACGTGCCCTGCGTGCGCATAGCCGATCTGGACAGCCTGCAGGTACGCGTGCAGTGCCCCGAGCTGTATGCCGGGCAGCTGGCGCCGGGACAGCGGGCGAATGTGACGGTTTCGGCGCTGACGGATGCCATGTTTGGGGCGACGCTGCAAAGCATCTCGCCGGTGGCCGTGCGCGCGGTCAGCCTGACCGGTACAAGCGGCGAGGCGACGGTCGAAGCGGTGCTGGCCATGTCCGGCAGAACCGGCGGGCTGCGGCCGGGTTATTCCGCAACGGTAAAGATCTTCACAGACCAGCATGAGGATGCCATCGCCGTGCCGTTGGAGGCGGTCTGCCAGCGCGGCGAACAGGAATATGTATTTTGCGTGCAGCAGGGGCGTGCCGTCCAGTGCCCGGTGCAGACCGGGTATCTGCTGGAAAGCGCGGTCGAGGTGTGCGAGGGGCTGACGCCCGACGCGGTTGTCATCCTGTCGCCACCGGATACGCTGGCCGACGGCGCGGCCGTTGAGGTGGCCGCATGAGCGTGCGCGACCTGTTCCGGATGGCGGTGGGCGGCCTGCGCGAAAACCGGCTGCGCACCGTGCTGTGCGCGCTGTCGGTGGCGGTGGGGGCGGCGGCTCTGCTGCTGATTGCGGCGCTCGGCCTGATGGGGCAGCAAAAGCTGGCCGAGGGCATCCGCACGCTGGGGGTGAGCGGGCTGACCGTCTATGTGGACGACCGGGGCGCTGGGCAGGCGTTGAGCGCGGCGGTGGCGGATACGATGGCGCAGGCGGTGTCGGGCGTCGAGTGCGCCATGCCGATCAAGGCGTTGTCCGGCACGGTGCGCGCCGGGCACGCGGGCGAAGATGTGCTGTTCCTCGGCGTGGATGAACGGCTGGGTGAGGTCATGCAGCTCGATGTGCTGGCGGGCAGTTTGCTGACGCGCGCGCAGGCACAGGCGGCGCAGCCGGTCGCCGTCGTGGGGGATGACCTGGCGCAGGCGCTCTACGGGCGGGACAACATCGTCGGGCGCACCATCCGGCTGCGGCTGGGCGGCTGCGATCAGGATTTCACCGTCTGCGGCGTCGTGCATGCGCAGACGAGTGCGCTCGGTACGGCGGTCGCGTCGCTGGCGCCGCATCTGGTATATATCCCGTATGGCTGTCTGGCGACCCAGACGCAAAGCGCCGACCAGGTATTTGTGCAATGCCTGTCGGGCGCCGACCTGTCTGCGGTCAGCGGGCGCATCAGCCGCTACCTGACCGACCGCGTGCAGGTGGACGGCACGGTGCGCGTGCAAAACATGTCGGGCATCGCGGAAACGGTCAACCGTATGGCCGAATTGGGCGTGGGACTGTTTGTGGCGGTCGGCGGGGTGGCGCTGTGTGTGGCGCTCCTCGGCGTGATGTCCGGCATGTTGGCGGCGGCGCAGGAAAAAACCGGGGAGATCGGCGTCCTGCTGGCGATCGGCGCACAGCCGCGCGATATCCGGCATCTGTTCCTGCTGCAGAGCACGCTGCTTTGCGCGGTGGGCGGTTTGATGGGCGCGGGCGGGGTGCTGGCGCTGCTGCGCGCCGCCGCCGTGGACACGCCCGCGCTTTGGCTGACGGCCGCGCTGCTGGCGCTGTGCGTCGCCTGCGGGGCTGCGGCCGGGCTGCTGCCCGCGGTGCGCGCGGCGCGGCTCGACCCGATCGAGGCGATGCGCAAATAAGCCTTTCCTTTCGTTTTGGCCTGTGGTATGATAAGTAGGAAAAAACAGAAGGGGATGGAGCAACCCATGCGTCATATCATAGACCTGTGTGACCTGACGGAAAAGGAATTTTCCGACCTATATAAGCTGACCACCAACATCATCGACCGTCCCGAGGGCTATACCGACGCCTGCCGCGGCAAGGTGCTCGGCAGCCTGTTCTACGAGCCGTCTACCCGCACCAACCTGTCGTTTTCGACCGCGATGATGCGCCTTGGCGGCAGTGTGGTCGGCTTTTCCGACCCCGGCTCGTCCTCGACCGCCAAGGGCGAGACGCTTAAGGATACGATCAACATGGTGTCCAGCTATGCCGACCTGATCGTCATGCGAAACCCGCGCGAGGGTGCGGCCAAGGCGGCGTCGCTCTATTCGTCCGTGCCGGTTATCAATGCGGGCGACGGCGGGCACCTGCACCCGACGCAGACGCTGACCGATATGGTCACCATTTTGCGGTACCGCGGCTCGGCGGACGACATGAAGATCGGCCTGTGCGGCGACCTGAAATACGGCCGCACGGTGCATTCGCTGCTGCATTTCCTCGAGCGGTACCACAATGTGCAGATTTACCTGATCTCACCTGATGTACTCGCCCTGCCCGATTATATGGTGCAGTTTTTGAACAGCCACAACATGCCGTTCTGTCAGGCACGCAGCATCGAGGAGGTGCTGCCCGAGCTGGACGTGCTGTACATGACCCGTATCCAGCGCGAGCGTTTTTCCAGCGCGCAGGAATATGAAAACCTCGAGGGCAACTATCAGCTGACTGCGGAAAAGATGAAGCGCGCGAAAAAGGACATGCTGGTGCTGCATCCGCTGCCGCGCGTGGACGAGATCGCGCAGGATGTCGACGACGACCCGCGCGCGGTCTACTTCCGGCAGGCGCGCTTCGGCATGTTCGGCCGCATGGCGCTGCTGCTGACGCTGTCCAAGCTGCCCTTCCTCCGCGCAGGGCATCAGGATATCGGCGCGCACGGCGTGCATTGCTCCAACCCCAAGTGTATTACGCATACCGAGCCGTATCTGCCGCTGACCGGCAGGGCGGGGGCGCGCTGCCCGTATTGCGACGCGCCGCTGCAGGCACGATAAAAAAACAGCCTGATCCCATTGGAATCAGGCTGTTTTTCATTCCCATTCGACCTTATGTTGCAGTGGCCCGGAACCATGCCCAAGATCCAACCCATATTGGATGCAGGCGGTCAGGTAGCGTTTGGCGCGTTTGACGCTGCCGGTCAGCGAAACACCCTGCGCCAGCCCGCAGGCAATGGCCGAGGACAGCGTGCAGCCCGTCCCGTGCGTGTTAGGGTTCTGGATGCGCGTTGCGGCGAGCCAATGCAGCTGGCCGTCGGCAAAGAGTAGGTCGTCGGCGCAATCCATCAGATGCCCGCCCTTGACGAGCACCGCGCCCTGCGTCATGCCGGCGATTTGCCGGGCAGCCTGCTCCATCTGCGCTTTGCTGGCGATATACGCCCCGGAAAGCGCGGCTGCTTCGGCCAGATTGGGTGTGACCAGCGTGCACAGCGGGAATATCTCCTCGACCAGCGCTTTCGCGTCCTCCGGACGCAGCAGGTCGTGCCCTGAGGAGGACATCATGACCGGATCAAGTACGATGTTTTTTGCATGGTGTGCGCGCAGCCGTCCGGCGACGACATGGATGATATCCGCGTCGTGCAGCATACCAATTTTGACCGCGTCGGGCCGGATGTCGTCGAACACGCAGTCGATCTGCTGGGCGATCAGTTCAGGGGAAACGGCTTGCACCGCCGTCACGCCCAGCGTGTTCTGTGCGACGACCGCCGTGATGACGCTCATGCCGTACAGGCCGTGCGCTTCGATGGTTTTCAGGTCGGCCTGAATGCCCGCGCCGCCCGTCGGGTCGGTGCCCGCGATGGATAATACGGTTTTCATGGGTGTTGTCCCTCCAATCCGGTGCCGTCAAAGGCGGGGATAAAGCTCTCGCTGACTGATTCGCCCTGCTGGAAAAAGCCGCCGAGGCCGAGCTCCTCGAACAGCGCGCAGGCATCGGCATATTCCTCTTCGGTGATCGTGTGGTCAAGCTCCGGCCAGTCCTGCATGTCGAACGGCGTGTACTGCCGCATCAGGCTGACCAGTACGCGGCCGCCGAACCGCGCGGCAATATCGCACAGAACCTGCGCGGTGTCGCCCGCAAGACCGGGCAGCATCAGGTGCCGGATGACCGTACCGCGGGTGAGCAGGCCGTCCGCGTCAAACTGCGGCACGCCCGTTTGGCGCACCATTTCGGTGATCGCATCGACTGCGGTTTCGCGGTAATCTGCCGCGTGTGAGTAGCGCGCGGCATAATAGCTACTGTAATACTTGTAGTCGGGCAGGTAAATGTCGATATACCCGTCCAGCATTTGGAGCGTGGACACGTTTTCATAGCCGCTCGAGTTGTAGACAATGGGGATGTGCAACCCGTCCCGCTTGGCCAGCGCCAGCGCTTCGATGATCTGCGGCACATAATGCGCGCCCGTGACCAGATTGATGTTGTGCGCGCCCTGTGCCTGAAGCGACAGGAAGGTTTGGGATAAATCGGCGGGGGAGAGCACTTTGCCATAGCCGTCGCGGCGGCTGATCTGCCGGTTCTGGCAGAACACGCAGCCGAGTGAGCAATGCGAGAAAAACACCGTGCCCGAGCCGTTTTCGCCGGAAATAGGAGGCTCCTCCCACCGATGGAGCGAGGCGCGCGCGGCTTCCACGCGGTCATTTGCGCCGCACAGGCCGCGCGTTTTGGTGCGGTCGGCGCCGCACGCGCGCGGGCACAGGGTGCAGTGCTGCAATAATCCGGTCAAAGGCGATCCCTCCAGTCGCTTTTAGTATAACGCATTTAAGGCTGGAAATAAAGGCAGGATTTGTGCTATACTATTGGAAAAGTAAAAATACAGGAGATCGTCGCCATGAAGATATCAGACATTTTGAAGCAGGATAAGGTCACGCTGTCGTTTGAGGTGTTCCCGCCTAAAACCAGCAGCACCTATGACTCGGTCGCGCGCGCCACGCAGGAGATCGCGGCGCTGCGCCCGGATTTTATGAGCGTCACTTATGGTGCGGGCGGCGGTACGAGCGAGCACACGGTGCACATCGCGTCCGACTTACAGGCGCAGTACGGCGTCAATGTGCTTGCACATCTGACCTGCGTGTCCTCGACGCGCGCACATGTATCCGCCATGCTGGACCAGTTCCGGCAGCACGGCATCCAGAATGTGCTCGCGCTGCGCGGCGATATCCCGGCGGGCGGCGCACCGGCCAACGACTACCACTACGCGGCCGAGCTGGTGCGCGACATCAAGGCGCAGGGCGATTTCTGCGTCGGCGGCGCATGCTATCCGGAAGGCCACGTCGAAGCGGCAAACAAGACGGAGGACATTTTGCACCTGAAGGAAAAGGTCGACGCGGGCTGCGAGTTCCTGACCACGCAGATGTTTTTTGATAACAACATCCTCTATAACTTCCTGTACCGCATCCGTGAAAAGGGGATCACGGTGCCGGTCGTCGCGGGCATCATGCCGGTGACCAACGTCAAGCAGATCAAGCGCATCACCTCAATGTCGGGCACCTACCTGCCCGAACGGTTCAAGGCGATCGTCGACCGTTTTGGTGATAACCCAGCCGCGATGAAGCAAGCGGGCGTGATCTACGCGACCGAGCAGATCATCGACCTGATCGCCAACGGGGTCAACCATATCCATGTTTACTCGATGAACAAGCCGGAGATCGCCGTGGGCATCCAAGCCAGCTTGTCGGAGATCCTCAAGTGATTGCGTTCGAGCGCAGCGAGGTGCTGCGGTATTTGGGCTACCGGGGCGCGCAGCCGGATGAGACGGTCGGACAGAACCTGGACCGCTGCATCGCGGAGCTGCAAGGCGCGGTCGCGCCCAAATCGGTGTTTCAGGCGTTTGAGCTGTCCCATCTGGCCGAGGGGACGATGAAGCTGGGCGGCGTGCTCATCCGCAGCAAAAATCTGGCGCGCACGCTCAAGGGCTGCACGAGCGTTTACCTGATGGCCACGACGCTGGGATTGGCGGTCGACCGGCTGATCGCGCGCGCCAGCGCGGTGCGCATGAGCGATGCGGTGCTGTATCAGGCGGCAGCCGCCGCGATGATCGAAGCCTATTGCGACGAGGTCAACGACACGCTGCGGCACGAGGCCGAGCGGGTCGGGCTGTACTGCCGTCCGCGGTTCAGTCCGGGCTACGGTGATTTCCGCATCGAGCATCAGCGCGATATCAGCCGCCTGCTGGATACGCCCAAACGAATCGGCCTGACCGTGACCGAAAGCTGTCTGCTCGTGCCGGTCAAGTCGGTGACGGCGGTGATCGGCCTGTCGAACACGCCGCAGCCCTGCCATCGCAAGGGCTGTGAGGAGTGCGGCAAAAAAGACTGTGCATTTAGGAGATAACCATGAATATCATGCAAAAACTGGGCCGTGAATGGCTGTTTTTTGACGGCGGCACAGGCACGATCCTGCAAGCGCGCGGCCTTGCGGCCGGCGAGCTGCCCGAGACCTGGAACCTGACCCATCCGGACGAGATCGTCGCGCTGCACAGCGGCTACCTGCAGGCGGGCTGCGATATCATCAACACCAACACCTTTGGCGCGAACGCGCTCAAATATCCGGACAACCTGCGCGAAGTCGTTGAAGCGGCGGTCGCGCACGCGAAAAAGGCGCGCGTGCTGTCCGGCAGGGAGGACGCCTATATCGCGCTGGATATCGGCCCGACCGGCCGTCTGCTGCAGCCGATGGGCGATTTGCCGTTCGAGGACGCGGTCGCGCTGTTCGGCGAGGTCGTGCGCATCGGCGCGGCGGCGGGTGCAGACCTTGTGATGATCGAGACGATGAGCGACAGCTATGAGGCTAAGGCTGCGGTGCTCGCCGCCAAGGAAAACTGCGACCTGCCCGTGTTCGCCACGATGATCTTTGACGAAAAGGGCAAGATGCTGACCGGTGGCACGGTCGACTCGGTCGTCGCCATGCTGGAGGGTCTGCGCGTGGACGCGCTGGGCGTCAACTGCGGGCTTGGCCCCGCGCAGATGAAGCCGATCGTCCGGCGGCTGGCCAAGGTCAGCTCCAAGCCGGTCATCGTCACCCCGAATGCCGGCCTGCCGCGCAGCGAAAACGGACAGACCGTGTTCGATATCGACCCTGACACCTTTGCGCAGCTGATGGCCGACATCACTGACATAGGCGTGCAGGTGCTGGGTGGCTGCTGCGGCACGACGCCTGACCACATCCGTGCTATGATACAGGCGTGCCGCACAAAACCGGTCGCGCTGGTGACGAAAAAGCACCGAACGGTCGTCTCGTCCTTCTCGCAGGCGGTCGAGATCGGCAAAGCGCCGGTCATCATCGGCGAGCGCATCAACCCAACCGGCAAGAGCAAGTTTAAGGCGGCGCTGCGTGAAAATAACATCGAATATATCCTGTCGGAGGGGCTGACGCAGGAGGACAGCGGCGCGCACATTCTGGATGTCAACGTCGGCCTGCCCGAGATCGACGAGCCGGACATGATGGCGCGCGTGGTCACGCGGCTGCAAAGCGTGCTGGCGCTGCCCTTGCAGATCGACACCTCCAACACCGAGGCAATGGAGCGCGGCATGCGCCTGTATAACGGCAAACCGATGATCAATTCGGTCAGCGGCAAGATGGAGAGCATGCGGGCGGTGTTCCCGCTGGTCAAAAAGTACGGCGGCGTGGTCGTCGGCCTGACGCTGGATGAGAACGGTATCCCGGATACAGCCGAGGGTCGCGTTGCGATCGCGCGCCGCATCTATGAGACGGCGGCCTGCTACGACATCCCGCGCGAGGATATCGTCATCGACGGACTTGCTATGACCATTTCGTCCGACAGCCGCTCGGCGCTCGTGACGCTGGAAACGCTGCGCCGGGTGCGCGACGAGCTGCATGGAAATACCATCTTGGGCGTGTCCAATATCTCGTTCGGCCTGCCGCAGCGTGAGATCATCAACGCAAATTTCTTTACGATGGCGCTGCAGGACGGCCTGTCCTGTGCGATCATCAACCCGAACGCAGAGGCTATGATGCGGTCGTACCGCGCGTTCCTCGCGCTGACCGGTCAGGACCCGCAGTGCGGCGGTTATATTGCGGCGTACGGCAACCAGCCCGCTGCGGCGGCGCAGCCTGCGGCGGCGCACGCCGCTATGCCGATCGGCGAGAGCATCGAGCGCGGCCTTGCCGAACGCGCGGCGCAGGCAACGCGCGAAGCGCTGGCAGGCACCGCACCGCTCGATCTGGTCAATCAGGAGTTGATCCCCGCACTTGATCGCGTGGGCAAGGGCTTTGAAAAGGGGACGATTTTCTTGCCGCAGCTGTTGATGAGCGCGGAGGCGGCCAAGGCGGCATTCGAGGTCGTTAAGGACGCGATGAAGGGCGCGCCGCAGCAAAGCCGCGGCAAGGTCATTTTGGCGACGGTCAAGGGCGATATCCACGACATTGGGAAAAATATTGTTAAGGTATTGCTGGAAAACTACGGTTATCAAGTGATTGACTTGGGCAAGGATGTTGACCCGACGGTGATCGTCCGCACGGCGGTCAAGGAACAGGTCAAACTCGTCGGCCTGAGCGCGCTGATGACGACGACGGTCGTCAGCATGGAGCAGACCATCCGCCTGCTGCGCGAGCAGAAGCCGGATACCAAAATTGTGGTCGGCGGCGCGGTGCTGACGCAGGAGTATGCCGACTCGATCGGCGCGGACTGCTATGCGCGCGACGCCATGGCGACCGTGCATTACGCGGAACAGATACTCGGATAAGCAAGCAAAGGCTGCGGGAAACCCGCAGCCTTTGCTGTATGGTTTTGGATTTATGCCGCCTCAGCCAGTTCGCGCAGCGCTTCCTGCTTGCTGTCGGCGGAAAACAAAAACGCGCCGTTTTCGTCATATACTTCGATGTGTCCGTTGACATATTCGATCGAGCAGCCCATATTCGGTTCTCCTTTCCTTTGATGATATGAGTATATCAAAGGGGGAGTCCGATAATCAGGACTTATTGGAGCTGCTGACGCAATTGCTGCTGAAAAGCGTTGCGCACCTCCGGCGGGTCGACAATCTGCACACCGCCGCCCAGTCCGAACACCCACGAAAAGAACTGCGGGCTGACCGCGACGGTCACGTTGACCGCAAAATGCCCCTCGTCCGCGGGCTGCACCATCAGGTCTGCGCCGAACCGGTCGCGCAGTACGCCGATAAAGCGGTTTTCGCACCGCAGGCGGACGGTCTTTTCCTCGCCGGAGAACATGCCGAACACCTTGCGCGCATACGCGGCTGGGTTGAACTGGTCACGGAAGCGGCTTTGCCCCTCGCGCGGCAGCTCGGTCAGCGCAATGTGCTCCATCTTGTCCACGCGGTAGTGGCGGATGGTGTCCGAGGGCTGTTCATAGGCGATCAGGTAATAGTTTTCATCATCCCACGTCAGCGCCCACGGGCTGACCTGATAGCGCGCGCCGTCCTTGCGGTAGCGCTTGCGGATGCGCTCGGCGCCGGAAAAATCGAGCGTCCACTCAAAGTACTGGAAGGTGATCTGCACGCCAGCCGAAACCGCCGTGTGCAGCGTGTCGATGTTGTAGTAGATGCTTTCGTTGACGGTTTTGCTGCGGTCGGCAATATAGACCTGCCGCTGCAAGGCGCGCGCCTGCGGTTCGCTTGCCAAAGACTCCAGCTTCTGAATGAGTTCGTTGGACTTCTTCTCCGTGATGAACCGCGAGCACTGGATCGCGTCAACCAGCAGCTTGAGCTCGGGCAGCTCGAAATCGCGCGAGGCGACGTAGTAACCGCCGCCCGGGCCGCGCTGCGCCACCACATCCAGCCCGTAATCCTGCAAAGCGGCGATATCCGAATAGATGCTTTTTCGTTCGGCGTCGATGCCGCAGCGGGAGAGCTGCTGCAGCAGCTCGTCCACACTGAGCTTGTGTTCATCATCGGTTTTTTGCAGTAAAATCCGATATAGGTGCAGCAGCTTCAGCTTCTGATGCGGGTTTTTAGGCATGGTCCTGTCCTGCTTCCGCCAATGCCTGCTGGTAGGCGGCCAGCGTGCCCGCGTCAAAGCAGACCATGGTGACCTGCTCGATTTCCGGGTGTGCATCCAGATAGGCGAGGATGGTGTCCACCGCGATGCGCGCCGCCTGCGGCAGCGGGAAATGATAGACGCCCGTGCTGATCGACGGGAAGGCGACGGTCTTGCAGCCGAGGTCGGCGGCAACGGCAAGAGAGTTACGGTAGCACGAGGCCAGCAGCGCCCCTTCGCCATCCGTACCGCCGTGCCAGATCGGGCCTGGCGTGTGGATGACATAGCGGCAGGGCAGGCGGTAGCCTTTGGTGGTCTTGGCTTCGCCTGTTTTGCAGCCGTGCAGCGTGCGGCATTCAGCGAGCAGCTCCGGCCCGGCCGCGCGGTGGATGGCGCCGTCGACCCCGCCGCCGCCCAGCAGCGAGGTGTTGGCCGCGTTGACGATCGCGTCGGTCGTGCAGCGGGTGATATCGCCCTGTGTGATTTGCAGTCGTTCCATAAAGCAAAGCCCTCTTTCCGGGTGGTTTATTGGACTTATTATACGCCGCAGCGGCGTGAAATGCAAGTTTGACGCTGTGGGGCAGATGCGGTATAATAGGAAGCAGACACCGGTACCGGAAAGGGGAACACGCATGGATAAGCCGATGTCGCAGTACGCTGCGGACGCGCCGCGCGTACTGCGTGACTTTTTGACCTATATCTCGACCATTCAAGGCAAATCCGCCAAGACGGCGCACGAGTATTACCTCGACCTGCGCCTGTTTTTCCGTGTGCTCAAGCGAAACAAGGGGCTGGTAGACCGGGATATGCCGATGGAGCAGATTCCGATCGACGATATTGACATCCCGTTCCTGGCGGAAGTCTCCTTGTCCGACGCTTATGACTATCTGGAATATATGTCGGGCGAGCGGCCGACCCAGCAGAACAGCGCGTTGACCGAGTATGGGTTGAACAGCACCTCGCGCGCGCGCAAGGTGTCGGCTATCCGGGCGTTTTTCCGCTTTCTGACGGACAAAAAGCACCTGTTGGAGTACAACCCGATGAGCAACCTCGAAGCGCCCACCATCCGCAAGTCGCTGCCGACGTATCTGACGACAGACGACAGCATCAAGCTGCTCGAATCCGTGCAAGGGGAGTATGCCGAGCGCGATTACTGTATCCTGACGCTGTTCCTCAACTGCGGGCTGCGCGTGTCCGAGCTGGTGGGGCTCAACCTGTCCGATTTTCAAGGCGATACCGTGCGCGTGCTGGGCAAGGGCAACAAGGAGCGCACGGTCTACCTCAATGACGCCTGCAAGCTGGCGCTCGAGCGCTATTTACCCAAACGGCTGACCCCTCATGACCGCGATAAAAACGCGCTGTTTATCAGCCGTAACCGCAACCGCATCAATGTGCAGACAGTCAAATGGCTGGTCAAGAAGCATCTGGGACAGGCGGGGCTGGATACGCAGAAGTATTCCGCACACAAGCTGCGGCACACGGCCGCAACGCTGATGTACCAGAACGGCGTTGACATCCGCACGCTGCAAAACATCCTTGGGCATACCAGCGTCAACACGACGATGATCTATACGCATATCGAGGACAGCAGCCTGCGCGAAGCGGCGGCGAAAAATCCGTTGGCTTCGGTCAAACCGCAGGACAAACCATCATAGATACGCAAAGGCCGCGCAGCATAGCTGCGCGGCCTCTTTTCTTTCCTTATGCGTTGTGGGAGGCGATGACGTCACTCATGTCGTACATGCCGGGCTGCCCACAGCCTGCCATGAACGCGGCGGCGTCTACTGCGCCGACGGCAAACACCTCGCGCGACAGCGCGGTGTGCTTGATTTCAATGATCTCGTCACGGCCGCAGAACAGCACGCTGTGCTCACCGACGATCGTGCCGCCGCGGATGGCGGAAATACCGATCTCGTGCGCCGGCCGCTTTTCGCGGCGCTCGTGGCGGTCGTAGACGTATTCCGCGTCGTAGGGCAGGGCGTCCGCTACCGCATCGGCCAGCATCAGCGCCGTGCCGGACGGCGCGTCGAGCTTCTGGTTGTGGTGCTTTTCGATGATCTCTACATCGTATTTGTCGCCCAGCACCGCCGCGGACTTGCGCAGCAGCTCGGTCATCAGGTTGATACCGATCGACATGTTGCCCGAGCGGAACACCGGGATTGCGGCGGATGCCGCACGGATGGCCTGCAACTGCTCGGCGGAGTGGCCGGTTGTGCAGATGACGACCGGCGTTTTGTGCTGCTTGCAGTAGTCCAGCAGATGCTCGGTGCTCGACGCATTGGAAAAGTCGATGATCACGTCGCACGCGCCGCCAAACTCAAATGGGTCGGCAAACACCGGAAAATCCGAATATTTCGTCGTATTGATATCAAACCCGGCGACGATCTCCATGCCGTCCCGGCCGCGGACGATATCCGCGATCACACGTCCCATCCGGCCGTTGCAGCCGGAAAGCGCAATTTTCAACATCTTGGCAAAGCTCCTTTGGCAATCTCAGATCTTGCAGCCGGCCGCTGCGAGCTCCTTGCGAATCAGCTCGGTGTGCTCCGGGGTCGGCTCGACAAGCGGCAGGCGCAGCGCGCCGACATTCCAGCCAAGGATCTCCATGGCCTTCTTGACCGGGATCGGGTTGACCTCGCAGAACAGCGCTTCGATCAGGTTGTGGAACGCAAACTGCATCTTGGCGGCTTCCGGATAGCGGTTTTCCAAGCACAGCTGGCACAGGTCGTGCGTCTGCTGCGGCGCGACGTTGGACAGCACCGAAATAACGCCCTTGCCGCCCAGCGCCATCAGCGGGACGATCTGATCGTCGTTGCCCGACCAGATGTTCAGCTCGTCGCCGCACAGGGCGCGCGCGGCGGCCAGCAGGCTGAAGTTGCCGGAGGCAGCCTTGAGGCCGTTGATGTTCGGGTGCTGGGACAGGGTCTGCAGCGTTTCAGCCGTGAAGCACACGCCCGTGCGGCTGGGCACGTTGTACAGGATGATCGGCAGGTCGCAGCTGTCCGCAATCGCGGTATAATGGGCGATCAGGCCGCGCTGTGAGGTTTTGTTGTAGTACGGGGTGACCGACAGGCCGCCGTCCGCGCCGCATTCCTTGGCGAACTTGGTCAGTTCGATGGCGTACGAGGTGTCGTTCGAGCCGACGCCCGCAACCACCGGAATGCGGTGGTTGACATATTCGCAGCACCACGCAATGGCCTCGCGGTGCTCCTTGTCGTGCAGGGTGGAGGATTCGCCGGTCGTGCCGCAGACGATGATTGCGTCCGTGCCGTTGGCGATCTGGTGGTCGACGATGCGGCCGAACTCATCATAATTGACCTCGCCCGTCGACTTGAACGGCGTGATGATGGCGACGCCCGCGCCGGTAAATACAGGGTTTTTCATGAAAGAAGCCTCCTTTAGCGGTCCATATAGCCTTCGGCGCACAGCAGCTCCGCCATCAAGACGGCGCCGCCGGCCGCGCCGCGCAGGGTGTTGTGCGACAGGCTGACAAACTTGTAATCATACAGGGCGTCCTCGCGCAGACGGCCGATCGAAACACCCATACCGCCTTCCAGATCGCGGTCGAGCTTGGTCTGCGGACGGTTGTCTTCCTCGAAATAGGTCAGGAAATGCTCGGGGGCGGAGGGGAGCTTGAGCTCCTGCGCACGGCCCTTATAGCTGCGCCAGCGCGCGAGCATCTCCTCCTTGGACGGCTTGTTCTTGAACTTGACGAACGCTGCCGCCATGTGGCCGTCGGACGCGGCCACGCGCAGGCACTGCGCGGTGATGACAGGGGCGGTGGCGGGCTCGATGTGGTCGCCCTCGATGTGGCCCCAGAGCTTCATGGGCTCCTTCTCGCTCTTTTCTTCCTCGCCGCCGATGTAGGGGATGACGTTGTCGACCATTTCCGGCCAGGTTTCAAAGGTCTTGCCCGCGCCCGAAATGGCCTGATAGGTGCAGACGGCAACCTCGGTCGGTTCATAGTCCATGAGGGCGGACAGGGCGGGTACATAGCTCTGGATCGAGCAATTGGACTTGACCGCGATAAAGCCGCGCTTGGTGCCCAGGCGCTTGCGCTGCGCCGGGATGATTTTTGCGTGGTCGGCGTTGATCTCCGGGATGATCATAGGCACGTCGGGCGTCATGCGGTGCGCCGAGTTGTTCGAGCAGACCGGGCACTCGAGCTTTGCGTATTTTTCCTCCAGCGCGCGGATCTCATCCTTTTTCATGTCGACCGCACAGAAGATGAAGTCGACCTTGGCGGCGATCTCCTCGGCGTCGGCCGTGGCATCCAGCATCACCATGTCCTTGTACTTTTCCGGCATGGGGACGGCCATCTTCCAGCGGCCCTCGCAGGCCTCGGCGTAGGTTTTGCCGCGGTTGCGCGCAGATGCGGCCAGCGCTACGACCTCAAACCACGGATGGTTTTCCAGCAGCAGCGAAAAACGCTGGCCGACCATGCCCGTCGCGCCGACAATACCCACTTTGTAGTGATTCATTTTGATCAAATCCTTCCAAAAAGATTTATTAACGATTGCGGTTTTTGCCAAACATGGGCAACAAAGAAAAATACCGGTTGAAAAACCGGTATGACCTATACTATAATAGAAAGCACGGGACAAGCCGCAGCCTTCCAAACAGGATAGCTCTCCACCGGCATTTCTGCTGATGACAGACGCAGGGATATTCTCCAGAACGTCCAGCCCGGGCTTGCCGCAACAAGGACCGGCTTCGGCGGAAGACCCTTTCTCGGCTGCTTAACGGGTTTACGGACCCTCCCAGACGATACTGATGAAAACCGCGCCTCTATCTGTGAAACTGTACTTTTCGTTCTTATTGTAGAATAAGGATATTTATTTGTCAATAGAACGCGTAAAAAATTAAAGGAGTGGAAACAATGAAAAGGATCATTTCCTTGTGCTTATGTATGCTGCTGGCGCTCGGCGGCCTGTGCATGTCGGCGCCGGCCTCGGCGGTCGACACCAATGTCACGCTGCGCGTCGGCCTGACCATCGACGGGGCAAGCAGCTTTGCCGACCCCAAGCTGGAAAATGTGTCGGGGGAGGCGACCGGATATACCATCGGCACAATGAGCGGCACGACGTTTACCGGCAGCCAGTCGATTTCGTCGGCACAGCTGACCATCCGGCTGGTAAACGATGCCTTTCAGGTGAGCGACACGGCGAGCGGCACGGTGCTGTACACCTCGGCGGCGGGTGCAGACCATATTGCGATCCGTCCGAACAGCACGCTGACCTGGTTCAAGGGGTACAAGTGGTACGGTGATTTTGTCTACCGCCGTGCGTCGGGCAGCAACCTGACTGTCATAAACTATGTCGGCCTGGAGGACTATGTGAAGGGCGTGCTGCCGTATGAGATCAGTGCGGACTGGCCGGCAGAGGCGCAGAAGGCGCAGGCGGTGTGTGCGCGCTCGTTCGCACTGGGCACGCACAAGCATGAGGACAGCGGCTACGACCTGTGCAATACCACAAACTGTCAGGTCTATCTGGGCGCAAACCGCGCAACGGCGCAGTCGGACGCGGCGGTCGAGGCGACCCGCGGCGAATACCTGACCTATAACGGCGACCTGATCGTCGGCTACTTTTTCTCGTCGGATGGCGGCGCAACCGAGGACGCGGTCAACGTCTGGGGCGGCGACTATCCCTATTTGCAGGGCAAGGAAGACCCGTATGAAACCTATGACAGCTCGTGGAGCGTGACGCTGACGGCCGACGAGGTGCGCCAGAAGCTGGTTGCCGCCGGGTATACGATCGGGCGGGTCGCCAATGTCGAGGTCACCAAGCGCACGGAGACCGATAACGTCAATCAGGTGACCGTGACTGATACCGACGGCAAGCAGGTGGTCATCTCTAAGTCGAACACGCGCACCGTGTTCGGGCTGGACAGCATCCGCTATACCATCACGCCGAACACATCCAAAACGGCGGCTGCGCTGCCGCAGAGCGCCAGCTTGGCCATCAGCCCGTCGACGCACCATGTCCTGCTGGATGGTGATACTGTCCAGCCGCAGGGCTATAACATCAATGGCAACAATTACTACAAGCTGCGGGATATTGCGTACTTACTCAGCGGCACGGACAGCCAGTTCAATGTGACGTGGCAAGCGGATCAAAACCGCATCCTGCTGACCAGCGGCGCAGCCTATGAACTGGAAGGCGGGGAGATGGCGGATTCGGTTTCGGCTGTCATCCAGAACAGCTCGCCCTCGGATTCGGTGATCGCGCTGGACGGCAAAACCATTTCGCTGACGGGCTACCGCATCAACGGCAATAATTACTACCAGCTGCGCGCCATGGGCGACGCGCTGGGCTTTGACGTAGACTTTGACGAGGAAAGCGCTACGGTGCTGATTTTGTCCGACGAGCCTGCGGCAGGGGACCCGGAGGGTACGGCCGAACCGGAAACCAAGCCGGAGCAGAATGTGCAGCCGTCGACGCCGCCGGTCAGCTACACCTTTACCGGCAGCGGCTGGGGACACAGCGTTGGCATGAGCCAGTGGGGCGCGTATGCGATGGCGCAGCAGGGCTTTACCTATGAGGAGATTCTCAAGTTCTATTTCACCGGCATTGCGATCGCCGGTTGACGCAGCGAAAGAAAAGGAGGCATGGCATGGGCGCATTGCGCCCATGCCTTTGTGATGAAAAAAAGCGATTTTTATTTTGAGCTGCCCGAGTGTTTGATCGCGCAGCACCCGCTCGAGCAGCGCGATGCGTCGCGCCTGCTGGTGCTTGACCGCGCGGACGGTTCGGTGACGCACCGCCATTTCCGTGACCTGCTGGACTACGTCCAGCAGGGCGACTGCATGGTGTTTAACAATTCGCGCGTTATCCCGGCGCGCCTGATGGGGCACGCGGTCGGCAAGACCACGCCGATCGAGGTGCTGCTGCTGGTCGACCGCGGCGAAGGCCTGTGGGAATGTTTGACCCGCCCCGGACGCAAGACCCGCGAGGGCGTCGAGCTGGTGTTTGGCGACGGGCTGCTGACCGCGACGGTCGAGTCCGTTCAGCCGGACGGCAACCGCCTGATCCGCTTCCACTATGACGGCATCTTTCTGGAAATCCTGGACAAGCTCGGCACCATGCCGCTGCCGCCTTATATCAAGGAAAAGCTGGACGACCCGGAGCGCTACCAGACGGTCTACTCCAAAACGCCCGGCTCGGCTGCCGCGCCGACCGCCGGCCTGCATTTTACGCCTGAACTGCTCGAACAGTTGAAAAACAAAGGTGTGAACCTTGCGTTTGTCACGCTGCATGTCGGTCTTGGCACGTTCCGGCCGGTCAAGGAGGATGAGATCACCGATCATGTCATGCACGCGGAATACTATGTGATGGATGAACAGACAGCCGACCTCATCAACCGCACGCGGGCAAATGGCGGCAAGATCTGGGCGGTCGGCACAACGGCCACCCGTACGCTCGAGACGATTGCAGACGAGGACGGCACGGTGCGTGCGCAGTCCGGCTGGACGGATATTTTCATCTATCCGGGCTACCGCTTCAAGGCGGTCGACCATCTGGTGACCAACTTCCACCTGCCGGAGTCGACGCTGATGATGCTGATTTCGGCCTTCGCTACGCGGGAAATGGTGATGGACGCCTACCGGCAGGCGATCGCGGAGGAATACCGCTTTTTCTCGTTCGGTGATTCCATGCTTATACGATAAAGGATGCAATTTTTAACATTTTTAATCCCTAAAACCTCTATTCCGAGGCTTTAGGGCGTACTTCTTGATCTTTTTCTCGATATAAAAATTTTAGCTCAATCCCATTTTTGAACGTCATGGAGGCGATTTTCCCGTCCAAAATACAAAAGTTTTGAATTACCGAAGTGACAAAATTTCGCACCATTTTGGGGTCTGCGAGCTGGATAAAGGTACGGTAGTTAATAAAACGGCGCGTCAGCAGTTGCTCACGCATTATGAAAAAAGTTGTCTTCTCCATGAACTCGTCATCGGAAAGATCGAAGGAGTTTGCAATCGTTTTGTCAAGCTCTGCGATTCTTGCATTGATCGATTCCAGAGACTCCGAAATCTCCCTACGCTGGGCTATAAACTCATGCTCTGTGATTCCCGAGTCGTCATACAGATAAGCCGATGTCAGACGCTTCAGCGCACGCTCTTTTCTGCGGCGTTCAGACATGAGCAGCGTCCGCTCCTCGATCGCATGGCTGCTCAGATCCTCGGTATCTTCTTCATCTTTCATCTGATACAGCGACGCAAATTTTCCACGCCTGACGATCAAGTATAGCGCATATAGGCCGGGCTGCTCAATCTCCAGAACGTCAGAAAATGCCGGGCCGCGCAGCAGCTTCTTCTGGAACACCTCTATGCTGGTTGTCTTGCCGAACGATTTAGATGCTTTTATGAGATTGGCCATGAAGTTCATTACGAATGGCCCGATCGTCACATCTGAGATATATTTGTTCTTGCACGAATTGTCTCTGCGTCGCGTCACGCAGTTGTAGATGGGCGGCCTCCATCCGTCTGCCCGCGCCCTATCCAGAGTAGCGGACATATTCTTTCCGCAGTAGCCGCAGGTCAGCAGGCCGGCAAAAATATGGGTATGTACCCGCGTGTAGCTTCTGTTCGGTCCTGCCGTCGTCCTGCGGTTTGCTACAAGCTGGCGGCCGATTGCTTCCTGCTCCTCCTCGGTGACGATCGGATCGTGATGGTCATCGATCACGATCTACTCGCTTTTGTCTTTTACGGACCAGCGTTTCAGGCCCTTTGTTTCGTCCCTGTAATTGTACCGCAGCTTACCGGTATAGAACGGATTCTTTAATACTGAGTTGACGGTGGTTGGTGTCCATGCCTTGCCGGATCTCTGGAACAGCCCTTTTTCATTGAGGGCTTTTGCTACCTGTAAACGCTAATATAAAAGTGAGCCATTTGACAGGGATACGCTCATGAATAATTGAGCCACCCAAAGATGTCCTC
>NZ_CALWUN010000016.1 GCF_944384735.1 uncultured Agathobaculum sp. | reverse complement strand
ATAGTTTTCGACAGCCTCTCGATCGGAACCACGCTTCCGATCGAATCAAATGTATCAAAAAAGCGGGCACGGCCCAGACCGCCTTCTCTTGGCCTGCGGCCAATTCACCTTGAAGCTCGCTTTTTTGATGCCGCTCACAGAGCGTCTGAACAATGCGCGACACGCATTTTATCGCCGCACAGCGGCGGAATGTGGTTTCGCGGGCTACGGCCTGCGGCGCGAGGACTTTATCGACAGACTGAAGCAGCGTGCCTGGCACGCTGCTTTTTCGTTTGCGGGGCAAAACGGCGCAGCATCGCCCCCTGCCGCCCAACAGGCCGCCCGGCCGGATACAAGCGGCATGTTTTCCTCGAAAAACTTGCATACGCCATGCAGTTGGGGTATCATAATAGGGTATTGAAATCCATACCGGAAAGGAAGTTTTTCCATGCAAACCATGCAGATCCCCGCGCGCGCCGACGTTGCCGCGCAGGACAAATGGGCAATTCACGACCTGTTTGCGACCGACGACGACTGGCGCGCGGCGCTCGCCGACGCCAAGGCGTATATCCCGCAGGTGCAGGCATTCCGCGGCCGGCTGAGCGAAAGCGCGGACACGCTGCTCGCCTTTTACCGGCTGGACGACGAGATCAGCCTTGCCTTTGACGCGCTTGTGCATTATGCGCAGCGCAAGAGCGACGAGGACACCCGCGTCGCGACCTATCAGGAGATGGTCAGTCAGGTGACGCGGCTGGCGGTCGAATTGCAGTCGGCGGCGGCCTTCCAGACGCCCGAGCTGCTCGCCATCGCGGACGACACGCTCGCGGCCTTCTATCAGGCGCAGCCTGACCTCGCGCTGTACCGCCGGAACATCGACCGCGTGCGCCGCCGGAAGGAGCACGTCCTGTCGGACAAGGAGGAGGCGCTGCTCGCGGCCGCGGGCGAGATGGCCGCGGCGCCCGACGACGTGTTCTCGATGCTGAACGACGCCGACCTCAAATTCCCGGACGCCGTGGACCAGGACGGCAACCGCCATCCCGTCACCCACGGCACCTATATCCCGCTGATGCAGTCCTATGACCGGACGCTGCGCAAGTCGGCGTTCGATTCGCTCTATGCGGTCTACGGCCAGTTCCGCAACACGGCGGCGTCCATCCTGTCCGCGCAGATGAAGCAGCTGCTGTTCTTTGCGAATGCGCGCAAGTACCCCTCGACGCTCGCCGCCGCGCTCGACGGCACCGAGGTCGACCCCGCCATCTACCACAGCCTGATCGACGCGGTGCACCGCTCGTTCGCGCCCATGTACCGCTATGTCGCGCTGCGCCGCCGCGCGCTCGGCGTCGACCAGCTGCACATGTACGACCTGTATGTGCCGGTCGTCGAGGGCGTCGAGATGCGATTCACGTTTGAGGAGGCCAAGGAGATCGCCCTCAAAGCGCTCGCGCCGCTCGGCGAGGACTACCTGAACCTGCTGCGCGAGGGCTTCAACAATGGCTGGATCGATGTATACGAAAACGAGGGCAAGCGCTCGGGCGCGTATTCGGCGGGCGCGCGGGTACACCCGTTTGTGCTTTTGAACTTCAAGGGGACGCTGGACGATGTGTTCACGCTCGTGCATGAGATGGGGCACGCCATCCACTCGTATTTGTCCAACAAGCACCAGCCGACCGCCTATCAGGACTATGTGATCTTCGTGGCCGAGGTCGCCTCGACCTGCAACGAGGCGCTGCTGATGGAGTACCTTCTGTCGGTCACCGAGGACAAGAAGCAGCGCGCGTACCTGATCAACCACTTCCTCGAGCAGTTCCGCGGCACGCTGTACCGCCAGACCATGTTTGCCGAGTTCGAGCTGCGCGTCAACGAGATGACCCAGCGCGGCGAGGGCACGACGGCTGAAGCGCTGTGCGCGCAGTATAAAGACCTGAACGTGCAGTATTTCGGGCCGGACATGGTGGTCGATGACGAGATCGCGCTCGAGTGGGCGCGCATCCCGCATTTCTACTATGACTACTACGTCTACCAGTACGCGACCGGCTACGCCGCCGCGATCGCGCTGTCGCGCCGCATCCTGCGCGAGGGCGAGAGCGCCGTTGCCGACTATCTGGGCTTCCTGTCGGGCGGCTGCTCGGCCGACCCGGTGACGCTGCTGCGCGGCGCGGGCGTCGATATGGCAAGCCCCGCCCCGGTCGAGGACGCGACGCGCCTGTTCGATACGCTCATCGGCGAGATGGAAGCGCTTCTCGCGTGACAAACCGGGAAATATCCGATATAATAAGGAAAGCAATCAGAGAGGAGAGATCGGATGCCGAAAATCGGATTGATCTCGCTCGGCTGCGCCAAAAATCTGGTCGACAGCGAGCACATGCTGGCTTTGCTGCGCGCGGCGGGCTGGGATATTACCGAGGACATGGCCGAGGCTGACGTCGGCGTCGTCAACACCTGCGGCTTTATCGAGGCCGCGAAGAGCGAGGCCATCGAGACCATTCTGGAAACCGCGCAGTACAAGCAGACCGGCAGAATGAAGGGTCTGGTCGTGACCGGCTGCCTCGTGCAGCGCTACGCGGACGAAATGCAAAAGGAGCTGCCCGAAATTGACGCCCTCTGCGGCACAGGCAGCTATGAGAACATCGTCGACGCGGCAAATGCCGCGCTCGGCGGCCACAAGGCCGCGTACATGGCGGATATGGCGTCGGCCGCGCTCGAAGGCGACCGCGACCGCCTGACCCCGCCCTATACAGCTTACTTCAAGATCGCAGAGGGCTGCTCCAACCGCTGCGGCTACTGCATCATTCCCAAGCTGCGCGGGCCGTACCGCTCGCGGGAAATGGACGCGCTGCTCGCAGAAGCGCGTCAGTTGTCGGAAGCCGGGGTCAAGGAACTGATCGTCATTGCCCAGGACATCACCAAATACGGCATGGACCTGCCCGAGCACAAGCGCCTGCTGCCCGACCTGCTGCGCTCGCTGTGCGAGCTGGACTTCACTTGGGTGCGCCTGCACTACCTGTACCCCGACCAGATCACGGACGAACTGATCGAGGTCATCGCGGACGAGCCGAAAATCGTCAAGTACCTCGACATCCCGCTCCAGCATGTGTCGCGCCGCATCCTGCGTGCGATGCACCGCCCGGGCGGCGGCGAGGAATTTGCGGCGCTGATCGAAAAGCTGCGCGACCGCATCCCGGGGCTTACGCTGCGCACCAGCCTGATCGTCGGCCTGCCGGGCGAGACCGAGGAGGAGTTCGCCGAGCTTTGCACCTTCCTGCAGGAGACGCAGATCGAGCGCGTCGGCGTGTTCGAGTTTTCGCCCGAGGAGGGCACTGAGGCCGCCGAACTGCCTGACCAGATCGATGAGGAAGTGAAGGCGCAGCGCCGCCTGATCGTCGAGGAATTGCAGTCGGGCGTTTTGGACGACTATAACACCTCGCGCCACGGCGAAACGATGGACGTGCTGTGCGAGGGCTGGGACGACGAGCAGCAGCTGTGGTTTGGCCGCACCTACGCCGACTCGGTCGAGGTCGACGGCCATGTGTATTTTGAAGCGGACGACGGGCCGCAGGAGGGCGAATTGGTGCGCGTGCGCATCACCGAGAGCCTCGGGCCCGACCTGCTCGGCGTCCGGCAAAAGGGGGAATAAAAAATGACAACAGCCAATAAGATCACGCTGACCCGCATTGCGATGATCCCGTTTTTCCTGTATTTCGCCTCGCAGCCGATGGCCATTTTTGATAAGGAAGCTACGGCGCAAACGTTTATCCCGACGTTCCACTTCCCGACGGCGACGGTCGTCGCGCTCGTGCTGTTCTGTGTGGCGAGCTTCACCGACTTTCTCGACGGCTACGTCGCCCGCAAGTACAATCAGGTGACCGACTTCGGCAAGTTCGTCGACCCGCTGGCCGACAAGCTGCTCGTGTCGTCCGCGCTCGTGCTGTTTGCCGAGCAAGGCGCGATGGCGGGCTGGATGGTATGCGTCATCCTTGCGCGCGAGCTGATCATCACCTCGCTGCGCGTTGTCGCGGCCAACAAGGGCCGCGTGCTCGCCGCAACATGGACGGGCAAGGTCAAGACCTGCGTGCAGATCGGCGGCATCATCGCGATTTATCTGTATTATATCTTTATCGGTGCAGTCGGCAGCGGCGCGTTCGACTCGATGACGGTGTCGTCCGACGGCAGCTTCAGTGCGACCAGTACCGTGATGTTTCTCACCGGGACGGACGGCTATCCGACGTTCGTGTACTTTGTCGGCTGGGTGATCACGCTTGTCACCATCTACTCAGGCTACGACTACCTGCGAAAGAACTGGGACATCATCAAGGACGGCGCGGTCAAGCAAAAGTAAAGATAACAAAAAAACACCGTTTCGGAAAGAAACGGTGTTTTTGTTTGCCATATTGTGCGGTGGTTAGATCGCGCGGATCGAGATCATGCCGTCGATCGCGCGCAGCGCCTCGAGGTTGGCCTCGCTCGGCGCTTCGGCGGTGTCGATGATGGTATAGGCGTAATCGCCCTTGGAGCGGTTGCCCATGTTCTCGATGTTGCACTTGACCGCCGCAGTGATCGACGCGATCATGTTCGGGATGTTCTTGTGGATCATGCAGATGCGGTAGCCGCCCTCGTACGGCACCTTGAGGCTCGGGAAGTTAACCGAGTTGCGGATGGTGCCGTGCTCGAGGTAATCCGAAATCTCCTTGACGGCCATCATCGCGCAGTTATCCTCGCTTTCGGGCGTAGAGGCGCCGAGGTGCGGCAGCGTGATGGCATTGGGCTGGGCAAGGATCTCGTCGGAGGCGAAGTCGGACACATAGGCCGCGACCTTGCCGCTCTCCAGCGCCTCGGCCATCGCCTTGGTGTCGACCAGCTCGCCGCGCGCAAGGTTGATGATGCGCACGCCGTCCTTCATCTTGGCGATGGACGCGGCGCAGATGGTGTTCTTGGTGTCCGGCGTCAGCGGGACGTGGATGGTGATATAGTCGCAGTTTGCAAAAATCTGGTCGAGCTCGGTGACGTGCTTGACCGAACGGGACAAGCTAAGCGCGCCGTCGACCGACAGGTACGGGTCATAGCCCCAGACCTCCATATCGAGGCCGACCGCGGCGTTGGCCACCTTGACGCCGATCGCGCCCAGACCGATGACGCCCAGACGCTTGCCCGCGATTTCCGGGCCGGCGTAGGTCGCCTTGCCCTTTTCGGCCGCCGGGCCGATGTCCGGCGTGCCCGCGAGCGACTGCACCCAGTTGGCGCCTTGCACGATCTTGCGGGAAGCGAGCATCAGCGCGCACACGACCAGCTCCTTGACGGCGTTGGCGTTGGCGCCCGGCGTGTTGAACACGACGATGCCCTGCTGCGCGCAGCGGTCGAGCGGGATGTTGTTGACGCCCGCGCCCGCGCGCGCGATGCACTTGAGGTTCTTGGGGAACTCGACGTCGTGCAGCTTGGCCGAACGGACAAGCACCGCGTCGTAGTCCGCGAAATCCTCCGCGCAGGTGTACTTGGCGGGGTCGAGCTTTTCCAGCCCGACCTTGGAAATCTTATTGTAAAGCTTTACGTTGTACATGGGAAGCACTCCTCTTATCTTGTGTATCACTCGGAAAGGGCAAAGGGGGATTGGATACCCCCGATAAAGAAGTCAGGCGTTTTCCGCCGCGAACTTCTTCATAAAGTCGATCAGGTACTCGACGCCCTCGACCGGCATCGCGTTGTAGATCGACGCGCGCATGCCGCCGACCGAGCGGTGGCCCTTGAGGTTGGACATGCCTGCCGCCGCGGATTCCTTGGCGAACTTGGCGTCCAGCTCGTCGTTTCCGGTGCGGAAGGTGACGTTCATGTGGCTGCGGGACGCCTTTTCCGCGACCGCCTTGTAGAAATCCTGGCTGTCGAGGTAGTCATACAGCAGGCCGGAACGCTTGGCGGCCAGCTCCTGCATCGCCTTGACGCCGCCCATCTGCTCGACCCACTCGAGCACCAGGCCGAGCACATAGATGCCGTACGTGGGGGGCGTGTTGTACATGGATTCCTTGTCAGCCATGGTCTTCCAGTCGAGCATGACCGGATACTTTTCGAGCGGATAGCTGCCCAGCAAATCCTCGCGCACGATGACGACCGTCACGCCCGCGGGGCCCATGTTCTTCTGCGCGCCCGCGTAGATGACGCCATACTTGGATACGTCGACCGGCTTGGACAGGATGTTCGAGGACATGTCGGCCACCAGCGGCACGCCCGCCGGGGTCTCGGGGTCGTACTGCCACTCGGTGCCGTAGATGGTGTTGTTGGCGCAGATATAGAAGTAATCCGCGTCCGGGCGGATATCCAGCTCGGCCTGCGTCGGCACGCGGTCGAAGTTATCCGCCTTGGACGAGAACGCGACATGGATGTCGCCGAATTTGACGGCTTCCTTGTAGGCGTTGTTCGCGAAGTTACCGGTGATGGCGTAGTCGGCCTTGCCGGTCTTCATCAGGTTCATCGGGATCGCGGCGAACTGGGTCGTCGCGCCGCCCTGCAGGAACAAAACCTTGTAATTGTCCGGGATGGACAGCACGCGGCGCATGGCGGCCTCGGTTTCCTTGATGATGGCGTCGTATACCTTAGATCGGTGACTCATCTCCATGACGGACATGCCGGAACCCTTATAATTCAGCATTTCGGAAGCACAGCGCTCGAGCACGGGCACCGGAAGCATGGAGGGGCCTGCGGAGAAATTGTAAATACGATTGTCAGCCATAGTGATAGTTACCTGCCTTTCAATAATCAAACGTGCTATTCCCGTATAGGAATGCAATATCCATTATAATATATGCAAAAGGGATTTACTACGGGAAATTAAAACAAAAATCCGTCGTCAAAAGACGAATGTCTGCACATTATGGACAGTGCGCGCACCTTTGCGCAAAGGCGCGGTTTTGTGCCCGCAAGACGGGGTTTGCAAGCCGTTTGCCCGATGTGGTATACTGAAAAGCAGAAGAAAACGACGGCGCGCACCCCCATAGGCTGGCTGCGCGCAAGGGAAGGGGAGGATGTTATGCTCCGCCGCCGACAGGCGCACCCGCGCCCCCAGCTGACCCACCGGCAGATCAACCGCCTGCTGCCGTTCACCGGCGCGCCGCTGTTCCATGCGCTGCAGCTGCTCGCGACCGGCGATTCGGCGCGGTTCCACATGCCCGGCCACAAGGGCGAGCCGGTGTTCAACAGTTATGCCGAGATTTTTTCGATCGACTTTACCGAAACCTATGGTACGGGCAACCTCTATCTGGGCGACGGCCCGATCCGCGACGCCGAGGTCGCCGCGGCGCTCTATTTCGGCGCGGCCGACTGCTTTTTCCTGACCGGCGGGTCGACGCAGGGCATCCTTGCCATGCTCGCCACTGCGGTCGGGCGCGGCGGTGCGGTGCTGCTCGACCGTGAGTGCCACAAGTCGGCCTGCCACGCCTGCGCGCTGCTCGATATCACGCCCTATTTCCTCACCGCGCCGCTGGTCGAGCCGTTTGCCATTTCGGGCGCGCTGTCGCCCGCCGAGGCCGAGGCGGCCTTGCAGCAGCACCCCGAGATCAAGGCCGTTTTCATCACCTCGCCGACCTATTACGGCATCCGCCGCGCCATCCCGGCCTTTGCCGACCTGTGCCGCACCTATGGCAAGGCGCTGCTGGTCGACGGCGCGCACGGCGCGCACTTCCCCGCCGTCGGCCTGCCCGCCCCGGTGGCCGAGGGCGCGGACTACGCCGTGCTGAGCATGCACAAAACGCTGCCCTGCCTTGGGCAGGGCGCGGTGCTGCTGGTTGGCGCGGGCGCGGACAAACCGGCGCTGCGGGAAAACACCGCGCTGTTCGGCACATCCAGCCCGTCCTACCCGATCATGGCGTCGATCGACCTCGCCCGCGCCTATGTCGAGGGGCCGGGCCGCGCGGCCTACCACCGCGCGGCCGAAACCTGCGGCGCGCTGCGCGATTACGTCGCGCGGCGCACCTGCTTCCTGCCGCTCGTCATGGCCGACTACCCGGCGCTCGACCCCTGCCGCCTGACCATCTGCACGGCGGGCACCGACGTGACCGGCCGCCGTCTGGCCGACATGCTATGGAGCGAGTGCGGCGTTGCCTGCGAGATGGCCGACGCGCGCAACGTGGTGTTCATCCTGACCTGTGCGGACTCCGGCCCGGCGCTGCACCGGCTGCGCCGCGGGCTGCGTCGGATCGCGCTGCGCCGCAGCCCGGCCGAGGGGCCGCCCGCCTGCGTGCCCTTCCCGCCCGCTGAACGGGTGATGCGCGTGCGCGACGCATGGTTTTCCAAAACCGGCCGCGTCCACCCGGCGGATGCCGAGGGGCTGGTGTGCGCGCGCCCGGTCACGCCCTACCCGCCCGGCGTGCCGCTGCTCTGGCCGGGTGAGAAAATTAGCCGCGCGCACATTGAACTTATCCGCGAAAGATGGTACAATGAGATCAGCGAGATCACGGTCGTGATCGGCTGATTCACCGCAAAGGGAGGACATTTTGCTATGAAAATGGTACTTGCGATCATCAATTACGATGATGCCCAGGATGTGATCAACGCGCTGATGAAGGCGGGCTTCCAGATCACCAAGCTGGCGACGACGGGCGGCTTCCTCAAGGCCGGCAACGTCACCGTGCTGATCGGCCTGGATGAGGCCAAGCTCGACGAGTGCTTCGACATCATCCGCGAGCATTCCTCCACACGCCGGCAGATCATCCCGACGACCGCCGAGCTGGGCATGGGCTTTTTCCCGTCCACGCCCGTGCAGGTCGAGGTCGGCGGCGCGACCGTATTTGTGCTCAACGTCGAGCGTTTTGAAAAGCTGTGACCGCCTTTGACCACCTGCCCGGCGGCCGGGCGCTGCACGACGCGCTGCATCGGGCGCTTGCCGGCCGATTCCCGCAGGCCGTGCTGCTGTCGGGCGACGACCCGGCGGCGCTGGCGGCGGTATCCGACACGGTCGCGGCGGGCATTTTGTGCGAGGGGGACGGCGCACGCCCGTGCGGGACGTGCCTGTCCTGCCGCAAGGCAAAGCAGGGCGTGCACCCTGACCTGCTGGTCATCGACGAGGGCGAAAACGAGCTGAAGGTCGACCTTGCACGCCGTATCAAGGCGGAAAACGCGGTCGTGCCGAATGACGGCGCGCGCCGCGTGACCATCATCCGGCACGCGCACAACTTAAACCCCATGGCGCAGAACGCGCTGCTCAAGGAGCTGGAGGAGCCGCCGGCCTACGCCTTTTTCGTGCTGACAGCCGAGCAGCCGGACACCCTTTTGCAGACCGTGCGCTCGCGCTGCACCAAGTTCGCGCTCGCCCCGGCGGGCGAGGCCGCGCCGGACACCGCCGAGGCCGCGGCGCTGCTCGCGCCCTATCTGGAGGCGGTCGCAGGGCGGCGCGAGGACAAGATGATGCTGGCCGCGCTCGGGCTGGAAAAAACGCCGCGCCGGGCGCTCATCGGCGTGCTCGGCGTGCTGCAAAGCGCGCTGCGCGACGCGGTGTTCGCCGCCAAGGGACTGCCCCAGCCGCCCATCGAGGGCGCGCTGCGGCAGCAGACGCAGGCGCTCGCGCAGACGGTCGGGGCGGACAGGCTGCTGCGGCTTTACGATTTTACCGGCGTGCTGATCGGCCGCGTATCGCGCAACGCCGCGGCCGCGGCCGTCACGAACGCGCTGACCGCCGACGCATGGCGCATCTGCTTTCTATGATACAGGAGGATCACTTTTTGACGACGATTATTGGAGTCCGTTTCAAAACGGGCGGGAAAATGTATTATTTCGACCCACAGGACGTGACCGTCGCCGCGGGCGAGGACGTGATCGTGGAGACCGCGCGCGGGCTGGAATACGGCCAGTGCGTGCAGGGCAACACCGAGGTGCCCGACCAGACGGTCGTCCAGCCGCTCAAGCGCATGGTGCGCGTGGCGACTGAGGCGGATAAAAAGACGGTCGCGCGCAACAAAAAACGCGCGGACGACGCGTTTATCATCTGCAAGCGCAAGATCGAGGAGCGCGGGCTGGAGATGAACCTGGTCGCGGCCGAGTGCACGTTCGACATGAACAAAATGCTGTTTTACTTCACCGCCGACGGCCGCGTCGACTTCCGCGAGCTGGTCAAGGACCTGGCGGGCGTGTTCCGCACGCGCATCGAGCTGCGCCAGATCGGCGTGCGCGACGAGGCCAAGATGATCGGTGGGCTGGGCACCTGCGGGCGCGAGCTGTGCTGCTGCTCGTATCTGGAGGATTTCCACCCGGTTTCGATCAACATGGCCAAGGATCAGAACCTGTCGCTCAACCCGGCCAAGATCTCGGGCGTGTGCGGCCGTCTGATGTGCTGCCTGAAATACGAGCACGAGGCCTATGCCGAGCTGCAAAAGGTCACGCCCCGGCAGGGCAGCGTGGTCGATACGCCCGAGGGGCGCGGCAAGGTGATCTCCACCCAGATGCTGCGCGGCGCCTGCAAGGTGCAGCTGGACGACAGCCCCGACCATACACTGACCGAGTTCCAGTGCGTGGACTGCTGCGTGGTCAAGGGTGCGTGCCGCAACCGGCAGAACGCCGCCGCGATGGCCGAGGAGCGCCGCCGCATGGAACAGGCCGCTGCGCAGGCCGCCAAGGCGGCAAAGCCGGAGCAGGAGGACGCACCGGCCGACGGGGAGCCCGAGGAGGCTGCCGAAACCGCAGGCGCGGAAGGCGCGCCGCGCCGTCGCCGCCGCCGGGGCGGACGCCGCCGCCGCAAACCGGGCGCAGAGGGCGCGTCCGGCGCGGAAAACACCCCCGAACCGCCAACCGAATAACAAAAACGGGGCTGCCGGCAATGCACGGCAGCCCCTTGCTGTCTGCATGCCGCGCACATCATCCGTGCGGGCGCGCGCAGGCTGCGGACAGGTGCAACACAATTGTAATATTCCGCGCGCGCATGTCACCAATGTTACACTTTCCCGCCTTCTATTGAGCGAAATGCCGGAAAACGGTATAATTTAAGCATCAAGAACCCCAAGGATGGATACAACGATGCTAAAAAAAACCATTGCCGCCCTGTTTGCGGCTTGCCTGATGCTGACCGGCGCGGCGGCCGCCGGTACGATCTTCCCCGCGCAGCGCACCGGCGTGGACGGTGTGACGCGCTACGGCTATCTGGATGAGACGGGGCGCGCCGTGCTGCCCTACGCCTACACACAGGCGGATGAATTTGCAAGCTGCGGCCTTGCCGCGGTCGAGAACGACAAGTGGCAGACCGCGGTCATCGACCGCGAGGGGCATCTGGTCGTACCCTATCTGGACGCGCCGCAGTCGGTCGAGTTTTCCGACGACGCGGTCGCCTACCGCTATCCCGACCACAGCGTGTACTACACGCTGACGGGCGAGCAGACCGGCTCGTATGCGGGCGCGGTCGGCTTTTTCTCGGACGGCCTGCTGCTGTGCCAAAGCCCGGCCTCCGGCCTGTATTCCTACGTCCGGCAGGACGGCACCGCCGCCTTTGCGGGCGAGTTTGCCGAAGCCGGTGTGTTTTCCGACGGGCGCGCGCTGGTGCGCACGGCCGAAGGGCAGTACGTCGCCCTTGATGCCGAGGGCAGCGTGCTCTACACGCTGCCAAGCGGCGTGCAGCCGGTTTATATGACGATCTACGCCGGGGACACGGTCGTGCTGTCCAACGGCGCCAATCAGGCGCTGTACTCGCTCTCCACGGGCGAATACCTGACCGAATTCCTCTATAAATCCATTTCCGCCTTCCATGAGGGCGTGGCGATGGTGCAGCAGGTCAACCGCTGGGGGCTGATGGATACCACCGGCCGCCTGCTGACCGAACCGACCTACTACTATCTGTCCTACATGGGCGGGGGGCTGTACGCCGCCCGCAGTGAGGACGGCTCGGCCGCCGCAGTCGACGCGGACGGCAACATCGCCTACCGCACGAGCAGCTATGTCGGCGGCTTCACCGAGCTGCGCTACGGCCTGTCGTGGCACGGCACCGAGGACGGCAGCCTGATTTTCTTCAAGAAAAACGGCGGCTACTTCGCCAACCTGAAAAACGCCGAAAACCCGACGATTTTGAGCGAAAACGTCGCGCGCGTCACGCAGGACGGTCAGCTGCGCTATATCAACCTGTCCACCGGCCAGACGCTGAGCGCGCAGCCCGATTCGTTCGACCTGGGCAACGGCATCACGGCCAAAACCGTGCACTATGAAAAGTTCATGGGCTACCAGACGGACGGCACCGAGCACGGCTGGAACGTCGATTTCCCGGAGATCAGCGGCCTGCCCGACGAGACCGTGCAGAAATCCATCAACGACGCCATCCGCGCGTTTTTCCTCAAGGGGCCGTCGGTGACGGCTGAGTACGAGGCGCTTGAGGGCAGCTACGGCGCGTCGGTCGATGGTTCGGTGCTGGTCGTGTGGGCGAACTGCATCAGCGGCAAGGGTGCGGGCGCGTCGGTGTGGAACAACAGCCTTGCGTTCGACCTGCGCACGGGCACGCAGTACCAGATCGGCGACCTGTTCGTCAGCAGCTATATGTCGACCGTGCAGCGCCTGCTGCCGGATGAGCACCCGATCTACCTGTACTCCTTCCCGCGTATGAGTACAGAGGGCGTGACCTTCTTCTATAACGAATACGAAAGCGACACCCGCCGCGCCTATACCGAAAGCTACCTGCTGACGTTTGAACAGCTGGACAGCGTGCTGGAAAAGGACAGCGACTGCTATCAGGCGCTGCACACGCCTTATATCCGTTCCGCAACCACGGTGGCCGGATTTTCCGATGTGCAGGCTACACACTGGGCGGCGGGATACATCCAGACGGTCGCGGACAAGGGGCTGATGCAGGGCGCGGACGGCCTGTTCCGTCCGGATGAGCTGATCACACAGGCCGAGGTGTGCGCGACGGTTGCGCGCAGCCTGTCGCTGCCCGCGGCGGAAACGCCGATGGACGGCCTGCCCGCGGACGCATGGTACACCGCCGAGGTCAGCGCGGTCGCGGCAGCCGGGCTGCTGGACGGCCTGGCCGACAGCTTCCAGCCCGACCAGCCGGTCGCGCGCGCGGACGCGGCGCAGCTGTTCGCCAACCTGCTCGTGCAGCGCGGCGCGGTGCTGCCGGACGATGAAACGGTCGAAACCGGGATCGCGGCGTTCACCGATGCCGCCGACATCCCGGCAGACCGGCGCGCAGCGGTCGTGCTGTGCAAGCAGGAAGGGCTGTTCGGCGGCTATGCGGACGGTTCCTTCCAGCCGATGGGCAGCTTTACCCGCGCGGAATTTGCCAAGCTGCTCACCCTGATCTGACACCACCTCCCCCCGTTGCGCCGCGCATCTGCGGCAGGCCGAACCGCCTGCGGATGCGCGGCGCTTTTTTCCTGCGCTGCATCGGATTTCTGCGCCGGGCAGCGCGGGAAATGACCGTCCCGGCATTGACTTTGCCGCGCCTGTATGATAAAGTAAAAACAAATATTCGGCATCACTTTGAGAGGAAGTGGACTCTTTGAAAAATTCGACCAAGATCAAAGCGACCCTGCTGCTGACCAGCATTGCGTGTGCGGCCGGCGCGACGGCGGCGCTCGTGCTGCTGCAGAAAAAGCGCGAGGAAGAGGTATACCACGAGGCCGAACTCAAGGCCATGGACGAGCTGGAGGAAATGATGCGCGCCGAGTCCGACTGCGCCTCCTGCGCCTGCGCGGAGGAATGCGCCTCGGTGGACGACGCTTATCAGGATACGCTGGACGACGCCGCCGATGCGGCGGACGCGGAAGTCGAACCGGCGGCCGAAAAACCGGCGGCTGCGGCCGAGGCCGACGACGAATAAACCGGACAGCGGGCGAAGGCTTCCCCCTCCGCCCGCTGATTTTTTGCCAAAACGGGAGGAGGAAAATCCCCATGATCGAATATGAAGGCCGCGTGTTCCGTCCGCCCTCCGAGGCGTACAGCCTGATCGTGCAGGTGACGGTCGGGTGCAGCCACAACAAATGCACGTTCTGCGATATGTACAAGGAAAAGCAGTTCCGTGTGCGCAAAATCGAGGATGTTAAGCACGATTTCGACGTCGCGCGCCGCATGTACCCCAATGTGCGCCGCATTTTTCTTGCTGACGGCGACGCGCTGATGTGCCGCGCCGAACACATGGCCGAAATTTTGCGCTACATCCGGCAGGTATTCCCCGAGTGCGAGCGCGTGACCAGCTACGGCTCGCCCGCGTCCATCCTCGTGAAAAAACAGGAGGAGCTCAACCTGCTGCACGAACTGGGATTGGAAATGATCTACCTCGGGCTGGAGTCTGGCTCGGACGAGGTGCTGCGCCGCGTCAACAAGGGCGAAACCGCCGACGAGATCGTGCGCGCCGGCCTGATGGTCAAAACCGCGGGCATGAAGCTGTCGGTCACCTGCATCGCGGGGCTGGGCTCGCTCGAGCTGTCCGAGGAGCACGCCGTCCAGACCGCCGCCGCGCTCTCGCGCATGAAGCCCGAGTACATCGGCCTGCTGACGCTGCTGTTCGAACTGGAAACGCCGCTCATGCGCGACTGGCAGCAGGGTCGCTTCTACCTGATGAACCCGGTCGAGATCGCGCAGGAAACGCTCGTGCTGCTCGAGCATATCGACGCCGAGGGCAGCGTGTTCCGCGCCAACCACGCCTCCAACTACGTCAACCTGGCCGGCACGCTCAACCGCGACCGCGAGGCCATGTGCCAGCGGCTGCGGCAGGCGCTTGCGGGAAAAATCGGCTTCCGGAGCGAAGCCTTCCGGGCAAGATAACCAAAATTTTCTTTACCCGGCAAGGCAATCCGTTGAAAGTGCAGAAATTATGTTGATTTTATGACATTTTCAGAAAAGCCGAGACAGGGCGAAAATTTTGTGATATAATTGCATTGTTTTGGGGGAGTTGCAGATGGAACCCCATCGTTAAGGGCTCGTTAAGAATTTCTGTGTTCCGTCTGGAGGATTGCTGATGGATTCGGTTTCTCATATTCGCGTTGCCAACCTGTTGATGGATTATGTCGAGCAGGTGTGCGGCGTTACGTTCGATCAGGGCGGCTTTGTGTACGGTAACCTCAAGCCCGACCTGACCGGCACTTATTTGACCAAGCGGCATAACCCGTCCATTATGATGGACGAAGTAATGGAAAAGATCCGTGTTTTCACCGAGAAATATACCATCGGCCCGGTCAACGGACGGGAACTGTCGGTCGATCTGGGCGAGATCTGCCATTACATCACGGACTTTTTCACCTATCCGCACAACGACGATATTTATGAGCGCAACCTGCTGGCGCACTATGTGTATGAAAAGCGCGTGGCGCTTGTCATCCGCCGCCGCATGACCGAGGCGCGCTTTGAACAGTGGGCCAGCCCGATCATCCCGCCGGTCACGGTGGACGCGCTGATTGCGCGCATCACGTCGATGCACAACGCCTACCGCGCGCCGGGCCGCCGCCACGGCATTAACGACGACCTGATCAATATCTGCCGCGCGACCGCGCTGGTCGTGCTGTCGATCATCAGCATCGTCTATGAGCAGGTCGAGGTGCCTGCCACCGTCGGCGTGACCGCATAACAGCAAAGAGCATGAAAAACCCGGTGCAGCCAAACTGCACCGGGTTTCAGCTTGTCGATAAAGTTCTCGCGCCGCAGGCCGTAGCCCGCGAAACCACATTCCGCCGCTGTGCGGCGATGAAATGCGTGTCGCGCATTGTTCAGCCGCTCTGTGAGCGGCATCAAAAAAGCGAGCTTCAAGGTGAATTGGCCGCAGGCCAAGAGAAGGCGGCCTGGGCCGTGCCCGCTTTTTTGATACATTTAATTCGATCGGAAGCGTGGTTCGATCGAGAGGCTGTCGAAAACTATGTTTTTCGACAGCCTCACCCCCGGTGCAGCCAAGCTGCACCGGGTTTTTGCCGTTTTTCTTATTTCAGCACGCCCTGCGCCATGTCCCGGAAAATACCCGGCGTATCCAGCAGCGTCTGGTAGCTGCCGCGCTGCACGATCTCGCCCTGCGCCATCACAAGGATTTCATCGCAGTTTTGCAGCGTGGTCAGCCGGTGGGCGATGGAGATGACCGTCGTGCCGTAATCGCGCATCATGCGCTCGATCTCGGCCTGCACATGCTTTTCCGAGGTGTTGTCGAGCGCCGAGGTCGCCTCATCGAGGATGAGCACGCGCGGCTTTTTCAGGAAAATGCGCGCCAGCGCGATGCGCTGCCGCTGCCCGCCCGACAGGTTGGCGCCGCCCTCGGACAGCGGGGTGTCGTACCCCTGCGGCATGGCCTCGATGTCGGCGGCAATGTTAGCCTTGCGTGCGGCCTCGCACACCTCGTCGAGCGTGACCTCGCGCCGCAGGCCGTAGCAGATGTTGTGGAACACCGTGTCTGCGATCAGGAAAGGCGTCTGCGGCACGAGCGCGACATATTCGGCCAGCGTCGCGCGGGACAGCAGCTCGAGCGGCGCGCCGCCGATGCGCACCTCGCCCGCCGCCTGCTCGAGCTTGTCGAGCACTTTGATGAGCGACGACTTGCCGCAGCCGCTCGGCCCGGCGATGCCAATGAACCGCCCCGCCGGGATGGTCAGGTCGATATCGCGCAGGATGGGGCGGTCGGGCTTTTCCGGGTAGTGGAAGCGCACGCTGCACACCTGCACATCGTTGGAGACCGGCCGCGCGTCCGACCTGTCCAGCGGCTGCTGATAGGAAAAGTCGAGCGGCAGCGCGATCATGCGGAAATAGTCGTCGGCCAGCGCGACGCACTCGGAAAATTCGTCGAGGATGCGGTGCAGCTCGCGCAGCGGGCCGGTCAGCTGGGTGAAGCACAGGTAGGCGGTCAGCACGGTGCCGACCGTAATGACCCCGTTTGCGGCCAGCAGCACGGACAGTCCGATGACCAGCACGCTGAAAAATGCTTCGTTGACGAATTTCAGGCAGTCGTACAGCGCCATCGCCTTGTGGTGGCGCATTTCCTTGCGGCGCAGCTGCTCGGAGCGCACGCCGATGCGGTCGCTTTCGGCCTGCGCGCTGTCGAGCGCGCGGATGGTCTCGATGCCGCCGAGCAGCTCGACCATCGTGCCGTCCATGTCGGCCTTGGTCTCCATCAGCTCGACGCGGATGCCCTTTTGCGTGCCGATCTGGCGCAGCACGATGAACGTGCCGACCGGGATGACCAGGATGACCAGCGCCGCGACCGGCGCGGGCAGTTGCACGAAAATGGTCACGATAGCGGCGACGCCGGTGGTGACGGCGGGCGCAAAGTCCATAAACAGCAGCTTGACCAGCTTGACCGTGCCCTCCAGGCTGCGGTTGAGCCGTCCGTGGATGTTGCCGGTCATGTGCGCGCGGAAATAGGACAGCGGCGCGTGCAGCAGCGACGCGGTCGCGCGGCCGCGCGCGCTTTTTTCGGCCTGCGTGGCCGTGTCCTCGACCATCAGCCGCCGCACGACCTTGATCACCTCGTTGACCACATTGACGACCAGGATGACCAGCAAGATCGGCACGACGGACAGGAAATCCGTGCGCCCGCCGGCCAGCACATGGTCGGTCAGGTAGCCGACGGCCAGCGGGGTCAGCTGGCTGAGCACCGCGGACACGGCTAAAATGACCGCAATCCACAAAAACCGCCGCTTATGCCGCCTGTCCAGCAGGTCAAAGATATTTTTCCAAATCTGTCTGCCGCGTCCGTCCGTCCGCATGCCGCACCGCATCCCTTCGCCATGGCGTTACGCCTTTATTGTATCACATCCGCGCCGTGCAAAAAAGGGGCGGCGGAAAAGCATGCTTGCGCGCGAAAACGGGTGTACATCCGGATAACAGGCAACAGCCGGGGCGTTCTGCCCCGGCTGTTGCCTGTTATCATGCTGTCTGCGCGCAACCCGTGTTAATGGTAAATGGACTCGACATCCCAATCGGTCACGGTGCCGGTCGTCGCGTCGATCGTGAACTCGTACTCCATGCCGTTGTAGATGATCTTGCCTTCGTACTCCCAGCGGCCGTCGTCCCAGTCGCGTTCGAAGCCGTAGATGTTGGACGTCGTCGCGCCCGGCACACGGGCGAGGGCGATCTCCTTGGCGCGCGCCTCGGTGATCGTGCCGGACTGGCTGCCCGTGCCGCTCTGGCCCTTGGTCTCCTGCTGGTAGCTGCGCACCGCGCCGGTCGTCGCGTCAATCTCGTAATCATATTCGATGTAGCTGTTCGTGCCCGTGCGGTAGATGAATTCGATCTCGTATACCAGACGGCCGTCGTCGCGGTCGGTCGTCTGCTGGGTGAAGGTCACGTCGGCCGCCGCGCGTCCCGCGTGGTTCAGCGCGGTCTGCTTGGCCTGCTCGAGCGTCACCGAGCCGCCCGGCGTGGTCGTGCCGGTGGTGCCGGTCTGGTTTTCGGTGTCGAAATCGGTCACGGTGCCGTCAGGCGCGTTCGCGGTCAGCGTCACGGTCTGGGTCGCCTCGTCCCAGCCGACCGTCTTGCCCATGATCTCGCCGATGGCGCGGATGGGCAGGTAGATCGAGCCGTTGTACAGCGCCGGGTCGACCTTCTGGCCGTTGACGTTGTAGAAGGTGCGCGCCGTGCCGTCGATGACGATGGTGTAGCCCGGCTCGATGCGCAGCGTGATATCCTGCGTCACCGCGTTGGCATCCGGCGTGCCGGTCGCGTCCGGCGTGACGCGCGCGCCGCCGATGGTGGCGGTGCTCGTCGACTCATCCCAGTTGACGTTTTTGTCCATCAGCTCGCCGATCGAGCGAATCGGCACATAGGTCGTGCCCGCATAGCTGATCGGGTGCACTTCCTGCCCCTGCACATTGTAAAAAATGCGCTCGGCGCCGTCGATGATGACGTGGATATCCGGGCTGAGCTCGGCGGTGACGGTGTACGCGCCCTGCGCCGCGCCCGCCGCGCCGCACAGCAGCGCGGCCATCGCCATGGTGCAAATCAATTTTTTCATGTCAAATTCCTCCCTTTGCTGTCTGTGTGTCAATCAAAAACCGACTCTGCGTCCCATTCGAGGATGGCGCCGCTGTAAGCGTCGATTTCAAATTCGTACTCCATGCCGTCGTAGATGATCTTGCCCTCGTACCGCAGCTTGCCGTCGTCGCGGTCGAGCGTCATGCGGATATCGTTTGCCGTCGCGCCGGGCACCTTGGCCAGCGCGATCGCCTGCACCTCGGCCTCGGTCTTGGTTTCGCCGCCTGTGGTCTGCGTGCCGCTGTAATTCTCCGCATCGTAATCGTAGCTGCGGATAGCGCCGGTCGCGGCGTCGATCTCGTAGTCGTACTCGGTGTTTGTCGCGGCGACATAGAACTCGACATCGTAGACCGCTGTGCCGTCCTCATAGTCGGGCTGCACCAGCAGGAACGCGGTGTCGGATTCCGCCACGCCCGCGTGCTCGAGCGCGATCTGCTTGGCCTGTGCCTCATCGACCGCGCCGGCCGTGCCAGTCTGTGCGCCGTCCGGCTTTGCCGGATCGTAACCCTGCGCCTGTTGGCTGCCCGACTCGATCACCGCGCCGGTCAGCGCGTCGATCGCGTAGGTGTATTCCGTGCCGCCTGCGGTGAACTCGACGTCGTAATACATCGTGCCGTTCTTTTCACCCAGCGCCGCCTCGGTGAATACCGCGTCGTCCTTGTTGACCTGGGCGGCTGTCGCCGCCATATTTTTCGCGGCCTCCGCGCCGATATAGTTCATCTGCGCGCTGCCCTGAGTCGATACGCAGCCGGTCAGCAGCGCGGCCAGCGCCGCGGATGCTGCGAAAACCACCATTTGCTTTTTCATTCGGTCACGTCCTTTCCGTTGTTGTGCCTTTATCATACCAGGCGAATATTAAAACTCCATTAAAAGGGTAGAACTTTTCAAAAAATTTTTAAAGCGGCGCCGGGACATGCCCTGCGCCGCCTTGTCTGCCGTCATGAAGGCCGCTCCGCCGGGAAACGGAAGGTAAAACAGCTGCCCCGGCCGGGCGCGCTGGCAAGCGTCACCGTGCCGCCGTGCAGCGCGGCGATCTGCCGCACCATCGGCAGGCCGAGCCCCGCGCCGTTTTCGCCGCTGCGGGACGCGTCCGCCTGATAGAACCGCTGCCAGATCTTGTCCTGCTGCTCCGGGGGGATGCCCGGGCCGTCGTCCCGCACGGACAGCACCGCGTCCGCACCGTCGCGGCGCAGGGTCACAAGGATGTGCCCGCCGCCGTAGCGCACGGCGTTGTTCAGCAGGTTTTGCAGCAGGCGGCTGACCAGCGTCACGTCGAAATCGGCCTCGACGTCGGGCTGGATATCGGTTTCCAGCACGGCTTCCGGCGGCAGGCCGGGCTGCTCGGCGCAGATGACCTCGGCCAGCCCGCTCAGGTCGGCGCGCTCGAACGACGCGCGCTGCGTGCCCTGATCGAGCCGGGTCATTTGCAGCAGCTTGGCGATCAGGTCGGACATCCGGCGCGCCTGCCGCTCGATCACGTCGATGGCCTGCGCATACTGCGCCGGGGTCTCGGCGTGCCGCCGCGCGTCTTCGCACTGGGCGAGGATGACCGCGGTCGGCGTGCGCAGCTCGTGCGACGCATCCGAGGTGAACTGTTTTTCAGCCTCGAAGGAGGCTTCCAGCCGCCCGAACATGCCGTCGAACGCCTGTCCGAGCCGGCTGATCTCGTCCCGGCCGGGCGGCAGGCCGATGCGGCGCGACAGGTCGCGCCCCTCGCCGATCGTCTCGGCCGCGCGGATGATGCGGTCGATCGGCCGGAAGGTCGACCGCGCCAGCAGGTACGCGCCCACGCCGCTGACTACGACCAGCAGCGGCAGCAGCAGCAGCGCGATGCCGGTCAGGTCGTCGAGCACGTCGGCCACGTCGGGCGCGGCCGTAATGCCGCGCACCCAGACCGCGTCCTCCCAGCCGAAGGGCAGGCGCAGGTCGAGCACATAAAAGTCCCCGTCCGTCCCCTCGACCGGGCGGGTCGTGCCGTTTTCAAAACCTACGCCCTCGGGGAAGGACAGCGGCAGCTGCCCGGCCAGCAGCGCGCCCGCGTTGTTGTAGACCACGGTGTACACGCCGTTTTTGGTGAAGGCGAAGTCCGCATCGAACACCAGACTGCCGTTTTCGCGGGAAATGCCGCCGACATTGTCCTGCACGGCTGTGGACAGCTGCTCGAAGGCGTTTTCGGTCACGACGCTGCTGCTGACCGCGACCATGAACGTCAGCACCAGCGCGGTCAGCACCAGCATGAGCAGCGTGATCCACAGGGTCAGCTTTTGCTTGACGGAAAAGTGCTTCACGGCCCCTCCTTGAGTATCCAGCCCGCGCCGCGCACGGTGTGCAGCAGCTTTTTGTCAAAGCCGTTGTCGATCTTTTTGCGCAGGTAGGTGATATATACGTCGACCACGTTCGAGCCGCCCGCGTAATCGTAGTTCCAGATGTGGTCTTCCAGCCGTGTGCGCGAAATGACCGTGCCCTGATGCTGCATCAGGTATTGCAAAATCGCATATTCCTTGGCCGACAGGCGGATCTCCTTGCCGCCGCGCGTCACCGCGTGGCTGACCGTGTCTACCGTCAGGTCGGCCAGCGTCAGCACGCTGGTTTTCTGCGTACCGTACTTGCGCGTCGCCGCGCGGATGCGGGCAAGCAGCTCGTCGAAGTCGAACGGCTTGACCAGATAGTCGTCCGCGCCGAGGTCGAGCCCCTCAATGCGGTCGTGTACGCTGTCGCGCGCGGTCAGGAAAATGACCGGCACGGCGCTGCCCTTGGCGCGCACCGCGCGCAGCACCGCATGGCCGTCGGCCTTGGGCATCATGACATCAAGCAGCAGGCAGTCGTATTCCGCGCCGCGCAGGCAGTCGAGCGCGGCTTCGCCGTCAAAGCAGGCGTCGACGCTGTAGCCTGCCCGCTCAAGCGTGCGGCAGATCAGGCGGTTGAGATCGCGCTCGTCCTCAGCGACCAGAATGCGCATGGTTTTCCCTCCTTGCCTCTGTTCATGGCAGATAATCCATCAGGTAATAGACGCGGTCGCGCGTCCACTCGTAGCCGGTCAGGCTGCGCGCCATTGGTTCCATCGAGCCGCCGGACACTTCGTTGCCCGCGGCCTCGATGGCGTCCTCCTTGGCAACAATCCAGTCGATCTGTTCCTCGGTGAGCGCGTCGAACCGTTCTTCGCCCATCGAGTTCTTCAGGTGTGCCCACAGCACATTGATCTCCTCATCCCACAGCGTGAACAGCTGCCCGCTGTACCGGTTGAGGGAAACCTGATCGATGGCGCTTTCCAGCTGTGCCTCCAGCTGCGCAGACTGCTGTTCGACCTGCGCCAATTCTGCTTCGGCCTGCCGCCGCAGCGCGGAAACGGCGCTTGTTTGTTGTTCCGCCTGCTTTGCGGCCTCCGCTTGCGCCTGTTCCATCTGCTGCTGCGCCTGTTCGGCCTGCTGCTGTGCCTGCTGGCGCTGCTGCTCGGCCTGCTCGATCTGCGCCTGCGCCTGTTCCAGCTGTTCCTGCGCCGAGGCAGCTTCCTGCTGCGCCTGCTCCAGCTGTTCCTGCGCGGCCAGCAGTTCATTGGCGCGGTTTTGCTGGCGCTGCGCGAGCAAAATGCCGCCTGCCGCGATACCGGCTACGGCAAGCACCGCCACAACTGCGATCATGATCACCGGGCCGCGCGATTTTTTTGCGGGGCGAACCGCCTGTGGGACAGGCGGTTCTGCCGGCGGCGCCGGGACGGGCTGCGGGTCGGCCGGTTCTGCCGGCGGCGCCGGGACAGCCTCCGTGTTGGCCGGTTTCTTTACTTTTGTGCCGCAATACCGGCAGAACACACTGCCTTCTTTGAGCTCTTTTCCACAATTGGTACAGAACATACAATATCCCCCTGCTGCTGCCTGATCGAAGCAGCGTCTTTCCATTATTGTAGCGCGCACTGGGAAAAAATGCAACACCGTCCGGCAGCCCATAGCCAAAAGAACCCGTGACCGCCCTCCCGCCTTGGTCAAAAAGGGAAAGCGCCCGCCGAAGCGGGCGCTTCAGTCTGTCGATAAAGTCCTCGCGCCGTAGCGCGCATTGTTCAGCCGCTCTGTGAGCGGCATCAAAAAAGCGAGCTTTGCCCGATTTTTTGATACATTTGATTCGATCGGAAGCGTGGTTCCAATCGAGAGGCTGTCGAAAACTATGTTTTTTGACAGCCTAAAGCGCCCGCCGAAGCGGGCGCTTGTGCTTATGTGATGGGTTCGCGGATGGTTTCCGACGCCAGCGCGCCGTCGGCGGTGTACTCCGCCTGATAGACGCATACCCCGTTTTCGTCGAACTGCTGCTCGATGCGGCTTTGCAGCACGCCGTCCTGATACTGCGCATAGGTGCAGGACAGGTCGTCCGTGCTGTCGGTATACTGCCACACGGTTTCACGGCGCTCGCCGTCGCCGCTGTCCACAGCGCTGTGGATCAACCGGTCCTGGTCATCGTAGGCATAGTCCGCAACAGCCGAGTACCCTTGAAAGCTGATTTCGCTGTGGATGACGCGGTTTTTGTCGTCTAAGATGTGTTCATCCTGCTCGATCACCGCGCCGTCCGCGTCATATGACGTCATCGTCGAATGGGTCGTGCCGTCCGGCTGCGGCTCGTAGGTGCGCTCGCTTCTGGTGCTGGTTTCATCCCCGCTGCGGGTTTCCGAGCTGGTCTCGCGTCCCTCTCCGTCAAAAACCGTCTCGACCTCGGTCGACAGCGCGCCGTTCAGATACAAGGCGCCGTGCACGCGGTTGCCCGCGCTGTCATATTCGTTCAAGGTCAGCGTGGTGCCGCTTCCCGTGTCGGCAAAAATCGCGATCACGCGCCCTGCCGGGTCGTAAGCGGCATAGGTCACGGTTTCCGACCAGTCCTTGCCGTCGTCCCCCGTCAGCGCGCCGCCGGTCATTTCGCGCAGCACCTGCTGGTTGAGCCGGATGGTTTCGCAGTAATACCGCGTATCCCGCGGCAGCGCGGCGCGCAGGTCGTCGAGCGTTGCGATCTGCGTGCCGTCGACCGGCTGCGCCGCGGCCTGTCCGGCCGCCGTCGCGCCGCCGACCACAGCGGCCATCACCACGCCGATCAGCAGGCGTTTGATCTCGTTTTTCATGGTGATCCCCCGTTTCCCTGTCCCCAAAAGCCGCAAGGGCGTGCGTCGGAACCCGGCGCACGCCCTTGTTTTGTGGCTGATCTGTTTACTTGACGATTTCCTTGGCAGCGGCGGCCAGCGCGTCCACTTTGGCGGCGGCGTCGGCCTTGCTGTCGCCCTTGGCCATGATGTAGACCTTGACCTTGGGCTCGGTGCCGGACGGACGGATGATGAACGTCGTGCCGCCCTCCAGCTCGTAGTACATAACGTTCTGACCCTTGAGCTCGATCTGCTCGACCTTGCCGTCCGCCATGCAGGTGCGCGTGCCGGGCAGGTAGTCGCGGGTGTAATCGACCTTGTAGGCGCCGACGGTCGTCAGCGGCTTTTCACGCAGCTCGGCCATCAGCTCCTTCATGCGGGTAAGGCCGGATACGCCGGGCATGGTGATCGAGATGGTCTGCTCGCAGTAGAAGCCGTACTTCTCGTACATCTCCTCCATCGCGTCGTACAGGGTCTTGCCCTGCGTGCGGTAGTAGGCCGCCATCTCGGCGATCAGCATGGAAGCGGTGACCGCGTCCTTGTCGCGCGCGTAGTCGCCCGACAGGTAGCCGTAGCTCTCCTCGAACGCAAACAGGTACTCGTGCGAGCCGGTCGCCTCGAACTGCTTGATCTTCTCGGCGAGGAACTTGAAGCCGGTGAAGGTGTCGAAGCAGTCGACGCCGTTCTTGTTCGCCGCCGCGCGCGCCATCTCGGTGGTAACGATGGACTTGAGCACCGCCGGGTGCGCCGGCATGGTGTTCGTCAGCTTGCGGGCGGTGATGATGTAGTCGATCAGCAGCACGCCGACCTGGTTGCCCGACAGGGTGATGTACTCGCCGGTCTTGTCCTTGAGGACGATGCCCGTGCGGTCGGCGTCCGGGTCGGTGCCGATGATCAGGTCAACGTCGTTCTGCCCCGCCAACTCAATGGCGAGCGCGAAGCCTTCCTTGTATTCCGGGTTGGGGTTCTTGACGGTCGGGAAGTCGCCGTCGATCTTCATCTGCTCAGGCTCGCAGATGATGTGCTTGTAGCCCAGTCGGCGCAGGATCTCGGGCACCAGACGGTAGCCCGCGCCGTGGAACGGCGTGTAGACCAGCTTGAACTCGTCCGCGACCTGTTTGACGCAGTCCGGGTTGACCGCGACCTTGATGACCTCGCCGAGGTAAGCCTCGTCGGTGTCCTTGTCGAGGATGCGGATCATGCCGTCGGCAACGGCCTTGTCGTAATCGGCGGTCTTGACGCCGGTGAACAGGTCGGTCTTGGCCATTTCCTTGGCGACGACGTCGGCCTCGGCGGGCGGCAGCTGCGCGCCGTCCTCCCAGTAGACCTTATAGCCGTTGTATTCCTTCGGGTTGTGCGACGCGGTGATGTTGATGCCCGCGATGCAGCCATAGTGGCGCACGGCGAAGGAAAGTTCGGGCGTCGGGCGCAGCTCGTCGAACAGCAGCGCCTTGATGCCGTTGGCGGCGAGGATGCAGGCCGACTGCTTGGCAAACTCGGGCGAATAGTGGCGGCTGTCGTAGGCAATGGCGACGCCGCGATCCATCGCGGTCTGGCCGTTCGATACGATCAGGTTGGCAAGGCCCTGCGCCGCCTGACCGACGGTAAAGCGGTTCATGCGGTTCAGGCCGACGCCCAGCACGCCGCGCAGGCCGGCGGTGCCGAACGAAAGCGGCGCAAAGAAGCGGCTTTCGATCTCTTCGTTGTTACCCTTGACGGCTTCCAGCTCCGCGGTTTCCTGTGCATCCAGCGCGCCGCTGTCCAGCCAGCGCTGGTATTCCGACATATAATCCATGGGAATCACCTCATACTCTTTTTTTGGCCAAAGCCACTATCTAAATTATACAAGATTTGTTTGTCAATGCAAGTGCTTTTGCGCGAATTTGTGAATATCCTGATGCACTCCGGTATGTTTTCACAAAATGCGTGGGTACTTTTTGTGCATTTCATTCTGCGGAACGATTTTCTGACAAACTGACGAAATTCCCCGTCCCCCTTTGTGCACCCTGCTCTGTTCTGTGCATTTCCACGCTTGTACTGCGCGGCAAAATGCGGTATACTTTGATACAGGAATTTGACAAGATAGAGGGGTTATCCTATGAAACTGAAAACCCGGCTGGCCGTTGCGGTGTGCAAGGCCTCGGGCGCGGTGCTGCGCAGGCTGGGGCGCGGCGGCACCAACCTGCCCGGCAAGCTGGCGCTCAAGATCGACAAAAATATCCTCGGCGAACTTTCGCGCGGGGTCAAGGTCACGGTCGTGACCGGCACCAACGGCAAAACCACCACCTCGCGCATGATCGAGCAGGCCTTTGCCGACGCGGGGCTCAAATACTTCTCGAACAAGTCGGGCGCCAACCTGCTGACCGGCATCATCGCCGTGTTCGCGCAGCACTGCACGGCGTCGGGCAAGTGCCCGTACACGCACGCGCTGATCGAGTGCGACGAGGCCGCGTTCCGCCGCACCAGCGAGTTCCTGCCGGTCGAATGTCTGGTTGTCAACAACATCTTCCGCGACCAGCTCGACCGCTACGGCGAGATCACGCACACGCTCAACGCCATCCGCGAGGGCATCACCCACATCCCGGACGCGACGCTGTGCCTCAACGCCGACTGCTCGCTGACTGCCTCGCTCGCGGACAAGATCCCGAACAAGGTCGTCTGGTTCGGCGTCAACGTGCCGATTTACGAAAATGCGGCGCACGAGCTGTCCGATGCGCCCTACTGCATCCGCTGCAAGACCGAATATGAGTACGATTATATCACCTACGGCCACCTCGGCGGCTTCCGCTGCCCCAAGTGCGGCTACTGCCGCCATGAGCCGGACGTCGCCGTGACCAAGATCCTCGCCGCGGGCGCGGATGCGTCCGACGTCGAGCTGTCGATCTTCGGCCGCGCGCACGAGGTGCACGTCAACCTGCCGGGCGGGTACAACATCTATAACGCGGCGGCGGCCGCGGCGGTGGCGCACGTCGTCGGCATCGACGAGCAGACCGCGGTCAGCGCGCTCGGCCAGTTCGAGTGCGGCTTTGGCCGCGCCGAGCAATTCCAGCTCGGCCAGTCGCAGGCGCGCATGATGCTGGTCAAAAACCCGGCGGGCTTCAACCAGGTCATCAACCTGATCGCGCACGATACCGGCACCTGCAAGCTGGCCTTCCTGCTCAACGACCGCTTTGCGGACGGCACCGACATCAGCTGGATCTGGGACGTCGACTTCGAGTCGCTTGCCGAGCAGCAGAACCGCTTTACGCGCATTTTCGTCTCGGGCGTGCGCGCGGACGACATGGCGCTGCGCCTGAAATACGCGGGCTTCCCGTCCGACCGGCTGGAGGTCATCCGCGACTATGACAAGCTGCTCGGCGAGGTCGGCGCGGACGGAACGCCCACCTTCCTGATGCCGACCTACACGGCGATGTTCGACCTGCGCGGCGAGATCGCAAAGCACACCGACGTCAAGGCGTTTTACGAATAAGGGGGCAACGACATGGAACTCAATATCTGCCATCTGTACCCCGATATTTTGAACCTGTACGGCGACCGGGGCAACATCATCACGATGAAGCGCCGCCTCGAGGCGCGCGGCATCGGGGTCAGCATCGAGGAATGCTCGATCGGCCAGCCGCTCGATACCGACAAGTATGACATCTTTTTCATCGGCGGCGGGCAGGATTTCGAGCAGGAGGTGCTGCTGCGCGACCTGGCCGCGGGTAAGGCGCGCGATATCCGCAGCGCGGTCGAGGAAAACAAGGTGTTCCTCGCCATCTGCGGCGGCTACCAGATGCTCGGACAGTATTACAAAACGTGGGACGGCAACCAACTCGACTTCATCGGCGCCATCGACATCCACACCATCGGGGCGAAGGAGCGCATGATCGGCAACTATATGTACCGCACAACACCCGAGAGCAGCGGCTCGATCGTGGTCGGCTTTGAAAACCACTCGGGCAAGACCTACCTCGGCGCGGATGTCGCGCCGCTCGGCATGGTGCTCAAGGGCTATGGCAACAACGGCGAGGACCAGACCGAGGGCGCGCGTTATAAAAATGTGTTCGCCACCTACTCGCACGGCTCGCTTCTGCCTAAAAACCCGGCGCTGGCCGACTTTATCCTGCAAACCGCGCTGCGTTACAAGTACGGCAGCGCCGAACCGCTCGCGCCGCTCGACGATGAGCTCGAGAACCGCGCGCACGACTATATGGAGGAACGCCTGCGCAAGGGCTGAGGCAAGGGGACTGTGCGCCGCAGCGCACCTCCAAAAGCGTGCGGAACGGCGGGCAGGACAGCAAAACAGAATAACGGACCGGTATCGCCAGACGGCGCTGCCGGTCCTTTTTGCTTCGGGCCATATCGCTTTGCGCCCCTTGCAGGCGGTTGCCGCAGCGCGGCATGGGTTCTATCCCTGTCCGCTTTGGCATAGGCTGTACCATGCGAAGGGAGGCGGTGCGCATGACGGGAAAACGGCCGGTGCGCAAGCGGGCGGGCAGCGGCAAGGGACTGCTGGTGGTGGTGGCGCTCGTGCTGGCGGCAGGCGTGGTCAAATATGGCGACGCGCCGTGGGCGGTTGCCGCGCGGGAACAGGCGGCGCAGGTGCTTGCGGGCACGCCCGGGGTGGACAAAGTGCTGACGGTGTTCGGCGGGGCGGACGCGCCGCTGGACACGGAGCCGGAATACGCCGCCTCCTCGGGCGGGGCGGAGGACGTGCTCGGCCGGGAAAAGAGCCTGTTTCCCGACACGGTGGACGACACCGTGCATGCGATGTCGTTCGACCATGTTCTGCCGGTGGCGGGTGTGCTGACCTCGCCGTTCGGCAGCCGCGTCAGCCCGACGAGCGGCGAGCCGGCCTTCCACTACGGCCTTGACCTCGCCGCCGACGAGGGCACGCCCATTACCGCTTTTGCCGACGGCACGGTGCGCGAGGTGGGCGAATCCGACTACGGCAAGTACCTGATCGTCGACCATGCGGGCGGCTTTTCCACGCTGTACGCACATTGCAGCAGCATCCTTCTGGGGGTGGGCGACGAGGTGCTGTGCGGCGGCGAGATCGCGCTTGTCGGGCAAACGGGCAACGCGACCGGCCCGCACCTGCACCTCGAGCTGTGGAAGGACGGCATGGCGCTTGACCCGGCGGATTATCTGGAAGTGGCATGACGCGCGGCCGGGTCGAGGTGCGGGACGGGTTCCCCGTGCTGCTGGCCGCGCTGTGGTGCGCGGACACGACAAACGTGCTGCCGCTCGTGCTGCTGGCGGCAGCGGCGCACGAGGGGGGGCACCTGCTGGTGCTGCACCTGTCGGGCGGGCGGCTGCACCGGCTGACGCTGACCGCCTGCGGCGCGGTGCTGCACTGCGCGCTGCCGCCGGGGCGGTGCGCACGGGCAGCGGTGTGTCTGGCGGGGCCGGCGGCCAGCTTTGCGCTGACCGCAGCGGCCGGGCCTGCCGGCTGGCTGCGCCTTGCAGGCGCGAGCGCGCTGCTCGGCCTGTTCAATTTGCTGCCGCTGCCGCCGCTGGACGGCGGCATGGCGCTGGCGCACCTGTGCGGCGGACGGCTGGCCGCACTGCGCGGCGCGCTGGCGGGCGCGAGCGCCGCCGGGCTGCTGGCGGGCGGGGCATGGCTACACCGGGAGGGCGGCGGCGTCTGGCTGCTGCTCATCGGTGTGCTGATTTGTGCAAAAAGCCTGAAAAACCTTGCCAAAAGCCGCGCTATGGTGTAAGATAAAGGGGATCACAGAGGCTTGCTGGAAACGGAGGCATTATGTATCAGATCGGCGATCAGGTGGTTCATCCGCTGCATGGCGCGGGACAGGTCGTGGACATTGTCGAGCGCACCATCGACGGCGTGTGCACGACGTACTATGCCCTGACCTTTGCGCGGGACGAGACACAGCTGTTCATCCCGCTGGAATCGTGCGGCAAGCTGGGCGTCCGGCCGGTCTGCTCGCGCGACGAGGCCGAGGCCTTTGTGCGCGGGCTGGAACACATTACCTGCGGCGCGGACAAAAGCTGGAACCAGCGCTACCGGGAAAACATGCTGCACCTGCGCTCGGGCGACCTGAACGAGGTCGCGCAGGTGGTCAAAAGCCTTGCCGCGCGCGACCGGGAGCGCGGCCTGTCCACCGGGGAGAAAAAGATGCTCGCCTCGGCGCGGCAGATCCTGGAATCCGAGCTGTGCGCCGCGCTGGGGCGCAGTCCTGAGGCGGTGGCGGCCATCATCGATCAGCATTTGTGTATATGATAGAAGGGCTTTGCGGCAAAGCAAAGCCTTTTTTTAAAGGATGTGACAGATATGCCGGGAAAACGCAAGAAAATCAACTGCCCTGCGGGGGTCTGTGCGGTGATCGTGGCAGCGGGCTCGTCGCAGCGCATGGGCGGCGAGAACAAGCTGCTGCTGGAACTGGCGGGCAGGCCGCTGCTGGCGCACACGCTGGGCGCGTTTGAGCGCTGCGACGCGGTGCGCGATATCGTACTGGTCTGCCGGGAGCAGGATATCCTGCCCTATACCACGCTGGCGCGGTCGGCGGGCATTTCCAAGCTGTACGCGGTCGTGCGCGGCGGGGACAGCCGCACCACCTCGGCGCTGGCCGGGCTGGAGGCTGCGCCTGCGGACACCGCGCTGGTCGCGGTGCACGACGGCGCGCGCCCGCTGGTCAGCGAGGCGCTGATCGCCGAGGCGGTGTATGCCGCGGCCGAGCACGGCGCGGCGGCGCCGGTCGTGCCGGTCAAGGACAGCATCAAGCGCATCGAAAACGGCCGCATCGTAGCCGACGTGGCGCGCGATACGCTGGCCGCCGTGCAGACGCCGCAGGTGTTCCGCCGGGAGGTGCTCGCCCGGGCGCTGGGCGACGCCGCGCGCACGGGGCGCACCTTTACCGACGACTGCGCCGCCGTCGAGGCGTTGGGACAGGCTGTTTTCGTCACGCACGGCAGCTATGAGAACATCAAGGTCACCACGCCCGAGGATCTGCTGATCGCCGCGGCGTTTTTGCAGAGGGGGATGGACTGATATGCGCATCGGGCATGGCTATGACGTACACCGGCTGGTTCCGGGGCGGAAATGCATCATCGGCGGGGTGGACATCCCGCATGAGGCCGGGCTGGACGGGCACTCGGATGCCGACGTGCTGGTGCATGCGGTGATGGACGCGCTGCTCGGCGCGCTCGCGCTGGGCGATATCGGCCAGCATTTCCCGGATACCGACCCGCGCTACAAGGGCGCGGACAGCATGGCGCTGCTGCGCCATGTGGCGGCGCTGGTCGGCGAAGCGGGCTACCGGCTGGGCAATCTGGACGCGACCGTGCTCGCGCAGGCGCCCAGACTCGCCCCGCATATTGATGCGATGCGCGCAAACATCGCCGCGGCGCTGGGCTGCGGGGTGGGGCGCGTGTCGGTCAAGGCCACGACAGAGGAAAAGCTGGGCTTTACCGGCGCCAAACAGGGCATTGCGGCGCACTGCGTCTGCCTGCTGGAGGAATGCCGCTGACCATGCGGCGCGGGCCGTCCACGCAGGTGTGCAAAAAAACCTGCGCAGTGCGCAAATCTTTTGCAGTTTTCCCTGCACCGCGGACAAATGTTTTTCAGTAGAAAGCACAAAATCTGCATTTTTATACAAAAGATAATCGGTGTTTTCTCTAAAATTGCACAGAATATTGAAAAAGGCGGTGCCGGTTGGGCAAAAGCGTAGTATAATATTAGCAATCCGAACGCCCGCAGCCCCGCAGGGGCACGGCGGGCGGGGAAGATGGATAGAAAAGGAGAAGATAACCATGAAGAAAAGTCTCAGCATGCTTCTGGCCGGTGTGATGCTGGCCGGTACTCTGGCTGGCTGCGGCGGCAACGGCAGCGATGCGGCGAACACCGACAACGCCGGTACGGACGACAGCACGGCTTCGGGCGCGGCTTTCGTCATCGGCGGCACCGCACCGCTGACCGGCGGCGCGGCGATCTACGGCAACGCGGTCAAGAACGGCGCGGAGCTGGCGGCCGAGGAGATCAACGCCGAGGGCGGCGATATCCAGTTCAAGGTCATTTTTGAGGACGATGAGCACAACCCGGAGAAGGCCGTCAGCGCGTACAACGCGCTCAAGGACGCGGGCATCCAGCTGTCGCTGGGCGCGGTGACCTCCAAGCCGGGCGAGGCGATCGCCCCGCTGCTGGAGGAGGATCACATCTTTGCGCTGACCCCGTCGGCTTCCTCGCCGGCCAACATCGAGAACAACGACGTTGTGTTCCAGATGTGCTTCTCTGACCCGAATCAGGGCTTGGCTTCCGCCCAGTATATCGCCGAGCAGAGCCTGGGCACCAAGATCGGCATCATCTACCAGAGCGACGACGTGTACTCGGTCGGCATCCGCGATGAGTTCAAGAAGGAAGCGGCCAGCCGCGGTCTGGAGGTCGTAGCGGAAGAGGCGTTCACCACCGACACCGCCAATGACTTCTCGGTACAGCTCAACGCCTGCAAGTCTGCCAGCGCAGACCTGTTGTTCCTGCCGATCTACTACACCCCGGCGTCCCTGATCCTGACGCAGGCCAACGCGATGGGCTTTGCGCCCAAGTTCTTCGGCGTGGACGGCATGGACGGCATCCTGTCGGTCGACAACTTTGACGTTTCGCTGGCCGAGGGCGTTATGCTGCTGACCCCGTTCAACGCGGACGCGGAGGACGAGGCGACCCAGAACTTCGTGACCAAGTATAAGGAGACGTACGGCGAGACCCCGAACCAGTTCGCGGCGGATGCGTACGACTGCATCTATGCGTACAAGCAGGCGCTCGAGACCGCGGGCTGCACCCCGGACATGAGCGCACAGGACCTGTGCGACAAGATGATCGAGACCTTCCCGACCATTACCTTTGAGGGCCTGACCGGCGACGGCGAGGGCATCACCTGGGATGCGGACGGCGCGGTTTCCAAGAACCCGAAGGGCATGGTCATCCAGAACGGCGCTTACGTGGGCATGTAAAAAAAGTCTAAGGGGGACGCTGTCCCCCTTAGATACCGAAAAAGTTCCCGCAGGAAACTTTTTCGGATAACCCCCTCTCGTCCGCACGGCGGACGAGGTCGCGCCGCCACGGCGCGGGCAGCGGTATCCTGCCCCGGCAGAGCCGCGGCAGGATGAAGACGGAAAGCCTTGCGCATGTCGCGGGTTTTCATGGCAGCCGTTGGGCTGCCGGACACATGCTGTGCGCGCGGCGCGCACGGAAAAACCAAAACGCAATGGGAAGCAAAGGAGGGCGCCGTAGGTACGACGGACCCTCCTTTGTCCGTTTTCCCGCTTTCCCGGCATTTATGGGGTGGGGCGACGGCTTGACGGAGGCGGACAAGCCTCCGCCCCATCCCACAAACAGAGGACAGCGCCGTCCCGCGGGGTTGCGCTGTCGGAGAAATAAAAGAAGATGTGAGGTGTATCAAACCATGGGCTTTCTCAACCATCTGATCAACGGCATCAGCCTGGGCAGCATCTACGCGATCATCGCGCTGGGCTATACGATGGTTTACGGCATCGCCAAAATGCTCAACTTCGCCCACGGCGACGTCATCATGGTCGGCGGCTATATGTGCTTTTGCGCCACGGCCTATCTGGGCTGGCCGACGGCGGCGGGCATCCTGCTGGCGGTCGTGGTGTGCACGGTGCTGGGCGTGGTCATCGAGCGGCTGGCGTACAAGCCGCTGCGGCAGGCGCCCGCGCTCGCGGTGCTGATCACGGCGATCGGCGTATCCTATTTTTTGCAGAACGCGGCGCTGCAGATCTGGGGCTCCAACACCAAGAGCTTCAGCTCGGTCGTGCAGGGCAGCCCGATCCAGCTGTTCGACGGGCAGATTTCGATTGCCCCGGTCACGCTGGTGACGGTGGCGGTGTGCGTGGTCATTATGATCGTGCTGACGCTGTTCACCAACCGCAGCAAGGCCGGCACGGCCATGCGCGCGGTGTCCGAGGATAAGGGCGCGGCGCAGCTGATGGGCATCAACGTCAACACGACGATCTCGCTGACCTTTGCCATCGGCTCGGGTCTGGCGGCGATCGCGGGCGTGCTGCTCTGCTCGGCTTACCCGACGCTGACGCCGACCACCGGCGCCATGCCCGGCATCAAGGCATTCACCGCGGCCGTGTTCGGCGGCATCGGCTCGATCCCGGGCGCGTTCGTCGGCGGTATCCTGCTGGGCGTGATCGAGATTTTCGCGGGCGCGTATGTCTCGACCCAGCTGGCAAACGCGATCGTGTTCGCGGTGCTGATCATCGTGCTGCTGGTCAAGCCGGACGGCCTGCTCGGCAAGCGCGTGAGTGAAAAGGTGTAAGGGGGCGGCAGATATGCAAAAACTGAAAAAATATGCCGCTTCCAAAGCGGGGCGGGAGACGCTGGTGTCCTTCGGCATCGTCATCATCGCTTTTGTCGTCATGCAGGTGCTGCTGTCGCTCGGCATGGTGTCCAGCCTGCTGAAAAGCCTGCTCGTGCCGATCTGCGCCTATGTCATCATGGCGGTTTCGCTCAATCTGACGGTCGGCATCCTGGGTGAGCTGTCGCTCGGCCATGCGGGCTTTATGTCGGTGGGCGCGTTCTCCGGCGTGGTGGCCGTCACCTGCCTGTCGGGCGGCGGCATGCCTGAGCCGCTGCAGCTTGCCATCGCCATCGTGATCGGCGGCCTGTGCGCTGCGGTCGCGGGCGTGATCGTCGGCGTGCCGGTGCTGCGACTCAAGGGCGACTACCTCGCTATCGTCACGCTGGCGTTCGGCGAGATCATCAAGAGCATCGTCAACGTGCTCTATGTCGGTCTGGACAGCAGCGGCCTGCACTTCAGCCTGCTCGAGCAGAAGTTTGAGCTGGCCGAGGACGGCGAAATGATCATCAACGGCGCGATGGGCGTTTCCGGCGTGTCGCGCCTGTCGACATTCACGGCGGGCTTTGTGCTGGTGCTGGTGACGCTGTTCATCATCCTCAACCTGATCCACAGCCGCGCAGGACGCGCGGTCATGGCGGTGCGCGACAACAAGATCGCGGCCGACTCGATCGGCATTTCAACCACGCGGTACAAGCTGATGGCCTTTGTCATCTCGGCGGCGTTCGCGGGCATGGCGGGCACGCTGTACGGCATGAACTATACCACGATCACCGCGTCCAAGTTCGACTTCAATACCTCGATCCTGATCCTTGTATTCGTTGTGCTGGGCGGACTGGGTAATATCTGGGGTTCGATCATCGCGGCGGTGCTGCTGACCGTGCTGCCCGAGGTGCTGCGCGGGGTCGGCGACTACCGCATGCTGATCTATGCGATTTTGCTGATCGCGATGATGCTGTTCAACAATTCCCCGCTCAAGCAGCGGCTGCTGGAAAAGCGCGGTATGAAGCAGATGGAAAAGCTCGAGCGGCAGGAAAAGGGGGGCGCGTAACATGGCGATGCTGGAAGTTACCTCGCTCGGTATTTCGTTCGGCGGCCTGCGCGCCGTTGATGAGCTGAGCATGAAAATCGAAGAGGGCGGCCTGGTCGGCCTGATCGGGCCGAACGGCGCGGGCAAGACGACCGTGTTTAATATGCTGACCGGCGTGTACCGCCCGACCGACGGCGGCATCCGTCTGGACGGCCAGAACCTGATCGGCAAAAAGCCGCACGACATCTGTAAGATGGGCGTGGCGCGCACGTTCCAGAACATCCGCCTGTTTTCCAACCTGTCCGTGATGGACAACGTCAAAACCGGCCTGCACAACGAGATCACCTACTCGCTGGCCGAAAGCCTGCTGCACATCGGCTCCTACCGCAAAAAGGAGCGCGCGATGGACGCGCGGGCGATGGAGCTGCTCGACGTGTTCGATCTGGGCGGCGTGGCCGATTACAAGGCGTCCAACCTGCCGTACGGCAAGCAGCGCAAGCTGGAGATTGCACGCGCGCTGGCGACCGACCCCAAGCTGCTGCTGCTCGACGAACCGGCGGCCGGCATGAACCCGAACGAGACCGCCGAGCTGATGGAGACCATCGAGCTGGTGCGCAAGAAATTCGGCGTGACCGTGCTGCTGATCGAGCATGATATGAAGCTGGTCTCGGGCATCTGCGAATACCTGTATGTGCTCAATTTCGGCCGCCTGCTGGCCGAGGGCACGCCGGGCGAGGTGCTCAGCAATCCGGAGGTCGTCACGGCCTACCTCGGCGAATAGGAAAGGGGGAAACCAAGCTATGGCAATGCTGGAAGTCAAGGGCATCCACGTTTACTACGGCCTGATCCACGCGCTGCACGACGTTTCCTTCGAGGTAAACGAGGGCGAGGTCGTCGCGCTGATCGGCGCGAACGGCGCGGGCAAAACCACCACGCTGCACACGGTCACCGGCCTGCTGCCGTCCAAGGGCGGCACGGTGACGTTTGAGGGCAAGGACATCACCAAAAAGCCCGGCCACGAGATCGTGCGGCTGGGCATGAGCCATGTGCCCGAGGGGCGCCGCGTCTTCGCCGGGCTGACCGTGCGCGAGAACCTGCGCATGGGCGCGTATACCCGCCCGAAGGGCGAGGTCGACGCCTCGCTGGCCGACGTATACAAGCGCTTCCCCCGGCTGGAGGAGCGCAAAAACCAGCCGGCGGGCACGCTGTCCGGCGGTGAGCAGCAGATGCTGGCGATGGGGCGCGCTCTGATGGCCAAGCCCCGCCTGCTGCTGCTGGATGAGCCGTCGATGGGCCTGTCGCCGCTGTTCGTCGGCGAGGTATTCAAGATCATTCAGGAGGTTTCGGCCGCCGGCACGACCGTGCTGCTGGTCGAACAGAACGCCAAGAAGGCGCTGTCGATCGCCGACCGCGGTTATGTGCTGGAAACCGGCAAGGTCGTCAAGTCCGGCAAGGCGGCCGACCTGCTCAACGACGACGCGATCAAAAAGGCATATCTGGGTGAGTAAAGGGGAGACTGTGTATGAAGCCGTATATCATCACCATCGCCCGCCAGTATGGCTCGGGCGGCAAAACGGTCGGCAAGATGCTGTCCGACCGGCTGCGTATCCCGTATTACAACCGTGAGATCATCACCATGGCGTCCGAGGACAGCGGCATCAACGCCATGCTGTTTTCCGACGAGCGTCTCAAGCCCGACCTGCTGACCCGGCTGAAGAGCCGCTATAAGAGCGAGTTCCCGCTGCCCAGCGACTCCTCCAAGGCCTACCTGCGGGACGACGCGCTGTTCGACTATCAGGCCAAGATCATCCGCCAGCTGGCCGACCAGGGGCCGTGCGTGCTCATCGGCCGCTGCGCCGACTTTGTGCTCAAGGGTCGTCCGGACGTGGTGCGCGTGTTCGTGCATGCCGACCCGGCGTTCTGCCTGCAGGAGGCGATGAAGGTCGACTCGCTGCCCGAGGACGAGGTCGTACGCAAGATCGCCGAGATCGATGAGTACCGCGCCAAGTACTATAAGCACCACACCGGCCACGACTGGTACGATGCCCGCAATTACGACCTGTCGCTCAACAGCGGCGTGCTGGGCTTCGAGGGCGTGGTCGAGGAGATCGTGCAGTATATGGAAGTCCGTTCGAATTTTCAGGAATGATGGAAAGGGCACCCTGCATCGCGGGGTGCCCTTGTCGTCCCCCCTGCAAAAGAAATGAAAAAAGTTGCAGAAAATCCTTGACGGATCGGGGGATGTCGGGTATAATATATTTCGTCCTTTGCGGGAGAAATTGAATATGTGGAGAGTTGGCTGAGTGGTCGAAGGCGCACGATTGGAAATCGTGTAGGCGTGATGAGCGTCTCCAGGGTTCAAATCCCTGACTCTCCGCCAGATTACCGCACTTTATCGAAAGATAAAGTGCGGTTTTTACTATTATCGCAAAGAAAACAAAATTATGTTGAGGTTATTGCTTTCTTTGACGACAATCCTGACGACAATCACGCATTTTTGGAAATCACAGTGGTTTGAATCAACTTCTCCATGCGTTCTGCACTATCACGGCGCATAGCCTGTGTCAGGTGACCATAGGTGTTCAGGGTGAATGCCGCAGAATGGTGCCCAAGGTTCTCCTTTACGGTCAGAACATCGTCACCGTTTTGCAGGGATAAGGTGGCGAACGTATGTCGGAGCGTATGGAAATAACAATCATTCATGCCAATGCCGGCAAGTATCTTTTTGAGATGCTTATATACGGTCCTGCGGTTCAGAGGTCGCCCGAGGTCATTCGTGAAAACCAGATTGAATTCGTTTTCCCATAATGCACCTGCCGCCATACGCTGCCTGTTTTGCAGCAGTCGCTGCTCCTGTAGAATATGTAACACGGTAGGTGCTACTGTAATGGTGCGTGACTTGCCGTTTTTCAAGGTGTTCATGTAGCAATTGCAGTCGCCCCGCGTCAAGTATTGCTGTAGTTGTTGATGCAGATACAAAGAGCCGTGTTCCCAGTCGATATCCGGCCAAGATAGACCAAGAATTTCGCCCTGCCGCATACCTGTGAACAAATCGACCAGATAGAGTCGGTAAAATGGGTCAGGACGGCAGGCCGCAAGAAAACGATCTAATTGCTCATCTGTGATTGTCTTGATCTCCGGCTTCGGTACTTTGGGCAGAATACATGAACTTGCTGGGTTGCAACGCAACAGACCGATACGAACCGCCAGATCCAGCCCTCGATGCAGAACACCATAAACATTCTTTGCAGTTTTAGGCGAGAGTGCTTTGCCTCCATTGCATACAGGTCGGCAAAGCGAATTCACAAAGGCCTGAATTTGTACCGTGTTCAATGCCTGCAATTTGATCTTGCCCAGTGCCGGTGTGATATGATTTCGTATCACAGCTTCGTAGGAGTGCAGTGCGTAGGGCTTCAAATTCATGGTATACTCCGCAAGATAGGTTTGCATCCATTCAGCGACCGTATATTGTGTCGGTTCAATATAAGAGCCGGTGTCGATATCCCGCGTCACCTCACGTAATTTTGCAGCAACTGCCTTTTGTGTTTTGCCATAAATACAGTGCCGGATTGGTTTGCCGGTCGCGGGATTTATGCCGGAAGTATAGCGTGCTTCCCAGCGTCCGTCTTTTCGCTTAGTGATGGTTCCGCTACCGGATTCACGTTTTTTACGTTGTGCCATGATGGCCTCCTTTCCATGGCACATGGATTCCGCTGTTATCCTTAGTATAGCACATTTACTGTGAACATGTATGAGCTAATGCAGGAAAATAAGGTAATCCGTGAAGATGTAAGTGGATAAAATGTTTGAAGGGAGCATGGCGAGATTACAATTTATCGACACACCCCAACCTGTGCTTTTTTCGGCAGCATACCCCGCTCTCGCAGCACCCACAGCACCGGCTGCTGAAAATCCCATGCCATGATACGCACCGGCGCTTCCGGGTCTGGCTGCCGTGCCAGATACTCCAGCAGTTCCATCCATTGCCCCTGAAGCAAGGAGATGGTAACGCCTGACTTGGCCTTCTCCTGTTCTTCCATCTGCGCAATGCCAGCGCGCCATTCCTTCCGGTCAAAGTGCTGCACAAAGGCCTGTGCCGACCCATCCAGCGGCAGCAGGATTACATTGTCCTCCCATGTGATATGGAAGTTCAGCTTCATGTGCCGCAGCGCGCGGGGATCCTTTCTCAGCGCCCAGAGCGAATAGTCCAGAATGTCCGCGATCGCTTCGGGCGTTTCGACGAGGATCACCTTTTCAAATGACATCATTGCCCCGGCCAGCCGCACGGCCGCATTTTTCTCACCGTTAGGATTGAGTCGCTGGTTGCCGTTTCCGAAGTGGTACACCGGATGGATGAACCGCTCCTCGTCATAGATGCAGCCAACAAACCTAGAATATTTCAGGCTGTCTGTACTACGGACAGCTTTCCGTTCCTGTTCGCGCTTGATCTGCAAGGACGTCTGGTATTTGCGCCTGCAAAGCAGGATGAAGAACAGCCACGCCTCGTTGATGCGGCTGAGCCGCACCGCCTTTTCGATGCTGTGCGTGCCCGTCGGCTTGTCCCGGGTGAACGCTTTCGATTTTCTCCGATCTTTTTGCAACACCCGGCAATAGGCTTCAAACCCGGCGTCTGTAACAAAATAACTCTTGTGACCCGGCGCCTTGACAACTTCCAGATATCCCGCGCGGCACAGCTTCTGAAACGCATCCTGTGTGCGCGCATAGTTGCTGCCCAGCAATTTGAGCGCATGGTACGGCAGCTGTCCGCAGACAACACTGACTTGCAGCAGAAGCCATGCGGCGCTGTTTCTACATATCCGCATTGTACCCTGCTCCCAGATCGAAAACCGGGATTTTGCCGGGCCAGATGCAGATCACAGTCTGATCCCTGTCACCCCAGCAGCTCGTCTGGACGTTGGAGCAGTAGATGCCGCTGTCACTGGTGAGCAGATACCGCTCAATAACATTCAGCACTGCACGCGTTTCCAGATTATCATGATCCCGCACATCGGCGGGCTGATGCGAGGCCGCGTAGCAATGGTAAAACACGACCGTACACGACCGGAACCGCGGCAGGGCGGATGCCCGGCGCGCCAGCAGCCGGTTCAGTGGCTCGCACACAAACTCGGTGCAGCTGCTTCGTTTGGACAGGCGCAGCGGCAACCGGATCACCACCGAGCCGTCTTTCTGTACGGCCAGTTCGTAGCCGTCCGGCAAATCGTCACCATCCTGCTCTGGTTGATTAGTACTCATAGCTGTTCCCGCATCCGCCCGCGAAAAATATTTCCTGCTGCACAGGAAATATTTTTCGCGGGTCTCTGCATATGCCTCGCGGGCGGCGATGGC
>NZ_CALWUN010000015.1 GCF_944384735.1 uncultured Agathobaculum sp. | reverse complement strand
TTGGTACGGATGATATGGTCCTTGGTGGCCCAGGTGTTCTCCTTGAGCCGGGTTTTCATATCCGCCGTGTAGAGGTCCACGAAGCTCTTAAAGGTCATATCCAGATCGGCGCTGGTCTTGTTGAGCTGTTCGCGCTCCCAGGCCTGCGCCTCCCGTTTGGTCTTGAAGCCCCTCTTTTGGGTCTGCTTGCGCTCGCCATTCCAGTCAGTGTACCGGTAGACTGCCCGCCAGGTGTTTGTCTTTTCTTCCTTATAGACTGCCATGATTAGCCCTCCTTTCCCGTCTTGCCGTAGCAAAACTTCTCCATGAAAAAGTTACGATTGACCCGCCCGGCGATGGTCAAATAGCCCTTCTCACGGAGTTCGGCGTTGAGCTTGTGGATCACCTTGTAGGCGTGGGACTTGGAGATGCCCAGCTCCTGGGCCACTTCCTCCACGCGCATAAAGTTTTGTGCCTGCATTGAAAATACCTTCCTTTCCTCATTGATAACTTCTGCGACTGGATATTGTGTTCCATAAATGCCTCCTCACTTTCGTCCGCCACTTTTTTCCCGGATGTATAACCAGGGATTGCGGCAGTTCTTTTTTATTTATTGATTCTAAGCTATTATGCTTAGTCTATTGTCATTATACTAAGCAAAATAGCTTGTGTCAATCGGAGTACGCAAAATAAATTAAATAAAATTGTTTAGGATTCTCTTGACTTTACTAAGCATTTCTGCTACGCTTTTCCTAAGGACAAGCAACGATTGGAGTTGATGATATGGCGATTGGCGAACGGATTCACTTTTTCCGTCTCCTGCGGGGGATGACGCAGAAATATCTCGGTATGGCGCTGGGCTTCCCGGAGAAGTCCGCCGATGTGCGCCTTGCTCAGTATGAAACAGGATCAAGAACCCCCAAAGCGGACCTGACTGCTGCCCTGGCCCAGGTACTGGATGTCTCGCCCCATGCCCTCTCCGTCCCGGATATAGACTCCTATGTAGGACTTATGCACACCCTGTTTACCCTGGAGGATAACTACGGGCTCAAGATTAGCGAGACGGATGGAGAAGTCTGTCTGACGGTCGATGTACGGAAGAACAAGAACGCTGCACGGCTGCATGAGATGCTTTGCTCCTGGCGGCAGGCCACTGTCATGCTGGAGGCTGGCGAAATCTCCAAAGAGGATTACGACAAGTGGCGCTATCACTATCCGGAGTTTGATGCCACACAGAAGATAACGAAAGTCATATCGCAGGAACTGAGTGATATGCTTATGGACAAATAAAAGAAGCAGTCAATTAAAAACAAATAAAATGCAAGGAATTCACTTCATATTTAAAAATTTTTAATTTTCCTTGAAAGGATGATCTTTAGGTGGGTATTTTTAAAAATATTGGCAACCTGTTTTTAAGTCCTCAGCAAAATAAAGATAGCAACAAAACTACCGAGTATAGTTTTGAGACAATTCAAGAAATAGAAGGTATAGAAGTTCCCTCATATTCAATGAACTCAGGAATATCTTCACCTGTGAATAATATCGAATACATTTTACAAAGGAAGGCTACCGAATTTAAGAAGGAAGGCAAAGAAGATCTAGCTATTGCTTGTTTAAAAAAAGCAAACGAAATCTTTCCACATTCAAACTTCTCATGGAGCAAAAAAGACTATATGCGTGTCGTCGAATTTCTAAAAGATTTTGGAAGATTCGACGCTGCTCGTAAAGAAGAAGAATATATATTGGAACACTATGAAAAATATTTTTCGGAAAACGCTCTTCAACAAAATTCAGCCAATGAAGATGCTATTGATTCTTTTATAAGCAAATATAAAGATATATACTATGCTGACGGAAGCGATTTGGTTAGTACCGAACTAACCGCCAGAGGTTGTACATGTGAAATATGTAGTTGCTATAGAGGCAGGATTTTTAGTGTTTATGGAAAGGATTCAAGATTTCCCAAGTTGCCAAAGGAATTGAGAAAAATGTATATCCATAGAGAGTGTGCATTGCAGTTTTCCCCAATCATTTTCTTTAAAGGCAACAAAAACAATTTTAATCCTACCTATGATCCCTCTATATCTCTAACAACTTCTTCAAAAATCATTCACTATGTGAATCGACCTTTTATTGATGATCGTACTCCAGAAGAAAAGAAGTATTATGAGCAAGAACGGCTCAAAAAGCAGGCAGAAATGCAGGATCGCAAAGATTATGATTGGTTACGAGAACACCTACCAGAGCAAGCTCCTAAATCATTTAATGGGTATAGAAAAATGAAAAATGCGAATAGCGCAAACTATGTCAAATTAAAAAATTTAGCATTTCAAAAGGGATATATTATAAATTGATTGTCCCATATACGCAAAAAAGAGCTAACTGACTAATCAAAATCAGTTAGCTCTCTTTTTATGAATAATGAAAAAGTGTTGCCAAATCGTTGCCACGCAAAGGGCTTCTATCAAAAATCCGCATTTTCACAGAAGATAAAGCGTATATTTCTGTCATTTATTCGGTAAATGCAGACTTTTTAATACCGATTTAGCCCTCTGGTTTTATTCCCACTCGATGGTTGCCGGCGGCTTGCTCGTGATGTCATACACAATCCGGTTGATATGTCCGACCTCATTGACGATCCGGGTCGAAACGCGGTCGAGCACGTCATACGGGATGCGCGCCCAATCCGCCGTCATAAAGTCCGTCGTTGTGACCGAACGCAGCGCCAGCGTATAATCATACGTCCGGCCGTCGCCCATGACGCCGACCGACCGCATGTTGGTCAGCACGGCAAAGTACTGGTTCATCGTGTGCTCGAGACCGGCCTTGGCAATCTCGTCACGGAAGATGAAATCCGCTTCGCGCAGGATATCCAGCTTTTCCTTGGTGATTTCGCCGATCACACGGATTGCCAGACCGGGGCCGGGGAACGGCTGGCGCATGACCAGATATTCCGGCAGGCCGAGCTCGCGGCCGAGCTGGCGTACCTCGTCTTTGAACAGCAGGCGCAGGGGCTCGATGATCTCCTTGAAATCGACGAAATCTGGCAGCCCGCCGACGTTGTGGTGGCTCTTGATGACCGCCGCGTCGCCTGCGCCGGATTCGATCACGTCCGGATAGATGGTGCCCTGCACCAGATAATCCACCGAGCCGATCTTCTTACTTTCCTCTTCAAAAACGCGGATGAACTCCTCGCCGATGATCTTGCGCTTGGTCTCCGGGTCGGACACGCCGGCCAGCTTACCGAGGAAACGCGCCTCCGCATCCACGCGGATAAAGTTGATATCCCACTTGGAGAAGGCGTCCTCAACTTCGTCGCCCTCATCCTTGCGCATCAGGCCGTGGTCGACGAACACGCAGGTCAGCTGGCTGCCGACCGCTTCGGCCAGCAGCGCGGCGGCAACGGAAGAATCCACGCCGCCGGACAGCGCCAGCAGCACCTTGCCGCCGCCCACCTTTTGCCGGATGGACGCGATCGAGCGGTTCTTGTAATCCTCCATTGTCCAGTCGCCCTTGGCGCCGCAGACCTCATACAGGAAGTTCTTGAGCATCAGCGTACCGTTGTCCGTGTGGTTCACCTCGGGGTGGAACTGCACGCCGTAGAAGCCGCGCGCCTCGTCCGCAATCGCCACATTGGGGCACATCGCCGTGTGGCCGACCAGCTGGAAGCCCGCCGGCACCTTGGCCATGTAATCGCTGTGGCTCATCCACGAGATGCCCGTGTCGGGCAGGCCGCGGAACAGCTTGCACGAGGTGTCATAGAACGTCTGGGTTTTGCCGTATTCGCGCGCGGTATCCTGCTGCGCGGCCGTTACCTCGCCGCCCAGCGTGTGCGCCATCAGCTGGCAGCCATAGCAGATGCCGAGCACCGGGATGCCCAGCTCAAACAGCGCCGGGTCGCACTTGGGCGCGGTATCCTCGTAGACGCTGTTCGGACCGCCGGTGAAGATAATGCCGATCGGCGCCATGCGGCGGATCTCCTCTACCGGCGTTTTATACGGCTTGACCTCACAATAGACATGGTGCTCGCGCACCCGCCGGGCAATCAGCTGGTTATACTGCCCGCCAAAGTCCAGCACCAGGACGAACTGATGATCTTTCATCATAAAACCCCTTTCCGACTGGTTTCAATCCTGCTTAAAATTATGCCACATCCGCGCGGTTTCGGCAAGTGGTTTCGCGCGCATTTTCCGGCGCTGGGCGCCGGGAACGGCGGATTTTCCGCAAACTGCCGGTTTTGTGCATAAAACCCGGCTGTACTGTGCATACTGCCCGGCAGAGCAACCTTTCGGAAAGGGTGAAGGGATTTGAAAATGGATAAAAGGCTGCTGGCCGCGGCTGTTTTGCTGCCGGTAACGATCTTCCTGCTGGGGGCGGCGCTGTTTTCCGGCCGGACGGCGGGCGCGGCGGGCGACGTGCCGGTCGTGCCCGATTTGCAGGCCGAAACCTGTGTCGGCATTGCCATTGAGGTCGCCCTGCAGGGCACGGACGCCGACAGCGATATCGTCCTCTACCAGCTGACCGAGCAGCCGCGTCTGGGGCAGGCGCACATTGAGGGCGCGACGCTGTGCTACCAGCCCGGGGATAAGACCGGCAAGGACCGGTTTGGCTATACGGCAGTGGATGCGGCGGGCAACACCGCCAAAGCCGGTACCATCACAGTCACCATCAGCAAAAACCGCGCCAAGCTGACCTATGCCGACATGGAGGGCAACCCCGCCCATTATGCGGCGCTCTGCCTTGCCGAGCAGGGCATCATGACCGGCGAGTGCATCGGCGGCTGCTATTTCTTCCGCCCCGCGCAGACCGTGACCCGCAGCGAGTTCATCACCATGGCGGCGGCGCTGGCCGCCCTGCCGCTCGAGCCGACCGGCCAGACGGATTTTGCCGACGACGCCGGGCTGTCCGCATGGGCAAAGCCCTATGTCAGCACCGCCGCGGCAAACGGGCTGGTCAACGGTTACCGCACCAGCGACGGGCTGAGCGAGATCCGCGGGCAAAACCCGATCACGCTGGCCGAAGCGAGCGTCATCGTGAACAATTTGCTGGGCAGCTCGCTGGACGGCTTGCAGTACACGCTGGCCAGCGTACCCGCCGATATGGACTGGGCGCAGCAGGCCGTCAGCAGCCTTGACCGGCTGGACGTGCTCAGTCCGCTGACCGCCATGCGCGCCGACAACGACCCCATTACGCGGCAGGATGCCTGCGAAATGCTGTACCGTGCCATGCAGCTGCTGACGTAAGGCAAAAGCCACCCGGAAGGGTGGCTTTTGAAGCTGTCGAAAAACATAGTTTTCGACAGCCTTTCGATCGGAACCACGCTTCCGATCGAATCAAATGCATCAAAAAAATCGGGCAAAGCTCGCTTTTTTGATGCCGCTCACAGAGCGGCTGAACAATGCGCGCTGCGGCGCGAGAACTTTATCGACAGGCTGAAAAGCCACCCAATAGGGTGGCTCTTTGCATTACGGCAGGTCGATCGTGACGGCCTGATCTTCGAGCAGGGTCATCTCGCCCGGCTGCCGGAAGGACACGCCGGTGATCTGCGCAATCTGTGCGTCGGTCGCGTCGGGGTATTCGATCGTTGTGATGCACAGGCTGTTTTCGCGGTCATAGCGGAAATCCATGAAGCAGTCGGTCAGCTGGTCGAGCGAGGTTCCGTCCGCGAGCAGCAGCGAGAACTGCGTGTTGCAGTGATCCAGCGCGCCGCGGAACGAGAAAGTCGCTGTGGCCCGCGTTTCGCCGATTGCAAGGCTCTCGAGCGTAAAGCCGTTCTCGGAATCATCGGTCAGCGGCAGTTGATCCAGCGAACCCGTCACCTCATGCGAACGTCCCTCGTAGCGGTAGGGGATCAGCGTGACCGCCTTGGTATCCAGCCCCGCGCCGATAAACTCAAAGCTGTTGGTTGACCGGACGATGCCGCCGCCGACGCTGCCGGAGTACAGCACGGGCAGATAGCTGCCCTTGTCGTCGCGCAGGACAAAATTGGTCAGTGGGACTTTTGCGCGTTCGCTCAGCGTGATCGTCGAGCCGAACGGCGAGATGGATATGCGTTCGATACGTGGCGTGTATTCATCCTCATAATCGTTGCCAAACTCGTCAGTGCCGCTGAACCGAACCGTGAAATCCTGCTTTGGTTCGACCGTCCGCGTTTCGACTGCGACCGCGCTCTTGTCCACCGACATCGCAAACTGGAAGTTCGCGTCGTTGATATCGCTCGAAGCACCGTCATACAGCAACAGGTCAAACTGGTCGGGCAGCGCCTCTTTGAGCACGATGCGGTGTACGCCGGTCAGCGTGTATGCGTCCGGCATGGCAGCTTCCTTTTCAAGCGTGCCGGATGTGTCAAGCTGTTTGCCGTTGACCTGCGCAAAGAAAACAGGTGCGCTCCAGCGCACACGCCAGCTTTGCGGTTCGTCATCCGTTCCTGCCAATTCAATCGGCGTTTTGCTTTTCAGCGTGTAGAACACCAGCATATAGCTGTCATCCACGGCAAGGTTGTCGATGGTCAGCGTCTGGTCTCCGTTGGTGTCGCTCAGGCCGACAGCGGCGTTGTATTTCTCATACTTATCCTGATATGCGGCATATTCCGAGCCGCCGTTCTGGGCAAAGTAGCCGATGGCGTTTTGCGCCATTTGCAGCATGGCGGGCGCTGCGGCTGCCGCCCCGACAACGAGCGCGGCGGCGACACCGATGCAAAGCGCGGTGCGCGGTGCGCGGCGCTTTTTGATGGGCGTTACCAGCGCGGGCAGGTCGGCCAGCAGCGTATCCATGCGCTTGTCAAAGCCTTCCGGCATCGGGCTGCCCTCGCGCTTTGCGCGTGCTTTGAGCTTTTCGTCCAATGTCATATCTCATTCCTCCTCCAGCAGCGTGCGCAGACGGTTTCGCGCGCGGGACAGGCGGCTGCGCACCGTTCCTTCGCGTACGCCGAGCGCTTTGGCGATCTCAGCGGTCGTCATATCCTCGTAGTAGAACAGCACGGTCGCCACGCGGTAGTCCTCGGGGAGGGCGCAGACCGCGTCCCACAGGGCAAAGTCGTGCCGGTCCTCCGCGCCGCCGGCCAGCGGCTCCAAGTCGTCCGTATAGGTCAGGCGCGCGGTTTTGCGGTGGTGCTCGTGCGCGCAGTTGACCGTAATTTTAATCAGCCACGCCTTGAGGGAATTCTCGTCGCGCAGCCGCCCGAAGGCCTGCCACGCGCGCAAGGTCGCTTCTCCCACCGCGTCCTCGGCGTCCGCGTCGCTGGATACCAGCACGCGCGCGGCGCGGTACATCGCGTGCCGGTGCTGCGTGACTGCGGCGGCAAACCGTGCGCGGGCGTCGTCCTGTATGTCGGTCAGTATCATTTCCATTGTGTCACCTCGTCTCATTGTCCGGACACCTTAAAGATGCACGGGAATGGGGGAATGTTCCCGGGGAGGATGTTTTTTTCACTGGAATATCTGTCCAGGCAGACGGTGCTTTTCACGCGGCGGGAAGGCGGCGTCAAATGCGGCTACGTCCGCAGGGGTGATGGTGTGGAATACTTCGCTCTCGGTCAATATGCCCGCAGGAAGCGTGTCCGTCGCAAGCGGCATGACCATCAGATAATCGGGGTTGTTGCCCTCGGTGTCTGTGATGTCGAAATCCCGGCAGGGACGGAAGCCGAAACGGCTATAATAGTCCGGACTGCCGGTCAGCGCCGTACCCGCAAAGCCCAGCAGCTTTGCCTGTTCAAGCGAATGCCGCAGCAGTGCTGCGCCGATTCCTTGGCGCTGTCGGTCGGGCTGTACGGCCAGCGGCCCGGGCAGTGCAATCGGCAGGCGTGTACCGTCCGGCTGCACGATGGCGGCGCGGCTGAACAGGATACTGCCGACAATTTCCCCGCCGTCCAGCGCGACGAGATCCAACTCGGGGATGAAATCCGGATGGGTGCGCAGACGGTGTGCGATCAGGTGCTCGTCCGCACCGGGCTTATATACGTCCCAAAACGCGTTCCGGATAAGGGTTTCGACGATGCGGTGGTCGCTGGGCTGTCCGGCGCGGATGGTGAAACGGGTGTGCATATATCGTCCTCCTGTGTTAAAAAGCCGCCCATGGGAGGGCGGCTTTTGTGTGCTGATTATATCGTATCGATGATGAGCTTGCCGTCCTCGGCGCGCAGGTACGCGCCGGTCAGCGGCCGCTCGCCCGTGACGATCGCGGTCGCGAGCGGGTTTTCGATCTCCTTTTCGATCAGGCGGCGCAGGTTGCGCGCGCCGTACTTGAGGGAGAACGACTTTTCGGTCAGCCAGTCGAGCAGGCTGTCGTCCCACGTCAGGCGGATGTTTTTGTCGGCCAGGCTGTCCCGCAGCTCGCCCAGCATAATAACGGCGATCTTGTGGAAATCCGCCTCGGTCAGCTGCTCGAACGCGACGATCTCGTCGATGCGGTTGAGGAACTCGGGGCGCATGATGTCCTCGAGCGCCTTGAGCGCGCGCTCCTTGCTCTGCTGCGTCACCGTGCGGCCAAAGCCTGCGGGCGCGCCGCCCGTGTTCGACCCGGCGTTCGAGGTCATAACGATCACGGTGTTCTCAAAGCTGACCACCCGCCCCTGCGCGTCGGTCAGACGGCCGTCGTCGAGGATTTGCAGCAGCGCGTTGAGCACGTCCGGGTGCGCCTTTTCGATCTCGTCGAACAGCACGACCGAGTACGGCCGGCGGCGGATCTTTTCGGTCAGCTGGCCGGCCTCGTCATAGCCGACATAGCCCGGGGGCGAGCCGATCAGGCGGGACACCGTGTGCTTTTCCATATATTCCGACATATCCAGCCGGATGAGCGCGTCCGGCGAGTCGAACAGGTCGAGCGCGAGCTGTTTGACCAGCTCGGTCTTGCCCACGCCGGTCGGGCCGACAAACAGGAAGGACGCGGGCTTGCGTTTGGGGCTGATGCCCGCGCGCGCGCGGCGGATGGACGCGCAGACCACGTCGACCGCCCCGTCCTGCCCAATGACATGGCTTTTGAGCCGGTCTTCCATGCCCTTGAGCCGCGCGGACTCCTGCGCCGCGACCTTGGCGGCCGGGATGCCCGTCCACAGCTCGATCACCGAGGCGAGCAGCTGCTCGTCAACTTGGGGCGCGGGCTTGCACAGCAGTTCGTGCAGCCGCCCTTCGACCTGTAACAGCCGCTGGCGGCAGGACGCGATGCGCGCCCAGGTTTCCTCCTGCTCGTCGCGTGCGCTCGACTGCGTCAGCAGGTCAAGCTGGGTTTGCAGGCTTTCCATTTCGGTTTGCAGCGCCGGGATCTCGGACAGCTGCGGCGAATCGAGGTTGAGCCGCGAACACGCCTCGTCGATCAGGTCGATCGCCTTGTCGGGCAGGAACCGGTCGGTGATATAGCGCTCGCTCATTTCAGCGGCGCGGCGGCAGATGTCGTCCGGCACCTGCACGCCGTGGAAGGTCTCATAATACGAGCGGATGCCCTTCAAAATCTCGGTCGTTTCGGCGACCGACGGCTCGCCGATGTACACCGGCTGGAAGCGGCGCTCGAGCGCGGCGTCCTTTTCGATGTGCTTGCGGTACTCCTTGAGCGTCGTCGCGCCGATGACCTGAATGTCGCCGCGGGCGAGCGCGGGTTTCAGGATATTCGCGGCGTTCATCGAGCCTTCCGAGTCGCCCGCGCCCACGATGTTGTGCACCTCGTCGATGACGAGGATGATGTTGCCCAGACGCTTGACCTCGTCGATCAGCCCCTTCATGCGGCTTTCAAACTGGCCGCGGAACTGCGTGCCCGCGACGAGCGCGGTCAGGTCGAGCAGGTGCACCTCCTTGTTGCGCATCTTGAACGGGATGCGCCCCTCGTTGATGCGCACGGCCAGCCCCTCGGCGACCGCAGTCTTGCCGACGCCCGGCTCGCCGATCAGGCAGGGGTTGTTCTTCTGGCGGCGGTTTAAGATCTGGATGACGCGGTCGGTCTCGCGGTCGCGGCCGACAATATGGTCGATACGCCCCTCTGCGGCCTTGCGCGTCAGGTTTTCGCAGTAGTTGTTCAGGTATTTGCGCTTCTTGTCGTCGCGCGGGGGCGCCTGCGTGCGGGTGCGCGCGCCCTCGCTGCCGCGCAGCGGCGCGGCGGGCGACAGCGGCGGGATGGCCGCGGGCGAAGCCGGGTCGGTCTCGTGCGGGGCGTCCTCATCCGCGCCGTCCGAACCGGCGGGCACCAGGTCGTTCAGGTCGGCCAGCGAGGTGATCTCGCCCGACAGCGCCTCGAGGTCGTCCTCGGTGATGCCCATTTGCTCCATGATGTTGTCCAAGGGCTTGACGCCCATCTCACGCGCGCATTTGATGCACAGGCCCTCCTGCGTGGTTTTGTCCGGGCCTTCGATTTTGGTGATAAACACCACCGCGATGTTCTTTTTGCACCGCGAGCACATTGGCATGTTCATATTGGTCAAACTCCTTTGCGGAAGTGGGAAAACGTGTTTCAGATGGCCACCGGCAGCACATCAATGATCCTGGCCAGCAGCAGGCTGTGCGACACCCGCTCAGGCGACAGCCAGCCGAGCGGCGAATAGGCGATCGGGGTCACCCACCAGATGCCGACCAGCAGCAGCGCGACCAGCAGCAGCCCTGCCGCCAGCCCGACCGCGCCGCCCGCCAGCGAATCGAGTACGCCCAGCGGCGTCATGTGCGCGACGGTGTGCAGGCTTTTGGCGGCCGTGCCGACCAGCCAGCCGAACAGGATGCAGAACAGGATGAGCAGCAGCACGAACGCAAGGCTCTCGGCCATTGAGACCGCGGCTTCGGCCACATCCTGCCGCAGGCCGTCCAGCACGCCGGCGGCGCCGGAAACCCCGGCCTGCCGCTCGAACAGGTCGCCCACGATGGGTTCGACCACATGGCGCGCGACCTGCGGCGCGGCCCAGCGCGCCGCGAAAAACGCAGCCGCGACCGCGACCACGCGGCCGACCAGCCCATACAGGGAGCCAAAGAAGCCGCGCCGCCAGCCCAGCACCACGTTGACGAGCAAAACGGCCAGCAAAATCAGGTCGGGCAGGTTGCACAGCCCGGCAAGGGTGGATAAAACAGTGTCAATTGACATCGGTTACTTCCTCGGAATGTTCGCTGCGCGCGGTGAACAGGCGCGCATTCTTGGTGTACAGCACGCACAGCGTGCCGTCGTCGGTCAGCAGCACGCGCCGCGCGCCCACCGCTTCGGTGTTGCGCCAGAGCGGCGTGAAACCCTTGTCATACACGGTCACGCCGGAAGAACTGAGCACCGCCGTACCGTAGGCCGAAACCGCCAGCGCCGACGGCTCCTCCGAAAGCGGATAGGGGCCGCTGAGCGTGCCGCCGCGCACGGTGTACACGTCGCTGCGCGCGCCGCTCGTATAGGAGCGGGTGGCGAGCGCCAGCACATCGTCCTGCACGGTAAACGCGATCATGTCGGTCGAAGCGACGGTCAGCGCATGGTCGGTGCTGCCGTCCCGGGCGATGCGGTACAGGCCGTCGTCGCACAGCACGGCTACCGCGTTGTTTTCGGGATAGCACAGTGTCATGCCCATGGTATCCTCGATGGCGGTGTCCGCGCCCAGCTCGCCGGTCGACACGTCGTAAAGCTGCACATGCGTGGTCAGCGTCACGCCCTCCTGCTGGAAGGCGAGCACGGCCAGCGTTTTTTCATCGGGCGACAGGCAGGCCGACAGGATATAGTATTCCGACGAGCGGTATTTGAATACTTCCTTGCCGGTGGTATCATATACCGCCACCGCCGTGCGGTAGCCCGGCTCGTCGCTGACCAGCACGAACTGGCCGCTTTGCCCGAGCGAGCCGGTGATGATGGCCGAGCCGACCTCCAGCTTAGCGACCGGCGCGGCGGCGTTGGACAGCACGGCGTTCACGCCGCCGCGGTCATAGACCAGCACATAGTCGTCGCACGTCTCGACCACCGGGCTGGAGTAGCCCAGCGTCTGCCGCATGGTGGTCACGCTGCCCGGCCGGGCGAGGAACAGGGAGTCGTTGTCCGCATAGGCCAGCCCGGCTTCAAACAGGGCGGCGTCGGAAAACGTGCCGTTTTCGTAATAGATCGAGGTGATATCGCCCTCATGCTGCCGCAGTCCCGCGACCGCGTACTCGACCACGCTGCGGATGGACGAGGGCGAAAGCATCCGGTAGTTGGACAGCAGGAACAGGAAGGTGCACACCACCAGCAGCCAGCCGCACACGGCGCGCAGCAGCACGGTAATGCGCACGCGGGGGTCCTTGTTTTCGCGCAGCAGCCGCTTGCGTTCCCGCCGCGAGGACGGGAAGCGGACGATATTCTGTTTGGTGCGGGGGGGCTGTGGTGCGCTCATGCGTTCTATCTCCTCATTGTATCGCGTTTTGCGGGATAAGATGTGAATAAATTATGAAACTGTCGCCTGCGCTATCTATCCAGACCGAACGGGACAAGCTCCGGCGTGTGCCCATACCACAGCCGGTTCATAAACAGGCCGCAGGCGGGCAGCGTCGGCCCGGCCTGCTCGCGGTCGCCCGCGCGCAGGATGGCCGAAACATCGTCCGGCGTCAGCTTGCTGCCGCCGACATAGACCAGCGTGCCCGCAATCGCGCGCACCATATTATACAGGAAGCCGTCGCCGCACACGCGGATGCGGATAAGGTCGTCCACCGGCTCGACCGCGCACCAGAACACGGTGCGCACCGTGCTCTTGACCGGCGTGCCCTGGCTGCGCACGGCGGCGAAGTCCTGCCTGCCGACAAAGCGCTGCGCGCCCTGCTGCATGCACCCGATGTCGAGCGGGTAGTTGTAGCGGTAGGCATAGCGCTCGTGGAAGGGGTTGCGCAGCGTGGACGGGAAAATATAATAGGCGTATTCCTTTTGGGTGCAGTCAAACCGCGCATCGAAGCCGTCCGGCACCTGCGTGGCGCCCGACACCGCGATATCGGGCGGCAGGAAGCTGTTCAGGGCATAGGGCAGGCGGTCCATCGGGATGGTGCAGTCCGCCTTGAAGTTGGCGACATAGCGCCGCGCGTGCACGCCCGAGTCGGTGCGCCCGACGCCCGAGACATGCACCTTCTGCCCGAGCAGGCGTTCGACAGAGGTTTCCATGGATTCCTGAATCGACGGGCCGTTTTGCTGCACCTGCCAGCCGTGGTAGGCCGTCCCGTCGTAGGACAAGATGACTGCAATGTTCATAGGCCGTACCGCCGGAGCACGATGACCGCCGCGAACAGCGCCGCGCAGACCAGCACGGCACACACGTCGACGCGGGCGATCCTGAGCAGCTTCATGCGCGTGCGGCCAACATCGCCGCGGTACAGACGGCACTCCATCGCGGTCGCGAGCTCGTCCGCGCGGCGGAACGCCGAGATAAACAGCGGCACCAAAATCGGGATCATGGCCTTGGCGCGCTGCACCAGCGAGCCGGACTCAAAATCCGCGCCGCGCGCCTTCTGCGCCGAGATGATCTTCTCGGTCTCCTCAATGAGCGTTGGGATAAAGCGCAGCGCGATCGACATCATCATGGAAAGCTCATGTACCGGGGCGTGCAGCATCTTGAGCGGCGCGAGCAGCCGCTCGAGGCCGTCGGTCAGCTGGATGGGGCTGGTGGTGTAGGTCAGCATCGAGGTCGCGATGATCAGCAGCATCAGGCGGATGACCATAAATACCGCCATGCGGATGCCTTCGCGGCTGATGTGCAGGAAGCCCCACTGCCAGATATAGTCGCCCGGGGTGTAGAACAGATTGAGCACCGCCGTGAACACGACGATGAACAAGATCGGCTTGAGGCCGCGCACGACCAGTTTCGGGGAGATGCGCGAAATGCCGATGATGAGCGCGAGGAACACGAACACCAGCGCATAGGAGACCGGCCCCTCGGCCAGAAACAGCAGCACGATGAACGCGACCGTCAGCACGATCTTGACGCGGGGGTCGAGCCGGTGCACCGCGCTGTCGCCGGGGAAAAACTGCCCGATGGTAATGTCCTTGAGCATCAGCGCGCGCCCCCTTCCGCTTTGCAGGCGCGCAGCGCGTCCAGCGCCTGCGCGACCGTATAGACCGAGGTATCGACGTTATGCCCGCGCCGTTTCAGCTCGAGCATGACCTTGGTGATCATCGGGATATCCAGTCCCGCCGCGATGATCTCGTCCGCGTGCGAAAAGACCGCGCGCGGCGTGTCGCAGAACAGCACTTTGGCGTGGTTCATCACGAGCAGGCGGTCGGCCAGCCCGGCGATGTCCTCCATCGAGTGCGACACGATCAGAATGGTCGCGCCCGACTGCCTGTGGTAGTCGCGCACCAGGCCGAGGATCTCGTCGCGCCCCTGCGGGTCAAGCCCGGCGGTCGGCTCGTCGAGCACGAGCACCTCGGGACGCATCGCGAGAATGCCCGCGATGGCGACGCGGCGCTTCTGGCCGCCCGACAGCGCAAATGGCGACTGGTTCGCCATGCTTTCGTCCAGCCCGACCGCGCGCATGGACTCAATGACGCGCTCGTCGATCTCGTCCTGCTTTAGCCCCATGTTGGACGGGCCGAAGGCGATATCTTTCGCGATCGTCTCCTCGAACAGCTGATACTCCGGGTACTGGAACACCAGCCCGACGCGGAAGCGCGTCTCGCGGGCGCACTTGCCCTTGGCGTTCCAGATGGACTGGCCGTCGAGCAAAATCTCGCCCTCGTCGGGCTTCAAAAGCCCGTTGAAATGCTGGATGAGCGTCGATTTACCCGAGCCGGTGTGGCCGATCACGCCCAGGATTTCGCCTTTTTCGATTTTGAGGTCAACATGGTCGAGCGCCTTGCGCTCGAAGGGGGTGCCTGCGCCATAGATATGGGTCAGGCCCCGCGTTTCCAGAATGGTTGACAAAGGATTCGTCCTCCCACTTCATTTCTCGCGCAAAGCGCGCGTTCAAACGGATTTTGCAGTACACTGCAAAATCCCAACAAACCGGGAGCATGTATCTCGGTTTGTTGTCCTCGACCCAGCCGCCTTGGGCGGCGTCCGGGGGTATCAGCCAATGGCTTTTCAGGAACCATTGGCTGTATCCAGGGGGGATGGATACCCCTTGGAATTACTGCAAGTATGTTTCTAAAATATCCGCGCACTCACCCACAGAGAGCGCATCAATCGGCAAATCCGCGCCGTATTTGCGGCCGAGGTCGTAGAGCACCTCGATCGTCTGCGGCACGGTCAGCGACGCTGCCCGCAGCGTATCCACCTGCGTGAAGATTTCGCGCGGCGTGCCGTCCATCAGCACATTGCCCTTGTGCATGACGACCACGCGCCCGGCCTGCACGGCCTCGTCCATGTGGTGCGTGATGAGGATGACCGTGATGCCGAATTTGCGGTTGAGCTCACGAACGACCTGCATGACCTCGCGCCGCCCCTGCGGGTCGAGCATGGCGGTCGGCTCGTCGAGCACGACGCAGCGCGGCATCATCGCGATCACGCCCGCGATGGCCACGCGCTGCTTCTGCCCGCCGGACAGACGGTGCGGTGCCTGCGCGCGGTATTCGTACATACCGACGGCCTTGAGCGCCTCATCCACACGCTTGCGGATCTCCTGCGGCGGCACGCCCATGTTTTCCAGCGCGAACGCCACGTCCTCCTCGACCACAGTCGCGACCAGCTGGTTGTCCGGGTTCTGGAACACCATCGAGACGGTCTTGCGCACCTCATAGGTGTTGTTCTCGTCCCGCGTGTCCATCATGTCGACGTAGCACACGCCGCCGGTCGGCAGGCGGATGGCGTTGAAGCAGCCCGCGAGGGTCGACTTGCCCGAGCCGTTGTGTCCGAGCACCGCGACGAATTCGCCGCGCTTTACCTTGAGGTTGACGCCCTTGAGCACCGGCACGGCCAGCTGCCCTTCCTCGACGGGGTAGGCGTATTGCAGGTTTTCGGTTTTGATGATTTCAGACATAATGTTACATCCAGTCTCAAAAGTCTCACGCGCGCAGCGCGTATTTCAATAGAATTTTGCGAGTTATCGCAAAATTCATAAAAAGTGCGAGCTCTGCCCGTGCTTTTTATACCAGTGCGGAGAAAAGTTTCAAAGGAACTTTTCGAAGCGTGCGTCGTGTCCGGGCATTTGTCCGGCACGACGGTTTCGTTTGAAACTGTAGTTTCAAACGAGGTTTTCCGCGATGAACCGTGCAGACGAGCCGCAGGGGAGCACTAGTCCGGTCGACTCGACCGGCAGGCCAAGCTCCTGCGCCTCGATCTTGCCTTTGGCGCGCTTCGCCGCCGTGATGCCGAGCAGATAGCTCATAACGCTCGGCGCAAGCCCGGTCGAGTAGCTGGAAATCAGCACGAACAGCGGCTTGTCCGACAAAACGCCCATGGTCAGCTCGACGAAGTCGGCCACGTCCTGCTCGATCTTCCACGTCTCGCCCGACGGGCCGCGCCCGTAGGAGGGCGGGTCCATGATGATGGCGTCGTACTTGCGGCCGCGGCGGATCTCACGCTGGACGAACTTCTTGCAGTCGTCCACGATCCAGCGGATGGGCTTATCGGCAAGGCCGGAGGACGCGGCGTTTTCGCGCGCCCACTGCACCATGCCCTTGGACGCGTCCACATGGCAGACCGACGCGCCCGCATTCGCCGCGGCGAGCGTCGCGCCGCCGGTGTAGGCGAACAGGTTGAGGACACTGACCGGGCGCCCCGCGCCGCGCACCATCTGGTCGATAAAGTCCCAGTTCGCGGCCTGCTCGGGGAACAGGCCGGTGTGTTTGAAGCTCATCGGCTTGAGCTGGAAGGTCAGGCCGCCGTAGTGGATGGCCCACTGCTCGGGCAGTTTGCGGATCTCCCACTGGCCGCCGCCCGCGTTGGAGCGGTGGTAAATGGCGTTCGGCTTGTCCCACGCGCGGCAGTTCCTTTCGCGCGGCCAGATGGCCTGCGGATCGGGGCGCACGAGCACCTGATTGCCCCAGCGCTCGACCTTTTCGCCGCCGCCGCAGTCGAGAACGGCGTAGTCCTTCCAGTTGTCCGCGATCCACATAAACGTAACTCCTCATTCCGGTGTGGGATTGATACAATTTATCAGCTTTTATTCTACCACCAAAGCGCGCCCCGCGCAATCAAAAAGAAAGGCTGTCATGACAGCGGTTTTTGGCAAAAACGGCAAAAAACCGGCGCACACGCCCGCTTTTGCGGGGTGTGCGCCGGGGAAAGCAAGCGGTTATGCCGCAGGCCCGGCCTGCCGGGCGAGACGCTTGGTGATGTAGATGAACATGATGATACTCATGACGACCGAGAACAGGTCGGCCGCGGGTTGCGAGAAGATGATGCCGTTCAGGCCGAGGTACGCGCCCGCAATGATGACGCAGGGCACAAAGATGAAGCCCTGTCGGCTGACCGCCAGCACGAGCGCCGCCGCCGCGCGTCCCATCGCCTGCAGGGCGTTCTGCAGCACGAACATGATGCCGAGCACCGGCGCGGAGAACATCAGCGCGCGCAGCATGGGCACTCCCGCCTCGATGACCGCCGTGTCGTTGATAAAGACCGAGATGATCGAGTCCGCCGTGAACCAGTAGACCGCGGTCAGGATAATGCCCATGATGGTCGTGCAGATAGCCGAGAAGTTGACCACCCCGCGCACGCGGCGGATGTTGTTCGCGCCGTAGGCAAAGCCGATGAGCGGCTGCACGCCCATGGCAAGACCAAGCTGGACGAACACGACGAGCATGTTGGCCTTCATGGCCACACCCATGCCCGCGACCGCGTTATCGCCGTAGCCCGCGAGGTATTTGTTGAGCAGGATGTTGGACAGACTCATCAGGATGTTGTTGAGCGAGGCGGGCAGGCCGATGGCGACCACGCCGCCGAGGATGCCGCGCACGGCAAAGTCGCGCGGGTGGATGGACAGCACGGTTTTGCCGCGCAGGAAGTAGAACAGGTAGAAAAAGCATGCGCAGATGTTGCCGATGACGGTCGCAATGGCCGCGCCCGCGACGCCCCAGTTCAGCGCAAGGATCATGATGGGGTCGAGGATGATGTTGACCACCGTGCCGACCATGTTGCCGACCATCGACGCGGTCGCCGCGCCCTCGCCGCGGATGAGGTTGCAGAAACCGTTGGAAAAAATGATGAACGGCGCGCCGAGCGAGATCCAGAACAGGTAGTCGTGCGCAAAGCCGATGGTCGCCTCGCTCGTGCCGATCACCGACAGGATAAACGGCATCGCGCCGAGGAACACGAAAATCATCACAACGCCCCAGATGAGCGAGCCGTAGCAGCAGAATGCACTCACCTTTTTGGCGCGTTCGCCCTCGCCCGCGCCCAGCAGGCGGGAAATGAGCGACGAGCCGCCGATACCGAACATATTGCCGAACGCCATCAGGATGAGGAACACCGGCGTTGCGACCGAGACGGCCGCGACCTGATTGGCGTCGCCCGTCTGGCCGACGAAGAAGGTGTCGACCATGTTGTACAGCACGACGACCAGCATGCTCAGCATGGTCGGCACGGCCATCTGTGCAACAGCCTTGGGGATGGGTGCGTCGCGGAACACAGAGTCGTTATTATTTCTCATTATATTACCTCCTGTAATCCACAATAATATAGTAGGTAGCTACATAAAGGAGCAAAACATCAACGTCCGCTGATGTTTTCGTATACGCGTCGCAGATAGCCGTGCAGCTGCGCCAATTCTGCGTCGGAAAAGCCGCGGGAAGCCTGTGCGTCCAGATACAGGCGGATATCGTGCATTACGCGTTGCACCTCGCCGAACTTCTCCGTCAGCTGTACCGTGCGGCAGCGGCGGTCGCGTGCGGATACTGCCGTCGTCACAAATCCCTTTTCTTCCAGCCGCCGCAGCAAGCCGATCACGGTCGGATGTTTGAGGCGGAAGTGCTGGCCGATGTCCTGCACGGTGGTTTCCGCATCACCACGCTCGGCCAGAAACATCAGCACATCGCTTTGCGCGCAGGTCAGGCCGAGCGGCCGTAGCGCCGCATCCGCGTGCGCCATGAACTGGATACTGATGATTTTGATGTACTCGCCGGGAAACGCCGGACTGCCCAAGGCGCATGCCTCCTCTCTGTTAAGTAGCTTGCTACATAAATTGTAACAACATTCGGGCTGGATGTCAACAGTCCGCAGGCAGATTCGGCGGAACGCGCATGCCGCCCGCAGGGCGGGCGGCATGGATTGTGCAGTTTTGCGCAGGTGATGGTTATTTTTTGCGTTTGGCCTTGGCCCAGCCCTTCTTTTTGGGCGGGGTAGGATGGTGGGACGCGCTGCGCGCGCCTTTGGCGGGCTTGCCCGCCTTGCCGGACGGCGCGGGCGGCTTTTCGCCGCGTGCGGGGCGGATGAGGCACTCCTTGCCGTAGCCGATCAGATCCTCACGCCCGGCCTTTTTGAGCGCGGCCAGCACGATCGGTCGCTTGTCCGGCCGCCGCCATTGCAGCAGCGCGCGCTGCATGGCCTTTTCCTCGGGCGTTTTGGCAACGTAGACCGGCTGCATCGTGCGCGGGTCGATCCCGGTGTAGTACATCGCGGTCGACAGCGTGCCGGGCGTGGGGTAGAAGTCCTGCACCTGCTCGGGCATATAACCGACCTTGTTCAGATACTCCGCGAGCAAAATTGCGTCGTCCAGCGTTGCGCCGGGGTGCGAGCTCATCAGGTAGGGCACAAGGTACTGCTTGCGCCCCAGCTTCTGGTTGATGCGGGCGTAGCGCTCGCGGAACTGCTCATATACGGAGAATGATGGTTTGCCCATATAATACAATGCGTTATCGCTCATGTGCTCGGGCGCGACCTTGAGCTGCCCGGAGATATGGTGCTCGACCAGTTCACGGAAGAAGGCGTCGTTTTTGTCGGCCATCATATAATCGTACCGCAGGCCCGAGCGCACGAACACTTTTTTGACGCCTTCGATCTGCCGCAGCTCGCGCAGCAGACCCAGGTAGTCGGTGTGGTCGGCCTCGAGGTTTTTGCACGCCGTCGGGAACAGGCAGCGCTTGTTTTTGCACAGGCCGTGCTGCTCCTGCATTTTGCAGGACGGGAAGCGGAAGTTGGCCGTCGGCCCGCCGACGTCGTGGATATAGCCCTTGAAGCCCGGCATCTGCGCGATTTGCTTTGCCTCCGCGAGTACGCTCTCGTGGCTGCGCGCCTGGATATAGCGCCCCTGATGGAAGGCGAGCGCGCAGAAGTTGCACGCGCCGAAGCAGCCGCGGTTGTGGATGATCGAGAACTGCACCTCCTGGATGGCGGGCACGCCGCCGAGCGCTTCGTAGGACGGGTGGTAGGTGCGCATATAGGGCAGGGCGTAGACGTGATCCATCTCGGCGGTCGTCAGCGGTTTTGCGGGTGGGTTCTGGACGAGTACGCGCCGACCGTGGCGCTGTAAAAGCGTTTTGCCGCGCACCGCGTCCTGCTCGTCGTATTGCAGTTTGACCGACCGGGCGTAGTCCGCTTTGCTAGCGCACACGTCCTCGTAGGACGGACATTCGACCGCGTTTTCGATATCCGCCGCGTCGTGCGCCATGTAGGCCGTGCCGCGCACGCCCACGCAGGCATCCGCGCCCTTTTTGCCGTGCTTTAAGTTGTTCGCCAGCTCGACGACCGAGCGCTCGCTCATGCCGAACATCAGCCCGTCCGCGCCGGTGGACTCCAAGATCGACGGCATGACGCGGTCGGCCCAGTAGTCGTAGTGCGCGAAGCGGCGCAGGCTGGCCTCGATGCCGCCGAGGTAGACCGGCGTGTCCGGGAAGGCGCGCCGCGCCAGCATGGCGTACACCGTGACCGCGCGGTCGGGGCGTTTGCCCGCCTTGCCGCCGGGGGTGTAGGCGTCGTCCGAGCGGCGCTTTTTGGCGGCGGTGTAGTGCGCGACCATCGAGTCGATATTGCCGCCGTTGATGAGCACCGCGTAGCGCGGGCGGCCCATCGCGACGAAGTCGCGCTCGTCGCGGAAGTCCGGCTGGCTGAGGATGGCGACCTTGTAGCCCGCGTCCTCGAGGACGCGCGAGATGATCGCCGTGCTGAACGAGGGGTGGTCGACGTAGGCGTCGCCGGTCACGAGCAGGAAATCGCAGTAATACCAGCCGCGGTCGGCCATATCCTGTTTGGAAATGGGGAGAAAACCGTTCATCATGTTCCTTTCCCTTATTAAAGGATCGTGTTGGCATGCAGACCATAAAAAAATAACCGCCCTCTGACCAAAGATTGCGGTTACATTCGTTCCCATCATGCCCCGAAGGGCTGCTGTCTGCCGACGATGCATGTTTGTGCTTTTATGATAGCCTATCCGTCCGTGTTTGTCAAGGGCGGGCGCGCCGCCGGCCGGGAGGGGCGGTGTCCCCCGGCAGACTGCATGATTTTGCACGTTTTAATTTGTGTAAACAAGCCAAAGAACGCCTTTTTCTTGATTTAGCGGGGTAAATAAGGTATAATATACCCATCGCGCGGTTGGGCGGGACATGCTGCCGCCGTGCGGCATCGAGGAGCGGGAGTCGGGCAGGGCGGGACATGCCCTGCCTGCAAAAGGGAGCGGAGCCCCGGCTTCGCTCCCTTTTCATTGCAACCGCCAAACAGAAGGGAATGGTAACTATGATGGAGGCGTTCTCCAATGCGGTGACCGCCATCGACAACTGGATCTGGGGCCTGCCCATGATCGTGCTGCTGCTCGGCACGCACCTGTTTATGACGGTGCGCACCGGCTTCATCCAGCGCAAAACCTTTACCGGCATCCGCCTGTCCCTCACCAAGGATCCGGATTCGCCCGGTGACGTCAGCCAGTTTCAGGCGCTGACGACCGCGCTGGCGTCCACCATCGGCACGGGCAACATCGTCGGCGTGGGTACGGCGGTCTTTCTCGGCGGCCCGGGCGCGGTGCTCTGGTGCTGGCTGACCGGCGTGTTCGGCATTGCGACCAAGTATGCGGAAAGCCTGATCGCGGTCAAATACCGCGTGCAGACGGGGGACGGCCGCATGCAGGGCGGCGCGATGTACGCGCTCGAGCGCGGCCTGAACATGAAATGGCTGGGCGCGGCGTTTGCGACGCTGGCCATGCTCGCCTCCTTCGGCATTGGCTGCGGCACGCAGATCAATGCGATCTCCGAGGTTATACAAGGCAACAGCCCGATCTATATCCCGCCGCTGGCCATCGGCATCGTGTTCGCGCTGATCACGGCGGTGGTCATCATCGGCGGCATCCAGTCGATCGCGACGGTGTGCGAAAAGCTCGTGCCGTTTATGGCGGCGTTCTATGTGCTGGGCTGTCTGATCATCCTGGGCATCAACTGGGATTTCATCCTGCCCGCGCTGCAGGCGATTTTCACGCTGGCGTTCCAGCCGGGCGCGGTCGCGGGCGGACTGGTCGGCGGCGGCCTGCGTATCGCGATGCAGTACGGCGTCGCGCGCGGCCTGTTTTCCAATGAGTCTGGCCTTGGCTCGGCGCCGCTGGTAGCCAGCGCCGCGCAGACCCGCAATCCGGTGCGGCAGGCGCTGGTGTCCGCGACCGGCACCTTCTGGGATACGGTCGTCGTCTGCCTGATGACCGGTCTGGTATTGGTCACGACGATCATGAAAAACCCGGCCATCAACATGGACGGCATCGAAAACGGCGGCCAGATGACCACGGCGGCATTTTCGCAGATCCCGGTGATCGGCCCGCTGATCCTGGTCATCGGCATCATCACGTTTGCCTACTCGACCATCCTCGGCTGGTCGTATTACGGCGAGCGGTGCTGCGAGTACCTGTTCGGCCGCAAGGGCATGCTGCCGTATAAGCTGGTGTTCATCGCGGTGATCGTGATCGGCCCGGTGCTGTCGCTTGATCTGGCGTGGACGGTGGCCAACATCCTCAACGCGCTGATGGCGGTGCCCAACCTGATCGCCGTGCTGCTGCTCAGCGGCGTGATCGCATCGGAGACCCGACATTATCTGAACCACTTGGATGAAAAAGACCAAACCGAGATCCCGGTCATCGACCGATGAGCCGGATTGCGGATAGGCGTAACGAAGAAAACCGCAGCGGGGCATGCCGGCGTGAACCGGCATGCCCCGCTGCGATTTTTTGGCAAGTCAATGTTTGGCGGCGGGCGCGTCGCTATGGCGTGATGGCGATTTTGAATACGTTGTCCCGCCTTTCCTCAAATAGGGCATAGGCCGCGTCGATTTCGGACAGCGGGAAAATATGCGTGATCAGCGGGGTGGTGTCCAGCTCGCCCGCGGCGATGTGCCGCAGGATGGCCGCGCAGTCGCAGCCGTCCACGCCGCCGGTCTTAAACGTCAGGTTTTTGCCGTACATATCGGGCAGCGGCAGCACCTGCGGGCAGTCGTACAGCGCGACAATGGTCACCGTCGCGTTCGGGCGGGCGCATTCCCACGCCATGCGGAAGCTGTCCGACGTGCCCGCGACCTCCATGACAACGTCCGCGCCGCCGTGGCTGCTGTTGTGCCGCACAAACTCGAGCGCGTGTGCAGGCGAAACGGTCAGCACGTCGGGATAGTGCTCCTGCACAAAGCGCCGCCGGACGGGGTCACTTTCGCACACGATGATGCGGCGCGGCCGCCGCAGCATGGTGCACAGCAGTGTGCAGATGCCGGTCGGCCCGGCGCCGAGGATGAACACCGTGTCGCTTGGCCGGATGTCCGAAATGCGTGTCGCCCAGTAGCCGGTGGCAAGGATGTCGCCGGTGAATAGCGCCTGCCGGTCGGACACGCCGTCCGGGATGCGGTTCAGCCCCTGGTCGGCGTACGGCACGCGGACATACTCCGCCTGCCCGCCGTCGATGCGGCAGCCGAGCGCCCAGCCGCCCTCGGCGTCCTCGCAGTTGTTGACAAAACCGCGCTGGCAGAAAAAGCACTGCCCGCAGAAGGTTTCGACGTTGACCGTCACCCGGTCGCCGGGCTTGACGGTGGTCACCGCGTCGCCCACCTGCTCGACCACGCCGACCATCTCGTGGCCGACCGTGATGCCCGGGACGGCGCGCGGCACCGACCCGTGTTTGATATGCAGGTCGCTTGTGCAGATGCTCGACAGTGTGACGCGCACGATCGCATCGCGCGCATTGCGCAGCACAGGCTTGGGCTTTTCGCGCAGTTCAAAGCGCCCGGGCGCTGCGTAAGTATATGCCAGCATGCTCTGCCGCCCCCTTTCCGAATGCATTTATTATAGAGCACGGCGGGCATAAAGTCAAATCAAGCCGTGTCTTGTCCGCACTTGGCGAACGGGCGCGGCTGTGCTACAATAGGGGGCAGACAAACCGGGAAAGGGTGGACGGCATGTTGGATAATATCATGGTTTTGCATTTCAGCCCGACGGGCGGCACGCGCCGCGCGGCGCGGCTGCTCGCGGGCGCGGTCGCGGCGCAGGCGGGGGAGACCGACCTCACGTTGCCGCAGGCGCAGGCGCACCGGTTCGGGCCGGAGGATGTTGTGCTGGTCGCGGGGCCGGTCTATGGCGGACGCTTGCCCGCACTGATGGTGCAGCGCCTGCGGGACAGTCACGGCGGCGGCGCGCGCGCCGTAGCTGCGGTCGTATACGGCGGCCGCGCGTATGAGGACGCGCTGCTCGAGCTGGCCGACGTGCTGGAAGCGCAGGGCTTCCGGGTCATCGCCGGGGCGGCGCTGCTGGCCGAGCATTCGATCGCACATGCCGTCGCCGCCGGGCGGCCGGACGGGCAGGACGAAGCGCAGCTGGCCGGGTTCGGCGCGCGTATCGCGGACAAGCTGGCGCACGGCGCGGCGGATACGCCCGCGCTGCTCGGCAGCCGCCCCTACCGCGATTGGGCGGGCATGCCCGCCGTGCCGGCGGCGGACGGCCGGTGCACCGGCTGCGGGACGTGCGTCAAGGCCTGCCCCGCGCAGGCCATCCCGGCGGACGACCCGCGCCAGACCGACGCCGCCCGCTGCATCACCTGCATGCGCTGCGTGCAGGCCTGTCCGGCGGGCGCGCGCGCCCTGCCCGCGCCCGTACAGGCCGCAATCAGCCAGAAGCTCGCGCCGTTTGCGGAAAAACGCGCGGAAAATGAGCTGTTCCTGTGAGCAAACAGCGGAAGGCTGCCCCTTGGGGGCAGCCTTCCGCTGTATAGGGAGAGAAAAAAGAAAAAGAAAGATTGGAAAAGGCTCAGTGTGGGCAATCAGCCCTTGATGATGTTGCGGTAACGGTCAAGCGCGTCGTTCCAGCTGTGGTAGTGCGCCGCATCGCGCCGGTTGGGCAGGTCGTAGGCGTTTTGCAGGTATTGTCCGAGAAAGGCGGTCACCTTGACCGCGCCCGCATAGTTGAGGTGGTCGCCGCGGTCGCGCGTGTCGCGCGCCCAGTCGATCGGCACCTCGTCGGGCATGGTGTTCAGGTCGATATACGTCAGGCTGTTCTTCTCGGCGAAGGCCGCGATGCGGTTGTGGCGCGCGCGGTTCCAGTTGAGCGTGCTCGGCGTGCTGACCAGCAGCAGCTGCGCGCCGCTGTCGCGGCACAGCGCAAGCATGTCCTGCAGGCAGGCCTCGTTGAGCGCGGGGATGGCCGCCTGATGGTCGGTCGGCTGCATGTAACCCTTGGTGCTGGCCGCGGCGACCGCCGGGTTATAGCGGAAGCCCTTGAGGTCATCGGTGAAGGTATAGTCGAGCTGTTTGCCGAAGTCGTTGACCGACAGCGCCTTCCACCGGTCGTGGTATCGCAGCACGGAAAACAGGTTTTTCGCGCGGGAGAGCAGGTAATCGTTCAGTTTATAGGGACGGAAGATCGCGTTGGTTTCCAGCACGACCACCTTGGGGCTCTGCCGCCCGAGCGCCTGCCGCAGGAAGCGGTAGGAATCATAGAGCGGCTGGGCGGGCGTGCTGCACAGGTACGAGGTAAAGCCGCGCTCGTCCCACATCTGCATGGGCGAGATCGAACTGTACGCTTCGCTGTCCCCGATCACCAGCACGTCGATCGAGTGCTCCTTTTCGCCGAGGATGCCGTTTGCCAGCAGCTCGCCGTCGCTCACGCCGAACGACTTATGGTTATTCTTGGGCATGAACAGGTAGGACACGCCGAGCAGCAGCGCGCACAGCAGTGTCAGAAAGCAGGCGCTGCGCGCCAACAGGGGCAGGTTGCGTTTCATGGCGGGCATACCTCCTTAAAATGCGGCGTAGATCGGGTCGACCGGCACATAGCCGACGCCGTATGCGCCGAAAATCACCAGAAAGAGAAAGGCAGCGTAGTAGACCGGCCAGCGCACGGCCAGCGGGCGCTGCGCGACCGCCTCGCGCAGGCTGAGGCCCCGCTCGCGCAGCAGCCCGACGGCGAACACCAGCCCGACCGCGACCAGCGTGATGAAAAAGTCATACTTGTCCATGCCGAGCGACAGGAAGCCGCCGTTGACAAACGGCTCGACCGAAAAATCGGTCACCATTGTGCGGAACATGGCAAGCCCGGCGCGCAGGCCGTTGGCGCGGAAGAACAGTTCGCCCACGCAGACCAGCAGCGCGGTGCGCACGGTCTGGAAGATGCGGTAGGGCAGGCAGGTGCGGTCGATGTGCAGGAAGGCGGTCAGCCGCTGGGCAACCGGCTCAAACAGGCTGCCTGCGAGGATGAGCACGAAGTGGTAGAAGCCGAAAAACAGATAGTGCCAGCCTGCGCCGTGCCACAGGCCGTTGAGCAGCCAGACCACGCCCAGCGCGACCGTGCCGGATATCAGCGGGCCGTAGTGGTTGCCCAGACGGCGGCGCGCCGCACCGGTCAGCTTTTTGAGCGGGCCGGACATGGAAAGCGGGTAGAACACATAGTCCTTGAGCCATGCGCCGAGCGAAATGTGCCAGCGCTGCCAGAATTCCGAGATCGAGCGGGAGAAGAACGGCTGGCGGAAATTTTCCGGCAGGCGCACGCCGAAGATTTCGGCGCTGCCGATCACGACGTCCATCGTGCCGGAGAAGTCCATGTAAAGCTGACAGGTGTAGCACACCGTGGCCAGCGCGATGATGCCGCCGGAAAAGTTGGTATAGTCGTTGAAAACAGTTTTGATGAGCAAATTGAGCCGGTCGGCGATGACGATCTTTTTGATCATGCCGTACAGGATGCGCTGCATGCCGAACGTCAGCCCCTGCCAGGTGACCGGACGCCCTGCCCACAGCTGGTCAGCGGTCTGCCCGTAGCGGCAGATCGGCCCCTCCATGATCTGCGGGAAAAAGCCGAGGAAGAGCATGAGCCGCGCCAGATTGCGGTCGGCGCGGATGGCGCCGCGGTAGACGTCGGTCAGGTAGGAGACCGCCTGCAAGGTGTAAAACGAAATGCCGATCGGCAGCAGGAAGGACGGTACGGGAACGTTAACCGGCAGCCGCAGCGCGTTCAGCAGGTGGTTGAGGTTGGTGCTGAAAAACGCCGCGTACTTGAGGGTGAGCAGTGTGCCGGCCTGCACCAGCACGGCCAGCAGCAGGATGGCACGCAGGCGGCGCGTAAAGCGCTGCCGGATCTTCTTGCGGTCGGGGGGCGCGGCAGAGGCGAGCTGGTTGTCGCGCGACTGCTGCTCGACGGTCAGCCACAGCCCGAAATGGTGGATGGATACGGTGGATAACAGCAAAAACACCAGCAGCTTGCCACTGACCGACCAGAAAAAGGCGTAGCTGGCTGCCAGCAGCGCTGCCCAGCGCAGGCGCTGCGGCAGGATGCGGTGGATAAGCACCACCGCGGGAAGGAACACGGCCAGATACAGCAGCGAGCAGTAGGATGTCATAGCGTCTTACCCTTCCTCCTGTAAACGGACGACCATCGTCCACATGGCCTCGGCGGAATTGAAGTTGGCCGGGATGATCTCGACGGTCGGAATGGTCACGTCGAACGCCTCCTCCAGCTCGGCGACCAGCGCGAGGGTGGTCAGCGAGTCGAGGTAGTGCGCGTCGATCAGGTCATGGCAGGTGGCGTAATCCACGCCGGGCTGGAGCGACTCCAGAATAGCAAGCAGTTTTTCCATAATAGATCGTCCTTTCGTAGCAGGGGGTGTTGAGCGTATCGGTGGGCAGCGCCTCGCGCACCAGCTGGGTCGCGCCGCCCTGCTGCAGCAGCACGACGGGCGGCAGCGCGCGGCTGAGGAAGAGCGAGATACCCTCGGTCATGCAGTAGGCGCCGGCATTTTCAAAGGCGAACAGGTCGCCGCATTTCAGCCCGGCCACGGGCAGCTGCTTGGCGAGGATGTCGTTGACCGTGCACAACGCGCCGCACAGGTTCCACGGCTGGGCCTTACCGCGCCGCGACGGGTAGGGGCGGCAGGGCGGCGTGTGCATGCCGAGCTGCTGCCCGTAATAGGCCAGATGGTGCATGCCGCCGTCCAGAATGGCATAGTTCTGCCCGCGGCTGCGCTTAATATCGACCACGCGGGTCAGGTAGGTGCCGCACGAGGCGGCAATGCTGCGGCCCAGCTCGAGCGTGACGTGCGCGCCGCAGCGCAGGCCGTCCAGCAGCGCGGAAAAGTCCGCGAAAAAGGCTTGCTCGTCAAAGGCGTCGGGCGTGAAGTACGGCACGGGAAATCCGGGGCCGAATTCCAGCTCATGCACGGTAAAGCCCATTTCGTCGCGCAGCGAACGGGCGAAGGCGTCGAGCGATTCCAGCTCGCGCTTCAGGCGTTTGACCGACGCCTTCTGCGTGCCGGAGAAATATTGCAGGCCGATGATATCCAGATAGGGGTAATCGGTGCGGCGGCGCAGCAGCTGCACGATCTCGGCCTCGTCCATGCCGAACTGGCTGCCCGCCCCCACGCGCAGCAGCACGCGGATAGGCACGCGGTGGCGCGCGGACAGTCGCCCGAGCAGCACGAACTGCCGTTCGGATTCGACGGTGAACAGCCGCGGGCCGTTTGGATGCTGGAGCATCCGGCTGATATCGGTCGCGGTTTTGTACACGCCGGAAATCACCTGTGTCTCTGCGGGCACGCCCAGGCGGTGGCAGACGGCCGCCTCGCCGGGGGAGCAGATCTCGAAGCGTTCGACCTGCCCGCACAGCTCGCGGACAAGGAAGGGGTTGGCCTTGACGGCGTAGCACAGGCTGACGTGGTCGGGCAGGCTGCGGCGCAGCTGCGCCACGCGCGCGTGCAGCGCGGGCACGTCGAACACATAGAGCGGCGTGCCGTACAGCGCGCAGAGGGATTCTATTTTCTGTTCATTCATGGCGATTCCTTTCTGGCAAGGGCGAGCAATGCTTTGCGGTCGGCCTTGCCGTTTTGCGTGATGGGCAGCCGGGTAAGCGGCGCAAAGGTGCGCGGCAGCATGTAGGCGGGCAGGCGCGCGGCCAGCGCGCGCCGGACGGCGGCGGGTTCGGCCGCGCCGGTGTAAAACCCGTGCAAACGCTCGCGCTCCGCGTCGAACACGCAGCAGAAACGGTCGACGCCGTCGGCCTGCTGCGCCGCGCGCTCGATCTCCTCGAGCTCGATGCGGTGCCCCATGTGTTTGATCTGGAAGTCCTTCCGCCCGAGGAAGCACAGCTCGCCCCGGTCGTTCCACTGGCCGCGGTCGCCCGTGCGGTAGATGGGCTGCAAGTAGCGGCGGTTGTCCGGATGCTGGACGAACGCCGCACGGGTCTGTTCCGGGGCGTTGTAGTAGCCCAGACCGAGCGACGCGCCGCTGACGCAGATTTCGCCCGCCTGCCCGGGCGCGGTGACCTCATGGCCGTCGTCATCCAGCAGGAACACGCACCGGTTGGGAAAGGCCGTGCCCAGCGGGATGCCGGTATCATAATTGCGTTCCCTCTCTATCCTATGGTAGGTGCAATTGCAGGTGATTTCGGTCGGGCCGTACAGGTTGACGAATGCTGCGTCCGGCAGGCGCTCCATCCACGCGCGCAGGTGCTTGGGCGGCATGACCTCGCCGCTGAACAGCACCTTGTTCACCGTTTCAGGCGTGCGGTAGTCCAGCCCATGGAAGGCGGATACCAGACACAGCGCGGATACCGCCCAGGTCAGCGCGGTCACGCGGTGCGCGCACAGGAAATCCATCAGCGCGCCGGGCTGCGAGAACAGCGCGCGCGGGATGAGCACGAGCGTCGCGCCGGTGAGCAGCGCGGTGTACACGTCCTTGACCGACACGTCAAAGTCAAGCGGCGCCTGATTGCCGATCACATCGGCATCGGCAAAGCCGAACAGGCCGGCAAAGCGCGGGATGAAGTCGAGCACGCCGCGGTGGCTGACCACCACGCCCTTGGGCGTGCCGGTCGAACCCGAGGTGAAGTTGCAGTAAAGCGGGTCGCCGTCGGTCGCGCGGCGGCGGATGGCGGCAAGCCGTCCGGCGTCCGGCGCGGTTTCGAGCAGCTCCTCGACCAGCAGCACGCGGCCCGCGCCTGCAAGGGACGCGGCCTGTGCGGCGTGCGCACGGTCGGTGACAAGGCAGGACGCCTGCGCGACCGAGAGGATCTGTTCGAGCCGCGGCTGCGGCAGCGCGGGCGACAGCGGGACATAAAACCCGCCCGCATACACCGCGCCGAACATGGCGTACAGCGCCGTCCTGCCTTTTTCCAGCAGGATGGGCACCGGCGCGCCGGGCGTGACGTGCGCGGCCAGCGCTGTGCCGCAGCGTTTGCTGCGGCACAGCAGCATATCAAAGCTGTCCGCGCCGGTTTCGTCGACCACGGCTGTCTTGTCCGGCCGGACGGCGGCGGTACGTTCTAAAAATTCCAGTACGTTGGTCATGCAGGCGTCCTTTCCTGGGCGGGCTTACTTCTTGGCAGTGCCCTGCGGGGTGGAGGCGCGCTTGGCAGACGTCTTGGGCGCGGTCTTGACCGCAGCCTTCTTGCCGGACTTGGTCGAAGCCTTGGTGTTGGCCTTGGCCGAAGTCTTGGTGTTGGCCTTGGCCGAAGTCTTGGTGTTGGACTTGACCGCCGCCTTGGCAGAGGTCTTGGCGCCGGCCTTGTCCGAGGCGCCTGCGGCAGCCTTGGTATCCGTCTTGGTGTCGGTCTTAGCGTCGGCTTTGGCCGTGTCCTGCGCGGCGGTATCGGTCTGCTTGGAGGCCGCGCCGGTGGTGGCCGGGGTCTTTACGCCCGCCTTGGGCTCGGCCTGATCGGTCGCTGCGTTCTGCGACTGGGTGGCCTCGGGCTGCTGATCGTCTGCCTGAGGCTTGTCCATCGAGCAGCCGGTCAGCGCGGGCAGCGCCAGCAGCATAGCGAGGGACAGGGCGGCCGCGCCTTTGGCGGCGTTACGGGAAGTGATCGTCATGGGTATTGCTCCTTTGCTTTGTTTTTTCAGGGGGTGGTTGGTTGATGATGCTATGATAAACCGGCTTTGTTCAGCCTTGCTTCAGCCAACCTTAAGAATTCTGAAGAAAACCGCTGCATTGTTCTTGGGCGGACACGGCGCATTGCCGGGCAAACTACTTGACCTGTCGTAGTAATTATGGTATGATTACCCCATCAGATACAGTAGACAGGGGGTGCGACATGCTGGGCAGCGACGTGATGCGCGGCTATAACGATATGCTGATCCTGTGCCTGCTGTGCGAGGGCGATTCGTATGGGTACGCTATCTCGCGCGAGATCGAGCGCCGCAGCGGCGGCGAGTACCCGATCAAGGAAACCACATTGTATTCCGCGTTCGGGCGGCTGGAAAAGCAGGGGTATATCGCGCCCTATCAGGGCAGTGAGACGCAGGGACGGCCGCGCACCTATTACACCATCACGGACGACGGGCACCGCGCTTACGCCGCCAAATGCGCGGAATGGCGCGTGCTCAAGACTGTCGTCGACCGTTTTGCAAGGGAGGAGCAGGGAAATGGAAGCGATTCGTAACTATATAGACGCTTTGTTCGCCGCATTGCCCCAAACTGCGGAGGCGCAGCGCGTCAAGGCGGATATGCTGGCAAATTTGGAGGAAAGATATCAGGCCCTGTTGGAGGAAGGCAAAAACGAAGCCGAAGCGACTGGGCTGGTCATCGCGTCCATCGGCTCGGCGGAGGAGCTGCGGGATATGTTCGGTTTGGCAGGACAGTCCCGGACCGGCGACGGAAGGCCCGCATCCGCCGCCACACAGCCCGACCCTGCCGTCGCGCAGGAATACGGCCGCTACCAGACGCGCAAGCACGCGATGATCGCGGCGGCGGTCGCACTGTTCATCCTTGCGCCATTCACCTGCGCATTTTTCGAGGACACACTGCATCTGGAGGCGCCCGGCACCTTCCTGTTCTTCGTGATGATTGCGGCAGGCGTGGCGCTGTGCATCCTGTCCGTCCGCAAGGATGACTACTACCGCGCGCTGTATGGCCTTGGCTGCGAGGACGACGGGGACGGCAAGGCCGCCGACGACGAAAAGGAACACCCGGTGAGCACGCTGTTCGCCTCGATCGCCTATCCGGCCGCAGCGGCCATCTATGTATGCATCGGCGTATTTTTTGACCTGTGGCATCCGGGCTGGGTGATCTTCCTGGGCTGCACCGCGGTCACCGCCGCCATTGCCGCATGGGAGGAGTACCGCAGCCGCGTCTAACCCGTCCCCCTGCAAAAATAGTTGACTTTTGTCCGGTTGCTGCCTTATACTGAAATTTAGCACACTAAAGCATCAAGAGGGGTAAGGCACACTATGATCGGACTCGGCACCATTGTCAACTGCTGCACGGTCGCGGCAGGCACCACGCTCGGCGTTTTGCTCAAGGGCGGGCTGCCGCGGCGCTTTGAAACCACCATTATGCAGGGGCTTGGCCTGTGCACGTTTTTCATTGGCATCGGCGGCGCGATGAGCGGCCTGCTGACGGTGACGGACGGCACGGTTTCGACCCAGCACACCATGCTGCTCGTGCTCAGCCTGGTGCTGGGCGCGGCCATCGGCGAAGCGCTCGATATCGAGGCGCATCTGAACAGCTTTGGACAGTGGTGCCAGACCCGGTTTGCGGGCAGCGGGGAGGACGGCAAGTTCGTCGAGGGCTTTGTCGCCGCGTCGCTGCTGTTCTGTGTGGGCGCGATGGCGATCGTCGGCGCGCTCGAGGATGGGCTGAACGGCGACCCGTCCATCCTGATCGCCAAGGCCGTGCTCGACGGCGTGGCCGCAGTCGTGTTCGCCGCGTCGCTCGGCAAGGGCGTCTACCTGTCGCTGCTGACGCTGCTGGTCTATCAGGGCGGCATCACGCTGCTGGCGCGGTTTATCCGCCCGTGGCTGACCGACGCGCTGATCACGCAGGTATCGTGCATCGGCTCGGTGCTGATTTTTGCCATCGGCTTCAACCTGATGTTCGACAAAAAGGTCAAGGTCGGCAACCTGCTGCCCGCCATCCTGCTGCCGGTCGTGTTCTTCCTGCTCGCGCGGTTCTTCCCTGCGCTGGGCACGCTCTGACGCAAATAGAAAAGGAGGGGCTTTTGCCCCTCCTTTTCTATTGCGCCGGGTCAGATTTTGACCAGCTCGTATTCCCTTGTGCCCAGCCCCAGCTTTTCCGCGTGCTCGAGCGCGGACTGCCAGTTGGTGTCCGGGTGGACGGCGTGGAAATGGTCCTCCGGGTCGTGGATGTGGTGGTGCTCGGTCTCGTCGCACAGCAGGCTCGCCGGGTTGACCGGCGCGGCGTTGACAGCGTCTGCGCACGCCTGGTCGAGCGCGACCGGGTCGAAGGAGGCAAACATGCCGATATTCGGCACGATGGCGACGTCGTTTTCCGCGTGGCAGTCGCAGTTGGGCGACACGTCGATGACGAGCGAGATGTGGAAGCACGGGCGGCCGTCGACGACCGCCTTGGTGTATTCCGCGATCTTGCGGTTGAGCACGATGTTGGACTCGTCGTAGCCGCAGCTGATCGCGTCCATCGGGCAAACGCCGATGCAGCGGCCGCAGCCGACGCACTTGTCGTGATTGATCGAGGCCTTTTCGTCCGTGATGGTGATGGCGTCGTGCGCGCAGATGCGCGTGCACATGCCGCAGCCGATGCAGTGCTTCTGCCGCACATAGGGCTTGCCCGCGTTGTGCTGCTCCATCTTTCCCGCGCGCGAGCCGCAGCCCATGCCGATGTTCTTCAGACAGCCGCCGAAGCCGCTCGCCTCGTGCCCCTTGAAGTGGGTCAGCGAGATAAAGACGTCGGCATCCATGATGGCCTGCCCGATCTTGGCTTCCTTGATGTACTCGCCGCCCTCGACCGGGACGTAGGCCTCGTCCGTGCCCTTGAGGCCGTCCGCGATGATGACATGGCAGCCGGTGGAAAACGGCGAAAAGCCGTTGAGGTAGGCCGAGTCGAGATGGTCGAGCGCGTTCTTGCGCCCGCCGACATACAGCGTGTTGCAGTCGGTCAGGAACGGCTTGCCGCCGCGCTCGCGGACAAAGTCCGCGACCGTCTTCGCCCAGTTCGGGCGCAGGAACGCGAGGTTGCCCGGCTCACCGAAATGGATTTTGATGGCGGTGAATTTCTTGTCGAAGTCGATGCTGTCCATGCCCGCGGCCTTCATCAGGCGGGTCAGCTTCTGCTGCAGGTTTTCCGTCAGCGTGGTGCGGAAGTCCGCAAAATAAACCTTGGCTTTTTCCATAGGATTCCTTCCTTTCTTGTCTTGCCCTGCCATTAGTATAGCACACGCGGGAGAGGAAAAACAAGCGGCGCGTGCCGGACGGAAAAATAACCGCGCCCTATGGGCGCGGTCAGGTGCGGAAGGGCGAAGCGTCGTCCGAACGGCCGGGCAGATAATCCAGACTGACATTATAAAAGTCGGCCAAAAACAGTGCGGCTTCAACCGGCAAGTTGATCTTGCCGCTTTCGTATTCGGAATAGGTCGCCTGCGTGATGTGCAGATGGCGGGCGAGGGTTTCCTGCTTGAGGTCGTTGTCGGTGCGCAGGTCGCGGATTCTGGGAAAGTACATGGCATTACCTACTCGTCACGCACATATTCGATGATATCCTCCACGCCGCAGTCGAGGATAAAACACAGCGTGTCCAGCGTTTTGAGCGTAATATTCTGTCCGTGCTTCATGCGGTGCAGGATATGGGCGGAAAAGCCGTGCTTGAAAATCAGCTGGTATTCGGTGACGCCTTTTTGGAGCAGCGTGCGGTAAAATGGTGCATAGCTGATCATGGACAAACCTCCTGCGGGGTCATTTGCGGAAAGGGGAGGCATCGTCCGAGCGGCCGAGCAGGTAGTCCAGACTGACATTATAATAGTCGGCCAGACTGCACAACACGTCGTTGGGAATATTGCGGCGGCCGGTTTCGTAGTTGCAGTAGGTCGCGCGGGGGATATGGAGCGCCTGCGCGACTGCCTCCTGACTCAAATCACGATCTTCGCGCATGTCTTTGATTCGCAGCTTCATCTGACCACCTCGCATGGTTTCAGTATACTTTTCGAAAAAGACATACTTGCATTTTGTGTCAATTTGACACAAAATAGAGATGAGGTGATTCAAATGAACGAACATTACGAACCTACCCCAGCACCCGAGACCGAGCTGCACTACCGTGCCGCCTATCTGCGCCTGTTCGGCGCGGTCGCCGCGCTGGCCGAGCGCATCGAGACCGCGGGCATCCGCATGAGCCTTGCGGATGTCCGCGGCACGCTCGAGCAGGCGCTGCGGGACGCGGAGGACACGGCCTGCGACGATTAACCCGCCGTCAGGTCGGCCAGACTGCCGAAAGTATAGCCCTCGTCCTCCCAGCGGGTGAGAAGCTCGTCGAGGATGCGCGCATTGGTTTCGCTCGTCGAGTGCAGCAGCACGATCGCGCCATTGTGGATGCGCGGCATCAGCTTGGAAAACGCCTGCTCGTCGGTCGGCTGGTTGTCGGTGTACCAGTCAACGTAGGCCAGCGACCAGAACACGGTCGTGTAGCCCAGTTCCTGTGCCTGTTTTAAGTTTTCCTCCCTGAATTTGCCCTGCGGCGGGCGGTAGAACTTCTGCATGGGCTGGCCGGTCAGTGCAGTGAATTTGTCCGCAAGGCCGTTGAGTTCGGCGGCGAATGCGTCCTTGTCCGCGATGGCCGACATATCCGGGTGGTGCAGCGTGTGGTTGCCGACGATGTGCCCCTCGTCGACCATGCGGCGCACCAGCTCGGGCGCGGAGTCGATGAAATTGCCGACGACAAAGAAGCACGCGGGCGCGTTGTGCTTTTTCAGCGCGTCGAGGATAGCGCCCGTGTTGCCGTTTTCATAGCCCGCGTCAAAGGTCAGATAGATGGTGTTCTGGCTGGTGTCGCCGACGTAATAGGCGTCCCATTGCAGCAGGGTGTCCGCCGGGACGTTGCCCACGGGCGGCTGCCCTTCGGTCTGGAAGGACAGGCCCCAGTCGGTGATAGCGGCCGGGACAGCGCTGTCCGTCCCGGCCGCCGTCTGTGCGGCGTCGCCGTCCTCCTGCGGGATGAGGAAAAACAGTGCGGCCAGCAGCGCGCACACGCCCGCCGCCGCGCCGAGGCGGTACAGCGTGTCGCGGGTGATGGTGATGAACATAAGTAACGCCCCCTTGGTGATACGGTATGCGGCGCGGGGGCGCGCTATGCCGCAAATGGGGCGACGCTTCAGGAGCCGTAGTCCTCGAGCAACCGCGCGAGCGCGAGCTCGTCCTCGAGCACGATGCCGTCCGACAGCGCGTCGCGGTCGGCGGAGGGCAGCGTGCGCACGTCGATGCCGGTGCGCAGCACGGTCTCGCCGCCGCGCGTGACGACCAGCCGCCCGTCCTCGCTCTGCGCGACATACGGCTCGGCGCTGGCCGCGACGGACACGGCCGGGGTGGCAAACCAGACGCGCGCGGCAAAAAACGCGCTGATGAGCGCCGCCGCGCAGGCGGCCAGCGCGATCCGGCGCTGGCGCTTGGCGCGCTGCAGCGCGAGCATGTAAAAGCCCTGCATCATGGGGAAGCCTCCTTGCCTGCTTGTTGGTTTTCCCTTGAGTATTCCCACGAAATTGCAAATTATTCGCAGGGCGATGCAAAATTTATTTGGAATCTGCCGCATTCTGTGGTATAATAGCCGCAACGGCTATGCCATAAAACCGCGCGACCGGGATAGACAGGCTTTTAATGCGCGGATGTGTGTGGTATAATAATGTAGAAACAGCCGTCCGGCCTGCTGTGGGCGGCCGAATGGGATAACGGATGAACAGCGGCACGCGCCGCAAAAAATCCCCATGCTGGGGGAACAAAACGGATGCCGCCCGCGTCCGAACCAATATAGCGGCAAATAGCGGCGGGCAAGGAGGAGACCGAATTGGCAAAGGGCAAAAGAAGAGGACACGGCGTGCTGCACGCGATCTCCCGTGTGATTTTGACGCTGCTGCTGATCGGTGTGCTTTGCGCCTGCTTCTGCGGCATGGCGTTTGCATATTATGTGCACGCGTACATCAACCCGTCCGCGCAGGAGACTGCGGTCGACCTGAGCAAGGGGCTGGGCCTGGACCTGAACTCCTTTATCTATGCGGTCGATCCGGAAACCGGTGCGGAAACGCTGTATGAAACCATCAAGGGCGAGGAAAACCGCATCTGGGTGGACGGCGAGCAGATCCCGGAGGATTTGAAAAACGCGGTCGTCGCCATCGAGGACGAACGCTTCTATAAGCACAGCGGCGTCGACTGGAAGCGCACGTTCGGCGCGGTGTACAACTGGCTGATCGGCGACGACCAGTACGGCGGTTCGACGATCACGCAGCAGCTGATCAAGAACGCGACCGACGAAAAGGATTATTCGATCAAGCGTAAGATCAACGAGATTTTCCGCGCGCTGGCGCTGGAAAAGGAGATCGGTGACAAGGACCGTATTCTGGAGATGTACCTTAATACGATCTACCTCGGTTATAACTGCTACGGCGTCAAGACCGCGGCCACCACCTATTTCGGCAAGGATATTTCCGAGTTGACGCTGGCAGAGTCCGCCGTGCTGGCGGGTCTGACCAACAACCCGTCCATTTACGACCCCTACAACCATCCGGATAAGGTCAAGGAGCGGCAGGAAGCCATCCTCGGCAAGATGCTGGAATTGCAGATGATCGACCAGTCGACGTATAACGCCGCGGTCGCGGAAGAGCTGGTCTACCGCCCCTATGAGCAGTATCAGGCGGATATCAGTGATATTTACACCTATTTTGCCGACGCTGTCATCAAGGACCTGACGCAGGACCTGATGGAGCAGAAGGGCTATTCCGAGCAGGTCGCCAAAAACATGGTGGCTTCGGGCGGCCTGAAGATTTACGCCACGATCGACACCAAGGTGCAGGCGGTCGTCGACGCGATCTGGGCGGACGATTCGGTATTCCCCAACACCGAGAAATACGGCGAGCGTCCGCAGAGCGCGATGGTCATTACGGACAAGCAGGGCAACATTGTGGCGATGGCGGGCGGCCGCGGGGAAAAGACCGAAAACCTGGCCTTCTCCTTTGCTACCGACGCACGCCGCCAGCCCGGTTCGTCCTTCAAACCGCTGTCGACCTACGGCCCGGCGATGGACAAGGGCATCATCACCCCCTCGACCACTGTGTACGACAAGCCGCTCTATATTCAGAGCGACGGCAAACCGTGGCCGATGAACGACGGCAAAATGCCGACCGGCAGCGCGATGTCGATCAAGAGTGGTATCACCAGCTCGGTCAACACCATCGCGGTGCAGGTGATGGATCAGCTGACACCGCAGGCGTCCTATGATTTCCTGACGCAGCGGCTGGGCATCCAGCTGGTTGGCAGCCGCACCTACGACGACGGCACGGTCAAGAGCGATATTGACTACTCGCCGCTCGCGCTGGGCGCGCTGACCGACGGCGTGACCGTGCGTGAAATGGCGGGCGGCTTCTCCGCCTTCATCAACGAGGGCGTGTTCGGCGGCACGCGCACCTATACCAAGGTGCTCGACTCCGAGGGCAACATCGTGCTCGAAAACACCCCCAGCACCGATCTGGGCTTTGAAAACGTGCGCACCGCGTACTATATGCTCGAGTGCATGCAGAACGTCACCGCATACGGTACGGCGTCCGGCACGCAGATCTCGGGCGTGCAGACTGCCGGCAAGACCGGTACGACGACCTCGAACACCGACATCTGGTTCTGCGGCGTGACGCCGCAGTATTCCGCGGCGGTCTGGGTCGGCTATGAGCACAACTATACGCTCAACGGCCTGTACGGCCGCAATGCGGCGGCCATCTGGCTCAAGGTCATGGAAAAGGTGCACGAGGGCGACTCCGGTCTGGTGTTCGACTCGCACCCGCAGGATTTCACCACCGTGACCTATTGCATGGATACCGGCCTGCTGGCTTCCGGCGCCTGCCGCGCGGCCGGCCGCGCAGCTTCCGGCCGCTTCTGGAACGACGAAGTGCCGACCGAGACGTGCAGCCATCAGGGTATTTCCACCAGCTATAACTTCGCCAAGGTCGGCGTGACCGACTGGAAGGATGAGGAAGAGGAAGAAGAGGAAAAGCCGGACGAAGAGCAGAAGCCTGATGAGCAGACGCCGACCGATCCCTCGATCGATCCGGAAACCGGCGAACCCGTGACCCCGACCGATCCGGAAGGCGGTTCGACGGGCGGCAACACCGGCGGCGGCACCACGGGCGGCGACCCCGAGGGCGGCGGCGGTACGACCGATCCGGGCAGCGGCACGACCGACCCGGGCGGCAGTTCGGGCGGCAACACCGGCGGCGGCACGACCGATCCGGGCGGCAGCTCGGGCGGCAATACTGGCGACGGCACGACCGATCCGGGCGGCGGCGCTGATACGCCCCCGCCGGACGACCCGGAAGCATAACCGGCGGCAAACCGCATACACTAACAACCGAATATCTGTTCAGCGCCGCACAAGGCCGCACACATCGGGGCGTTAGCGGTGCCTTGTGACCCGCAATCCGCTGCAGCGGGGATGATGCGGGCGAGGAGGGACGTGCGCGTGGCGAGGCAGCTGCCAACAGGGCGATGAGGGACCGGTACTGCGCAACGGCGGACCGTGAACCATGTCAGGCGGGGAACCGAGCAGCATTAAGCGGAAACCATCGTGTGCCGCAGAGCTGCCGATCCTGAGTCCAAACCGCAGAAAGGCAGCCGGGCGTACGCTTTCGAATCGACCGCGTGCGGTCTTGTGGGGCGCTGAACAGGTTTCGCTTGAAACTACAGTTTCAAGCGAGTGGGATGTACCGGGCAATGCCCGGATACATCCAAACGGGACAAAAGTTCCGACAAGCGAAACTTTTGCTCCGACTGGTATCAAAAGTCCGACGGAGCTGGACTTTTGATGAATTGGATGCCGCGCGGCTGCGCGGTTTCCATCAGGTGCGCGCTTGGCGCGCAGGAGAACGCTGGGAGGCGGGCTTGCGCCCGCCTCTTTTGTGGTATTATCACGGGCAAGGAGGGGAGTTGGCGTATGTATCAGGCATTATACCGCAAGTGGCGGCCGCAGACCTTTGCGGACGTCATCGGGCAGCAGCACATTACGGACACGCTGCGCGCCCAGCTGCAATCCGGCCGCCTGAGCCACGCCTACCTGTTCACCGGCACGCGCGGCACGGGCAAGACGACCTGCGCCAAGATTTTGGCGCGTGCGGTCAATTGCGAGCACCCGGTAAACGGCGACCCGTGCAACGAATGCGCGGCCTGCCGCGGCATTCTGGACGGCTCGGTGCTCGACGTGACCGAGATCGACGCGGCCTCGAACAACGGCGTGGACAACATCCGCGACCTGCGCGACGAGACGCGTTACACGCCCGCGCAGGTCAAAAAGCGCGTGTTCATTATTGACGAGGTGCACATGCTGTCGATCGGCGCGTTCAACGCGCTGCTCAAAACGCTCGAAGAGCCGCCCGAGCATGTGCTGTTCATTCTGGCGACGACCGAGCTGCACAAGGTGCCCGCGACCATCCTGTCGCGCTGCCAGCGGTTCGACTTCCGGCGCATCGGCGCGGAGGACATCGCGCGCCGCCTGCTGGATGTGGCCGCGGGCGAGGGCATCGAGCTGACCGGGGACGCGGCGCGGCTGATCGCCCGTCTGGCCGACGGCGCGATGCGCGACGCGCTCTCCATGCTCGACCGCGCGGCGGCCGCCGGGGCGATCGACGAGCAGGCCGTGACGGCCGCGCTCGGCGTTTTGGGGCAGGACGACGGTATCCGTCTGGCCGAGCACCTCAAAACCGGCGACCTTGCGGCGGCGGTCGGCCTGATCGACGAGTATTACAACGCGGGACGCGACCTTGCCTCGGTCTACGACCAGATGCTTGGCCTGATCCGTGACGCGTTGTTGGTCAAGACCAGCAAGACCGACGTGTCGGCGCTGATTTCGCCTGCGTACTCGGTCAAGAGTTTGCAAAAGCTGTGCGACGGGCTGGCGAGTTCGACGCTCATCGCGTGGAGCCGTGTGATCGGCGAGGCGCTCGACCGCATGCGCAGCGCGGCCAACCGCCGCGTCGAGGCCGAGCTGTGCGCCGTGCGGTTGTGCAGCCTGGGTGCGGAGCAGTACGACTCGCTTGGCGGGCGCGTCGAGGCGCTTGAGGAAAAGCTCAAACACGGCGTGCCGGTTGCGGCGGCG
>NZ_CALWUN010000014.1 GCF_944384735.1 uncultured Agathobaculum sp. | reverse complement strand
TTGTGTTTCACGTGAAACATTTGAAAAAATTGACCGCGTGCCTTTGCAATCCAAGATGGGTGTGCTATAATGAATGCCGTAGGAAAATCAAATAGATAAGAGGGAACCGTTATGGGTAAAATCATTGCGTTCGCCAACCAAAAAGGCGGCGTAGGCAAAACCACTACGGCCATCAATCTGGCAGCTGCGCTGTATGAGCGCGGCAAGCGGATGCTGCTGTGCGACTTTGACCCGCAGGGCAATGCGACCTCAGGCTTTGGCGTCGACCCGCGCACGCTCAAAACCTCGGTATACGACCTGATTGTGGCCGACGACCCGGACGTCAAAAGCGCGATCGTTTCGACCAAATGGGTCGACCTGATCGGCTCGAACGTCAATCTGGCCGGTGCGGAAATGGATTTGATCTCGATGGAAGGGCGGGAAAACCGCCTCAAGTCGGTGCTCGACCGCGTGCGCGACGACTACGATTACATCTTCATCGACTGCCCGCCGTCGCTCGGTTTGCTGACGCTCAACTGCCTGTGTGCATCGGACAGCTTTCTGGTGCCGCTCCAGTGCGAATACTATGCGCTCGAGGGCTTGAGCCAGCTGATGGCGACCGTGCGCATGGTCAAAAAATCGATGAACCGGTCGCTCGAGCTGGAAGGCGTACTGCTAACCATGTTTGACGGCCGCACCAACCTGTCCATTCAGGTGGTCGAGGAGGTCAAAAAGCACTTTCCGGGCGAGGTGTATGCCTCGGTCGTGCCGCGCAACGTACGCCTGAGCGAGGCGCCCAGCCACGGCAAGCCGATCACCGATTACGACCGCATGTGCCGCGGCGCCGAGGCCTATCTGGCGCTGGCGGATGAAATGCTGAAGAAGTCAGAGCGGAAGGGGAGGGCCTGAGCATGGCCACAGCAAAAAAAGGGCTGGGCGGCGGCTTATCCAACCTGTTCGGCATGGACGCGTCCGACCTCAATGACACAGGCGCACCGGACAGCGTTTCGCAGCTCGAGTTGTCCAAGATCGAGCCGAACCCCAACCAGCCGCGCAAAAAATTCGATCAGGCCGCGCTCGAGGAACTGGCCGAAAGCATCCGCCTGCACGGCGTGATTACGCCGATCACCGTGCGGCCGGGCGGGCAGCCGGGCACCTACCAGATCATCGCGGGCGAGCGCCGGTGGCGCGCCGCGCGTCTGGCCGGTTTGAGCGAAATTCCGGCGATGGTGCTCGAGGCGCATGAGAGCGAAGTGATGGAGCTGGCGCTGATCGAAAATTTGCAGCGGCAGGACCTTAACCCGATCGAAGAGGCGGAAGGCTACGACATGCTGATGCAGCGCTTCGGGCTGACGCAGGAGGAGGTCGCGCGGCGCGTGGTCAAATCCCGTCCGGCGGTGGCCAACGCCTTGCGGCTGCTGGCCTTGCCCGGCGAGGTGCGCACCATGGTCGCGGATGGCAAGCTGTCCGGCGGGCATGCGCGTGCCGTGCTGGCCGTCACGGAGGAGGACAAGCGCGTCGAGGCAGCCAAGCAGATGGCCGGCATGAGCGTGCGGCAGGCCGAGGCGCTTGCCAAACGCCTGAATAAAAAGCCCGCGCCCAAGCCGCAGCCGGCAGGCTTTTCGGTCGACTATGTCGACGAGGTGGAAAAGGAGCTGGAAAGCGTGCTCGGCCGCAAGGTCAGCATCGAGCAGGGCAAGAACAGCGGCGCGCTCAGGTTGGAATACTATGGTGCGGACGATCTGGAGCGCCTGATCGACGCGCTGCGCGGTTTGCGCGTATAAGGAGGGGAATGCCATGGACGAACAGAAAAAGCCCGGGCAGCCAAAGCCCGAAAAGAAGCTCAGCCGCACAACGCTGACCTTTTATATTGTCGGCCTGTTTTCGGTTGCAGTTGCGCTCATCCTGATCAGCTATGTCGCACAGACGCGCGCCGACCGTCAGCTGGACACACTGACCGACCAGCTGAACGAGCAGCAGACCGTCGCGCAGGGGGCAACCCAGAAAATGGAAGATTTACAAAAGCAGTATGACGCGATCAACGCCGCGCTGGACAAAGTGCGCACCGCACTGGACAGCGAGCTGGCCGAGACCGACGTTGTCGGTGCGACGGAGCAGCGCATGGAGGAACGCGAGGTATATGCACTGCTGGCGCGCATCAACGCGCAGCTGCTGGCAGAAAATACAGTGGAGGCCAAGCTGGCGTATGACGAGCTGGTGCAGACCTACGGCGAGGACCGTCTGCTGGGCAACACAGAGGACGGCTTTGACGCCGATATCAACAAGCTGTTTGAAGCGGCGCAGGCGCACCTGACGGACGACACCCTGCCCGACGAAACCGAGTAAACCAATCCATTGGAGGTAAAGGAGAAGAACAAACCATGCTGGATATCAAATTTGTCCGACAGAACCCGGACGCGGTCAAGGAGAACATCAAAAAGAAGTTCCAGGACGAAAAGCTGCCGATGGTCGACGAGGTTATCGAGTTTGACGCCAAGTTCCGCGCGGCCAAGACCCGCTGCGACGAGCTGCGCGCCATGCGCAACAAGAAGTCCAAGGAGATCGGCGGCCTGATGGCCAAGGGCCAGAAGGACGAGGCCGAAAAGGTCAAGGCCGAGGTCAAGGCGATGGCCGACGAGATGGCAAAGCTCGAGGAAGACGAAAAGACCTACGCCGAGGAAGTCAAAACCCGCATGATGGTCATCCCGAACATCATCGACCCGTCCGTCCCGATCGGCAAGGACGACTCGGAGAACGTCGAGATCGAGAAGTTCGGCGACCCGGTCGTGCCGGACTATGAGATCCCCTACCATGTGGATATCATGGAGTCGTTCGACGGCATCGACCTCGACGCCGCGCGCCGCACCTCGGGCAACGGCTTCTACTACCTCAAGGGCGACATCGCGCGCCTGCACTCGTCCATCCTGTCCTACGCGCGCGACTTTATGATCGACCGCGGCTTCACCTATTATATCCCGCCGTTCATGATCCACGGCGACGTGGTCAAGGGCGTCATGTCCTTCAAGGAGATGGAGAACATGATGTACAAGATCGAGGGCGAGGACCTGTACCTGATCGGCACGTCCGAGCACTCGATGATCGGCAAGTTCATCGACACCATCAACGACGAGGCCACGCTGCCGCAGACGCTGACCAGCTATTCGCCCTGCTTCCGCAAGGAGGTCGGCGCGCACGGCATCGAGGAGCGCGGCGTCTACCGCATCCACCAGTTTGAGAAGCAGGAGATGGTCGTCGTCTGCAAGCCCGAGGAGTCCCCGATGTGGTACGACAAGCTGTGGCAGAACACGGTCGACTTCTTCCGCACGCTCGATATCCCGGTGCGCACGCTCGAGTGCTGCTCGGGCGACCTGGCCGACCTGAAGGTCAAGTCGTGCGACGTTGAGGCGTGGTCGCCGCGCCAGAAGAAGTACTTCGAGGTCGGCTCGTGCTCCAACCTCGGCGACGCGCAGGCGCGCCGCCTGGGTATCCGCGTCCGTCCGAAGGACTCGAAGGAGCTGTACTTCGCTCACACGCTGAACAACACGGTCGTCGCGCCGCCGCGCATGCTGATCGCCTTCCTTGAGAACAACCTGCGCGCGGACGGCTCGGTCGCCATCCCGAAGCCGCTGCAGCCGTATATGGGCGGCATGACCGAGATCCGCAGAAAGGAAAAGTAATAATATGGAAATCGGAATCAAGGGCGAGCAGAAGTTCGTCGTTACTGCAGACAAGCTGGCCAATCAGGTTGGCAGCGGTCTGGTCGCCGTGTACGCGACCCCGATGATGATTGCCGCGATCGAGAACACCGCGGCGGGCAGCGTCGCGCCCTATCTGGAGGAGGGCAAGACAACGGTCGGTACGCTGGTCAACGTCAGCCATGTCGCCGCCACGCCCGAGGGCATGGAGGTGCGCGTCGAGACCGAACTGACCGAAATCGCGCCCAACGGCAAGATGCTGACCTTCAAGGTTGCGGCCTACGACGAGGCCGGCCTGATCGGCGAGGGCACGCACCAGCGCGCTATCGTCGCCAAGGAGCGCTTTGAAGCCAAGGCGCAGGCCAAGAAGAACGCATAAGCGAAAGCAGACAAAAGGGCAGATTTCTCTGCCCTTTTGCTGCATAAAAAGGAGGATAAATATGTATCCGCATTTTGAAAAAGACACAACATTCTGGATCAATCAGCCGGCGGCATACGAGTTTGGGGCGGACGGCCTGCGCATTACGACCCAGCCGGGCACCGACCTGTGGCAGCGCACCTATTACGGGTTCCGTAACGACAACGCGCCCATGCTGCTCACCCGCACCGCGGAGCCATACTTTTCAATGACCGTGCGCACCGACTTTGACAGCAAGCGCCGCTTTGACCAGTGTGGCGTGATCGTGTATCAGGACAGCGATAACTGGCTCAAAGCGTCGATCGAATATGAAAACGAACAGTTCCAGCGTCTGGGCAGCGTGGTCACCAACAATGGCTTTTCGGACTGGGCGACCACGGATATTCCGGCCGCGCAGCGTTTCATGTATTACCGCCTGAGCCGTCGGGAAAGCGATTTCTGTGTCGAGTGCGCGGAGGACGGCGTGCATTTTCGTCAGATGCGCATTGCGCACCTGTTTGCCGGCGCGGGGGAAATCCAGATCGGCCTGTACGCGTGCAGCCCGGAGCAGTCCTCGTTTGAAGCGCGGTTTTCCGACATATCGTTTGGGTCTTGCCAGTGGCAGGCGCACCAGTGAACAACGCGATGACGTATTTTTATTATTCCGCGGTCGAAACCGATTACCTGTCCGCGCGCGACCCGGCGCTCGGCGCGGTGATCGCGCGTATCGGGCACATCGACCGCAAAGTTATCCCCAACCTGTTTACAGCCTTGATCAACTCGATCGCCGGACAGCAGATCTCAGGCAAAGCACTTGTGACCGTTTGGGCGCGGCTGTGTGACCGGCTGGGCGAGATTACCCCGGACAATGTTCTTGCGGCAGGGGAGGATGGTCTGCGCGCCTGCGGGCTGTCCGGCCGCAAGGCGGGTTATATGCTGGCGGCGGCGCGCGCCGTGCAGGACGGAACACTTGATATCCACAGCCTTGTGGACAAACCGGACGGGCAGGTCATCGAAACGCTGACCGCGCTGCCCGGCGTCGGGCGGTGGACAGCCGAAATGCTGCTCATCTTCTCTTTGCAGCGGCCGGATGTGCTTGCGTTCGACGACCTCGGCATCCGCAAGGGACTCTGCCGCCTGTACGGCTGGGACGAGGTCACGCGGGAGCAGTTCGAGGACTGCCGCGCACGCTTTTCGCCCTATGGCACGGTCGCGTCGCTCTATCTGTGGGCGCTGGCGGCGGAAAAGTAACCGGAAAAGCATAACAAAAAAGGACGGCTGGTGCCGTCCTTTTCGTTATACACAGCATGTGGAAAAAGTGAACCGTCAGCGCAGGCTATCGCCCGCAAGGGCGCGCAGCCGGGCTTCGTCGAGCAGGGTGACGCTGCCGCGCCCGAGCTTGACCAGACCCTCGCCCTGGAAATACTTGAGCAGCCGCGTGACCACCTCGCGCGCGCTGCCGAGGTAGGCGGCGATGCGCTCATGCGTCAGGTGGAGCGTGCCGCTGTCGGTGAGCGCGCGCTCCTCGACCAGGAACGCGGCCAGACGGCAGTCCAGCTTGTGGTACAGCAGCTGGTCCATCAGCCACATCACATCGGAAAAGCGTGTCGCCATCAGCTCGTTGGTGAACGCGGCAGCGGCGGCGGACTGCTGCATCACGCCCTGATACACGTCCGCCGGGATGACGCATACGTCGCAATCGGTCTCGGCGGCGAGCATCACGTCGAAATCCAGTCCACGCAGCGCGCACGACGCGGACAGCAGGCAGATGTCGCGCTCGAGCAGGCGGTACAGCGTCAGCTCCCGTCCGTCGGCTGAGAGCATATAGGCGCGCACGCGGCCGCTGGTCACGATGATCAGGCCGGTGCAGGTGCCGGCCTCGTGCAGCATGGCGCCGCGCGCAAAATGGTGCGGCACGGCCGCGCTTTCCAGCGCCGCGCGCTGTCCGTCCGTCAGTTTATCCCAAAAGGGCAGATAATCCCCAATGTGCATCTCTGTTCCTCCTGTGGGGCGGCGGTGCGGAACCCCGCCGCAATGTATGTCCAGTATAGCGTATCGGGCGGCAAAATACAAACGGTATCGGCGGCGTGCCGGAAATTCAGCACGGATATTCGCCCAGCGCGAGCAGCTTGCCGGTTTTGAGGTATTCGATCTGCAATGCCTGCTGGATGCTCTGGCGCGTGACCGGCGTGCCCGCTGCCGCTGCGGCATAGGCGGCGGATACCGCGACCGACTTGATGTTGCTGCCTGCAAATTCAAAGCGGTCGGCCAGCTCGGCAAAGCTGACGCCCCGGTCGACCGGCAGCTCGGGCGGGAATACGCTGCGCCAGATGCGCTCGCGTGTATCGCGGTCGGGCATGGGGATGTTGATGTAGTAGGTCATGCGGCGGCGGAACGCCTCGTCGAAATTGCGGGCATTGTTGGTCGCCAGGATGGTGATGCCCGGGAATTGTTCGATGCGCTGGAGCAGGTAGGCGGTTTCGACGTTGGCATATTTGTCCTTGGCGTCGCCTACCTCGGTGCGCTTGGAAAAGAGCGCGTCGGCCTCGTCGAAAAACAGGATGCAGTTGACGCCGTCCGCCGTGTCGAACAGGCGGCCGAGGTTTTTCTCGGTCTCGCCGATGTACTTGTCGACGATCTGAGACAGGTCGACGCGGAACAGGTCGATGCCGACCTCACGCGCGAGTACCTGCGCGGCCATGCTCTTGCCGGTGCCGGGCGGGCCGTAAAGCAGCACCGAAACGCCCTGTCCATAGGGCAGGCGGCGGGCAAAGCCCCAGCTTTCGTTGACCTGATAGAGGTATTGGATGCGGGTGCACGCGCTGCGCAGCATGCGGGCGGCATCGTCCGGCACCTTCAGGTCGCCCCAGGTAAAGGGGGAGGGCAGGTAATGCGCCAGACCGCCCAGACGGCTGCGCGCCTGCTCCCGCAGCGAAACGGCCACCAGCGCGGGCGTAGACGGCGCATCCGATTGCACCGCGCGTACCCGCGCAACCGTACCGGCGAGCGCACGGATCTCGGACGGACGCAGGCGGTATCGTCCGGCCAGCGCGTCCAGCTCGTCCCCGGCCAGCGGTGTGCCGGCCTGTTCGGCAAAGTGCTGCCACAGTGCGCGCCGGTCGCGCACGGAGGGCAGCGGACACTCGAGCATCAGGCAGTCGGCCGCAAGCCCCTGCGGGAAGTCCCACGGCTGGTCGGCGCACAGGAGGAGCAGCGGGAAGTTGTCCTGCAAAAACCGGACGGCCTGCACGACCAGTGCGCGCGTCTCCGGGCTGCCGACCGCAAGGCGGTCGATGCACGGGATGCAGTCATCCAGCAGGCAGCGCACGGCAACCTGCCGCAGCAGCGCATCCATCGGGCCGCGCAGCAGCGCTGCGGCGTCGACTGCGCGTACGGCCAGCCCGGCCTGCTGCGCCATCTGGGTCAGTGCGAAGGTCTTGCCGCAGCCGTCTGCGCCGAACAGACAGAGCACGCGCAGTTGCCCGACGCAAGGGTGCGCAAGCGCGTAACGCAAAAAGTCCGCGCCTGCGTCGATACGCGCCCGGTTCCACAGGATGGGCTGCGCGTCGGGATGCAGCAGCGTCGTTTGCAGCGGCAGGCCGTCGATGCCCGCACCGGCCACACCGGTCAGCTCATACAGCACCTGACGGCACACGGCCAGCGGCCGCGCCAGCACGGACTGTCCGGCGTCTTCCGGCCAGTCAACCAGCAGCAGCGCGTTGACCGGCTGCTGCCGGTCGAGCATGGCGTATACCTCGCTTTCGTCCAGCCTGTGCACCAGCAGGAACAGGTCGCGCGCCAGCCCGAGCGTGGCGCGCGTGCGCTTGGGGTCGCCCTGCAGCGCTGCAAAGCTGTGTGCAAAGCGGCAGTCAAGGTCGGGGCAGAGCGCCAGCAGCAGGCAGAACGCTTCGAAATCTGTCAGCAGGAAGCGGCGCGCCACCCGGACGAAGGGCAGGTCGGTCTGGACGGTGCATCGCACGCGCGCGCGGATGTGGGCGGCGGCCTGCGCAGCCTCCGGGATGGCCGTCAGCGGCAGCGGCGGCGCGCTGCGCGCGAACAGCGCGGCGTGCAGGCTGTCCGGCGGCGCCGCCGTGCCGCGCAGGTCGTAGGGCTGGCCGGTTTGCTCCTGCAGCTCGGCGAGCACGAGACACAGCATGCCGGCCAGGCGCAGCAGGTCGTCCATCAGCGCCTGCGCGCTGCCATAGGGCAGGTTGGATGGATGCTCCCCGACCAGCTGCAAAAACGGGTTTTGCTCTTCCATGTGGGTTTGTCCCCCTTTCCAAAGGGTGGTTTGTCCTGCCCTTATTATAGCAAGCGCGCCTGTCTGTCGCAACGCCCGACAGACTTTCTAAAGCATTTTTAAAATTTGCGGTGGAACGGCTGTAAGCCGGTTTGCAAAGCCGGGTTTATCATGTATAATCATGGTATATCACGCGGAACAGGCAGCAATACATGTGCCGCCGTGGGGAGGAGGGACTCACATGCCGGTCAACGCGAGAACATGGGAGAACAACCGAAACGATATTTTCCTGCTCAGCGAGGGTGAGCGCGACGCAGGCGCGGCGCGCCATCTGGAGCGTTTTTTGGAGACCGGGCAATCGACGCAGCAGGCTTTCCTGGGCAGGATGCTGCAGGATGACCCACAGATGGCGACCGCGTCCAAGGAGTACCAGATGGTCGTCGAAGCGCTGCATACATTGGACAGCAACATGGATGAGATCGTTACGTTTGAAAATGTAGGCAGGGTGCGCGACGAAATGCTGGACAACTATGCACAGCTGCTGACATGCTGCGACGGTTATCTGGAAAGCCACGGCAGGATACGGTTTACCCGCGCGGGACGGGCGCGCGTCGAGCTGGTGCGCACGCTGCGGCAGCAGGCGTACGACGAGTCGCTGATGCTGGAAAAGGGCCTGGAGGAAATGCCGGCTGAAAGCGAGGGTACGACGCTGCGGCATCTGCTGGCCGGGGTGCGGCCGCTTGACCGCGCTGTGGCGCAGGCGGAGGATTTCAGCCTGCCCGCCTCGGATACCGAGGGGCAGGACGGACAGGTGCAGGCACAGGACAAAGGCAAGCCGCCCGGGGAAACGGCGGATCAAACCGCGTCGCAGCCGGGCGTTTCAGAAGGGAAAACGGCCGGGGGGGAGTCCGCCGCCACGACGGCGGGACAAGAGGCCGCGCCTGCCGTTGCCGGTACGCTCGCGCACCTGCGTGAACAGCGCAAGGCGCTGCGCGCCGACCAGACGGTCGGCCGCAATGACCGCGCCACGATCGACATATTGCTCGAGCAGATCGACCGGGCGCTCACGCACGGCGAAGCGGCGCTGTGCGCCGACCTGGCCGACCGCGTGGTTACGCTGTGCGGTGAAGCGGCGCCGGACAGCGCGCTTGGCAAGGTGGCGCAATCCTGCCGCGCGCTCCGAGAGGAAAACGGCCTGATGGTCAGTGGGGAGGACGAAACCTACCAAAGCCGCACCACGCTGACCGACCATGCACCGGAAGCGGACGGGCAGCAAAAGGATATGTACCCAGAATACCGGCACATGACCGCCGAAGCGGTCGCCAAGCTGCTGCAGGCAGCGGCGGGCGCGGCAGGCATCGCGGAACTGGGGACGGGCCAGCGGCTGGTCGGGCAGGAGCAGCGCAAAGCCGTCAACCGGATGCTGCGCAGCCACCGGGCGGCAATGCTGGCGGCCGCGGCCGGGCGGCAGGCACAGCAGGCAGTAACCGCAGCGGAACCGACCGGATCTTCCACGGTCACGGTCACCAACGAAACGACACAGACTGCACCGGAAACCGCCAATGGGGCGGGGGAGGGCGTGACCCTGCCGGGGACTGGCGCACAGCCTGTCCAGTCCGGCGGGCAGACAGAAGAAAAAGAAATGAAGCAAACGGAAGAAGCAGGGACAGCAGGCACGGTGCCGGAGGCAGAAAAGGCCGTGGGAAATGGCACAGTGCAGGCAACCAAAGCGGGAAATGCGCAGCAACCGGCGCCGGGCAGCGAGGCAGCACGCCCGGTTGTCCCGGGGAATGTCCCAGCGCTGCCGCCGCGGGTGCCGCGTAAGCGCTATCGATACAAGACGGATGCGGACAGCCGCACCATGCAGGCTGCGGTCGAAATGGACCGTCTGGCCGGGGCCGTCCGGCTGCCCGACAAGACCCGCCTGCACGCGATGAAAAAAGCCGCCTTTCTGACCGAGGTGCTCGGCATCCCGGCAAACCCGGACGGCAAGGGCATCCCCAAGGGCGCGGTGCGCAAGGTCAATATGCAGGCGGGCAAGATCGTCAGCGAAGGCGGTTTTCTGCGGGCAAGTTATGCTGCCGACAGGACACGCGCCGGCCTGCCGGTCATGCTGACGCTGCTGTGCGACGAGGGAACGCCCGCGTTGCCGACCGGCGACATGGTGCAGGGGGAGATGCTGCTCGGCCGCGGCGCAAGCTATATGATCTTGGGCGCGGTGGCGCGTCAGGGTGAGGGCGCGCTCAACCTGCCGGCAACGGGCGGCAAGCAGGGGCGCGGCCAGATGGTTGCTGCGACGTTCGAGGGCATTGAGATCATTGCCAAGGTGGCGGCCCAGCCCGGACAGCGCACCGCCGTGCAGCAGCGGACGGCGATGCGTCGTGCGCAGGCGCCTCTGCCCGTACAGACGGAGGAGGATGCGGAGGAAACCGTCCAGCCTGCGCAGACAGCGACGGACGTGGAAGAAACCGTCCGGCCTGCGCAGACGGCGGCAGCCCCGGCAGAAGTCCCCCAGCCTGTGCAGCAGGGGGACGAGGCGCAGAGCGCGCGGCGGCTGCGTCAGGCCAGAATGCGCCGTGCGTTGCTGCAATTGCAGGTACAGCAGGACAACCGGCAGCGCAGCCGGGGCAGCGACGAGGCGTTCGCCAAGCAATACGGCAGGGTGCAGGGCATGTACCAGTCCGACCTGAGCCGGGAGGAGCAGCAGGCGGTCGATGCGCTGCACGCGCAAACGGAACGCGCGGATGGGCATGCCGCGCCGGAACAGACCGACGGCACCGCGACCGGCCTGCGGCGCGAGGTGCTCAGCCGCGCCTTTGCGCGGCACGCACTGCCGGTGGCGATGGACGCTTACCGTAGCATGCAGGATGATTTTCTGGTTCGGCTGATTTCACAAAGCCCGAATTTTTCCGAGGATGACAAGCGGCAGGTGCTCCGGGAGGATGGGATCGACCATGACTGGCTCGGCCAGCCTGAGCACTTGGACATGCTGCGGGGCATGACCTTCCGCGATACCGATTTTGTCGCCGCCACGCTGCATTACGGGCAGGCAAAGCGCATGTCCAACCAGATGAACGAGCAGTCGCGCCAGAGCCGCGGCCTGCCGTCCAGTCCGGAGGGCGCGTCGGCAGGTGCGCGGCGCGGCGGGCAGCAGGGGATGCCCGGTTCGCATGTGATGGTCATGCACATGCCGGCCGGTACCAACGCACTGCTTACCAGCAGCGCGCAGGACAGCAGCAATTTTGCGTTGCAGCTGAACGCAGGGTATACGTACCAGGTCGTCTCGGTCAAGAAAGACGGCGCGGCAAAGGGGCAGTATATCATCGAGGTCAATTGCAAGGGCGGGCATGCGTAACACGCCGCCCACAACGTATCGATGATGCCAATCAACTGAGGCCACAGCCTGTGGGCTGTGGCCTTTTGCGCGCCCTTGCTGCTTTGACACGGCAAAGTGAAAAAATCTTTGCACAAAGAGAAAGAAAATCTTGCGTACAGGCAAGGTGAACAAGCGGAAAAACCGCAAAAATCCGCTTTTTGTCCAATCATACAAGCGACAGGATTTGACATGCATGCAGGATTGCGGTACAATATATGCATTATCAAAGACATCCAAGGAAAGGGGCGGGGCAGATGAACTGTCACTGTCAGCCGAATTTTGTAAACGAGGAGTTGCTGCACGAGCTGAGCGAGAGCTTCCGCCTGAACAGCAGGATGCCGGGCGAACTGTATGCGCGCTACGACGTCAAGCGCGGCCTGCGCAACGCGGACGGCACGGGCGTGCTGGCCGGCATGACCCGGCTGGGCAACGTACACGGCTACTTGCTCAACGAAGGCGAGCGCGAGCCGATCGAAGGCCGCCTGACCTACCGCGGCTATAATGTGTATGACCTCATCCACGGCCTCGAGCAGGAAAACCGCTTCGGCTTTGAGGAGGTCGGCTATCTGCTGATGTGCGGCAAGCTGCCCACACGGCGGCAGCTGGATGAATTCCAGCACACGATCGGTCTGGAGCGCGCGCTGCCCGATAACTTCACCGAGGATATGATCATGCGCGCGCCCAGCCGCGATATTATGAACAAGCTGGCCGGCGCGACGCTCGCGCTCTATTCCTACGACGAAAACCCGGATGAGACGACGGTCGAGAACATCATGCGGCAGGGCATCAGCCTGATGGCCAAGTTCCCGGTCATCATCTCGCACGCCTATCAGGCCAAGCGCCGTTATTTTGACGGCGACTCGATGTTCCTGCATGTGCCCGACCCCGACCGCTCGACTGCTGAGAACATCCTGCACCTCGTCCGCCCCAACGGCAAGTTTAACGACGAGGAGGCCAAGCTGCTCGACCGCTGCCTGATCCTGCACGCCGAGCACGGCGGCGGCAACAACTCGTCGTTCACCGTGCGCGTCACCTCGTCGTCTGGCACGGATACTTATTCCGCCATCGCCGCGGCGGTGTCCGCGCTCAAGGGGCCGCGCCACGGCGGCGCCAACCTGCGCGTGGTCAAACAGTTTGAGGAGATGAAGGCCAACCTGTCCGACTGGACCGACCGGGACGCGGTCGCGGACTACCTGTGCAAAATCCTTGACGGCGCGGCGGGCGACGGTTCCGGCCTGATCTACGGCATGGGGCATGCCATTTATACCAAGAGCGACCCGCGTGCGGTCGCGCTCAAGCAGGCGGCGCGTCCGCTGGCGGAAAAGACCGGCTTTTCCAAGGAAATGGCGTTGATCGAGCTGGTCGAGGAGCTGACGCCCGCCATTTTCGCCGAAAAGAAGGGCAGCGACAAGCCGATGTGCGCCAACGTCGATATGTATTCCGGTCTGGTATACAAGATGCTCGGCCTGCCCAAGTCGCTGTACACCCCGCTGTTCGCGACCGCGCGCATCGTCGGCTGGATGGCGCACCGCCTCGAGGAGGTCACGACCGGCGGCAAGATCATCCGCCCGGCCTATAAGCCGCTGTCCAAGACCGTCCCTTACGTCAATATGGATGAACGCAGCTGATTACAAAATTCCATACAGATGCAAAAACCGGCGCGCCGCCCCCGTTTGGGGCGGCGCGCCGTGTTTTGTTTTTGGTGCGGATCTGACAGCTGTCAAAGGTAGCGCGGGTTGACCAGTGTGCCATGGCCGCCCTCGTTCCACTGCTGCTGGTTGGCAAACAGCTCCCGCCAGTTGAGGTTCTGCGGACGCTGGCTGAACAGGTACATGCGATCGGGCGACGGGTTTCCCTTATGGTCCAACCCCAACAGGCGCTGGCTCAAAAACTTTTTTACGCCCTCGAACCGGTCGATCAGCGCTTCCAGTTCCTGCGGGTTGAGCAGATCCTGAAACATCGTGGTCAACAGTTCGGGTGTATACATTGCAATGGCGCGGTACATGTTGTCGTCCATGATCTGGAGCGACAACGGCAGGTCGCTTTGGATATCCGCAAAGCGCAGGTTGCCGAAGGATATCTCATTATGGGTGGCCGTCAGCTCGGTGATGATGACGCGGCCGTTCTCGGTTTTGGTTTTTGCGATGCAGTCCTTCGGATTGTGGTTGATCTTGCCGCAGATCAGGTTGAGCAGCTGCAGGTTGACCAACTGCAGGATAGCCTGGTCGCTGTATACGAGAGGCATCGCGTCGGGCTGCCCAGCCTGCTCCTGAAGCGCGGCGAGCGACACCCCTTCGGGGTTGCGCTGGACCACGCCGATCTGGCCCTTGCCGTCCTCGGTTTTGAGCACACCGACACGTGCTTCAGCGATCAGGTTCTGCGTATGCAGCAGCGTCCCCATACGGCTGAATGCGGCTGCGTGCATGGCGAGCGACGCACCATCCACGACGTCGGCGGTTTCCAGCGCGTTTGCTGTGACAAATTGCCCGTTGATTGCAATGCCCATGCGGCATATCTCGGTGAACTGGGGCTGTTGGAACAGCGCAAGGGACTCATCCAGGCGGTCCAGCGGGTTGCGGACGAGTGGATGGTTGAGAATCTGCTCCTGCAATGCTTCCATCTGAGCTTCGTCCAGCGTAGCATAGGTATTCTCGATATGCAGCGATTGGAGCAGCGTCGGGATTTTCAGCAAAAAGGTGTTGTAGCCGCGGTTTTTGCTCAGTGTGTCAAAGGCCGCTTTCAGCGCTTCGTTGTCTTTGTGCGCATTGACATAGTTTTTGATGCGGTCAGCGTCAGATACGATGACGGCCGCTTTGTCATAACGATCGATCGGCATGAACGTGACGCTGGCCGTGCCGCGCTGCACCTCAAACTTGGTGAGGGCGGGGTCGTCGACCTGACGCACTTGATCGGCCTGTGCGTCAAATTCCACGGCGTGTGCGTGGTGCAGCAGCTGGAACCAGCCTAAGTTATCATCCAGATGCTCTTCGCTGCGCGGAAGATGGTCTACCTCGCTGCGGAACAACGCCTGTTCGCATTGCAGCTTGCCCAGCACTTGCTGGACCATATGGAGGCGTGCCTTGCCCTGACCGGTGTGGGGCGCGCCCTTGCGGGTGATGTACTGCTGGCAGGCCGCGATGGCGGCCCCATATTGCCGGTAAATATCAGCCCAATCCGGACTGTTGCGCATGGGGATAGCGAGCGACTGATTGAGCGTGTGCAGCGACTGCTTGACCTGCTGCATTTCCTCGCTGTCCTTGACGTTGAAGCCGAGGATGTTGCGCTGGCTTTGCAGAAGCGGATCCATCGCTTGTGTGCGCTGCGCCCATTCCTGCTGGGAAGCCTGCTGCATGGCCTCGTCTTGCTCCATCACAGGCTGCTGCTGGATGGGCTGCTGCTGTACGGGCTGATGTATCAATTCATCGGTATCTGGCATACGATCCCGTCCCTTCTGTTACCATGTCCAACTCAGGATTTCTTCTGCAGCCACTTCTGTACCGGTTCAGGCAGGAAATCCGTTTCAGCCTGTTCCTTGAGATGGAGGAACCACTCATCCATCTCAACCCGCTTGAAGCGGTTCTTTTCATAAAACAGCATTTCCTGCATCCGGTGCAGACGCTCACGCACCCAATACATCTGGCGGGCGCTAAACAAATCCCCCAACAGATATTGCAGCGTATGTTCATCCAACTGCTCAATCATGGTCGCCACGCTTTGCAGCATCACGCCAGGCAAGTGCAGGTCCGGCTCGCCAAGGCCACCCAAAGGCTTGGCTTCGGGCGGTACCACGCCGCTTGCGCGATGCTGGATAGCGACAACGTTTTCAATGTTGTAGGTGTTGTTCGTGATTGTATACTCTACCTGATAATCCTCCAACGCACGGGTTGGGATACCAAGCAGCAGGTCGATCACACCAATGGTGGACATCTGTGCCAGCGCATGGGGGGAATACGTCAGCTTTGGCCCGCCGGAACGCCGGGATTGCTGCAGCAATGTGGCGAAGTTTTCCGTGTTTGCAGCCTGCGGTGTGCGGAGCAGGGTGCCGCGCAGCGTGTCCTCCCCATTTTTGAGGGTAACCAGCCGTGCTTGCGCATAGGTATCCTGCATATCGCACAGTGCAGACAGCCGGCTGGCGGCAACTGCGGTCATCGAGCGGTCGTGCAGGAAATCGGTGGAGTTCATACTATCCTGCGTCCTTGCGCGGATAACCTCGTGCTCGTGCAGCTCCTTGGCCATGCGGATGAGCGCATCCACATACTTTTCTTTCCGCAGGCAGTCGTAAAAGGCATCGTGCTGCGCCTGCGTTAAGCGGTCATGGATAAGAACATACTTGATATCCGGATGTTCCTGCAACGCCTTGCGTGCCGCCGGCGTGTTTTCCATTTCCAGCAGCACATTGCTTTGCGGCGGCAGCATATGCGCCATCACTTCCAGCGGAATATTATCGATGATGGTCAGCATATCCGCCATGCTTTGGTCATAGGCGTGCTGGCTGCGGAATTCCCATTGCAAATCCTCCCGGTACAGTATATTGCCCGTGGCTTCCGGGATAAAATAGGCGGTTTCCCCGCGGTTTTGGATGCGGAGCGTATCGCCCGCAATATTATGATCCAGATAGGATACGTCCATCTGGCTTGCATCCAGCTCGGCGGTGCGCAGCATTTGCAGCACGCGGTACCATTTGACCTGCTGCACTTCCTCCCCGTCGGACGGCTTAACCGAATGCAGCTGCGCGAAAATATCGCGTGCCGCCGGTTCCAGCGCCTTCCACTCCCGCACCGCACGGTTATGCAGCGTTTTCACCATGGCAAGGCGGGCTTTGCCGTCCTTCGTCCACGGCGAACCTTTCGCACGGATGTATTTCGCACAGTCCGAAATGAGTTGGTGGTAGTTGCGGCCGAGCGTTTGGATCTGCTCTTCAAAAGCATTCGGTTTCAACATAACATCCTCTTTGAAGGAATTGTCCAGATCCGCCAGACTCTCCTTGACCGCCCGCATCTCTGGGCTGTCCTCCTTCAGCCGGCCGAACGCCGAATGGCGCTGGTGCTGCAGCAGCGCTTCGGCATCCGCCTCCATCTGTTTCCAGTCCGCATCCTTCTGCTCGTGCAGGGGGGTTACATACTGGCCGAGCGGCTTTTGTTCGGTCAAATCCTGCTGCTGGGCCGGCTCATGATTTTCCCGGAATATATCGTTGAATACTACTTTATTCCTTTCAAAGTATTCCTCATAAACTGAGTCCTTCGGCATAAAACCATTCCTTTCCCACGCTTTGCATACGTTTTTTGATATAAAACAGTGTGCTATGTGCGTTTTTTCTATTATACTCTGCCAATACCCGGAACACAATAGTGCAATAATGCAAAAAACCAAAACCATTTTCCGACATGCGCTTTTTTGGTTCATTGAGATAAAAAGCGCATACCGGATAAACCGGTATGCGCTTGCAGGTGGAGTTTTCGGAAAGGAGATTACAGCGCAGCCTTCCACAGGCCGTGCAGGTTGCAGTATTCGTAAACCGCCTCGACCTTTTCGCCCTCGGGCACGCAGAAGACGGCCTCCGGCGCGCCGGTCGGGTCGAGGTTGACACGGTGCACGCCCTTGTCGGTCACCAGCCAGATATAGGCGATATGGTGCTCCTCGGTCATCGGGTGGGCAACCTCGCCGACCTTGACGCGGACGACACTGCCCTCGACCGCCGCGACCGGCACATGCTTTTCGGTGGCCGCGTCGGTCTCGCCGGCCTTCATTTCCTTCATCGGTTCGCCGCAGCAAATCACCGGTACGCCGCGGTCAAAGACCTTTTCAACGATGTTGCCGCAGTGCATGCACTTGAAGATTTTCAGTTCCATAATAGCTTCCTCCTTATTATATCCGGCGTGCTGCGCCGGGGAAATGCAACGGGACGCTTCAGTAGCCTTTCTGCCCATCCAGAATCTCGTCGTGGTAGATCCAGTCGCGCACATGGATGACGTCGTATGTATCCGGCGTGCGGCGGATGACGACCTGTTCGATGCCCGCGTTGATGATCAGGCGCTTGCACATCGGGCAGGAGTTGGCGTCGGGCATCAGCTCGCCCGTCGACATATCCCGGCCGACCAGATAGAGCGTCGCGCCGAGCATCTGCTCGCGGGGCGCGGCAATGATGGCGTTGGCCTCGGCGTGCACCGAGCGGCAAAACTCATACCGCTCGCCGCGCGGGATGCCCATTTTGGCGCGGATGCAGGTGCCGATGTCGATGCAGTTTTCCCGGCCGCGCGGCGCGCCGTTGTAGCCGGTGGATACGATCACGTCGTTTTTGACGATCACCGCGCCAAAGCCGCGTCGCAGGCAAGTGCTGCGCTCAAGCGCGACCTGCGCCATATCCAGATAATAGTTTGTCTTGTCCCGTCGGTTCATAAACATCCTCCCTGCGCGTTTATCCGCCCGAGAGCACGCCGCCCTCGAGCGTCAGCCGCCGTGCCGCGCGCGCGGCGGCGGCGCGGTCGTGCGTGATCAGTACAATGGTGTGCCCCGCATGGTGCAGGCCGTCCAGCAGGGCGAGCACGCTGTCCGCCGCTTCCGGGTCGAGGCCGGCGGTCGGCTCGTCCGCCAGCACGACAGCCGGGCGGGTGACGACCGCGCGCGCGATGGCCACGCGCTGCTGCTGTCCGCCGGAAAGCTGGTCGGGCCGGTGGTGCAGGCGGTCGGACAGGCCGACGCGGTCAAGCTCCTGCGCGGCGCGCCCCAGCCGTTCGGCGCGCGGCACGCCCTGCAGCGCCAGCGGCAGCGCGACATTTTCCAGCGCGGTCATGCCGGGCAGCAGCCGGAAGCCCTGAAAGACAAAGCCAATGCGCTCGCTGCGCAGCCGGGCGCGCGCGGCGGGCGGCAGGCAGGACACGTCCTCACCGTCGAGCAGGTACTGCCCCTCGGTCAGCGTATCGAGCAGGCCGAGTATGTGCATGAGCGTACTTTTGCCCGAGCCGGATGCGCCCGTGATGGAAACATAGTCGCCGGGGGCGACATGCAGGCCGATATCGCACAGCGCCCGCACGCCGCTGTCCACATATATTTTACTCGCATGGTGCAGTTTTAGCAAGGCTTTTCCCCGTCCTTTCGGGATTTATTTTGCCTGCAATGCGCGCCAATTATGCCAAAGGGAACGCCCGTCCGGCAAGCGCTGTCCGGACGGGCGAAGGGGTCAGGCCGCGTCCGCGGTGTGGCCTGCCTTTTTGTCATGCAGACGGCGCGCGGCGTACACGACCGGCGTGTCGAGCAGCGAGGTGAAAATAAAGATGACATAGCTCGACAGCGCGACCGAGATCAGCGTCGGCACATTGTACGTCCCCCAGAACGCGAGCGCGGTGAACAGCACGGTGTTGACCAGCTGGGACACGAGCGTCGAGCCGTTGTTGCGCAGCCAGAGATAGGCGCGGTGGTCGCCGGTTTTCCGCTCGGTCAGCGCCCACCATTTGTGATAGAGCCACACGTCGAACACCTGCGCGACCGCGTACACCGCGAGCGAGGACAGCATCATGCGCGGCGTGTTGGAGAACACCACCTCGATCGACGGGCTGACCCAGTCGTCCGCCGCCGGGACATACAGCAGCCACGACTGCGACACGAGGATAAACAGCACGTTGGCCGCGATGCCGACCCAGACCGCACGCTGCGCGGTCTTTTTGCCCTCGACCTCGCTCAAAATATCGGTCACAAGGAAGGTGGTCGCAAATAAGATGTTGCCCAGCGTCATGCCCATGCCGAAGGCGTCGACCAGGATCATCACCTCGATGTTGGCCGCGATGGTCGCAAAAACCGTGAAGGCCATCAGCCCCCCGGTTCCGAACAGGTAGAACCACAGCAGCACCGCGCCGTACAGCACGACGAGCGTCACGACCAGCAGAATTTCGTTTGTCATTTCAGTTCTCCTACACCAAAGTCCGTATTTTCCAACAGGATATCCACGCGCGGGTTGTCGCGGTAGCGCGGATAGACGTCGCGCACGAACGCGGCGCGCGCCGCCCCGTCCGGCCGGACGGGCGTGGTGTTCGGAACCATGATGTTGACGCAGACGCGGTCGAAGTACCGCAGCCCGGTCTCGATATCGCGCGTCATGCCGTCCGCCGTCTGCCCGGCAAGGCCGAACAGCAGGCAGCAGTCGTCAAAACCGGCGGCGATTTTCGCGGGGTCGGTTTCGTCGATGCCCTTGTCGAGCACGCGCTCGCGGTAGTCCGCGTCAAAGGTCTCGACGCCGATCTTGACATGCAGCGTCACCCCGACCGCGGCAAACCGCGCGCGCAGCGCGGGCAGCGTTTTGCGGAAAATCCAGTGGCTTTCGATGTGCAGGTCGCGGATGCCCTTTTCGCGGCACACGCGCTCGATCTCTGCGACGGTCGTTTCGTCCAGCTCGGCAAACGAGCCGGAGTTGATCGCTTCGAGGCGGGCGTACTGTCCGGTCACCTGCGCGAGCGCCGCGCAGTTGAGTGCCAAATTCACCTGCTCGTCTTTGGACGCGTCCAGATGGTAGTCACAGAAGCGGCAGCGCCGCCACGCGCAGCCGCGGCCGCGCAGCAGCACGATCTCGCGCGGGTTTTTATCCTCAATGACCGAATAGCGCGTCAGCTCCACCGGTTTTTCCCTCCGTTTGCAAAAAAATAAGGCGCACCTCACGGCACACCACCCCAAAGCGCGCTTTGCGCGCCATGAAACAGACCATTGCCCTGCAATGGTCATCAAAAATCAGGACATGCGCCTGATTTTTGATACAAGAAAGCGATTTTGTGTGCCGCTCCTGCGGCGCGCAAAGATCGCGCCCGGGATTGACTCGCGCTTCCGGCGCGATCAATCCTCCTCCATCAAAACTGTAGTTTTGATGGAAGGTGTCGTAGTTTTGTTTAAAGACAGGATGGTTCCGAACTGTCTGTTATGGAATTGCCTTTCCATTATACCGGATTTCGCCCGCTTGTCAAGCATATACTGTCCCGATTGGAGGGATCGCCATGCTTGACACCATCGCGCGGGTCAATGACGCGCTGCGCGGCGTGCTCTGGGGGCCGCCGCTGCTGACCCTGCTGCTCGGCACCGGACTGTATTTCACCTGTCGCACCGGCGTGTTCCAGCTGCGGCACGCGCGGCTGTGGCTGGGCTGCGCGCTGCGCGCCTGCCTGCCCCGCCGCAAAGCGGACAGGGGCGGGCAGGCGATCTCGCCCTTTGCCGCCATGTGCACCGCGCTCGCCGCGACGGTCGGCACGGGCAATATTGCGGGCGTCGCCGCCGCGCTGACCATTGGCGGGCCGGGCGCGGTGTTCTGGATGTGGGTCGCGGCGTTTTTCGGCATGATGACCGCCTTTGCCGAGAATACGCTCGGCATGCTGTACCGCAGGCGCGGCGCGGACGGCGCGTGGCACGGCGGGCCGATGTACTATATAAAGGAAGGGCTGCACGCGCCCATGCTGGCGGCGGCGTTTTCGCTGTGCTGCGCGCTGGCCTCGTTCGGCATCGGCAACATGAGCCAGTGCAACTCGATCGCCGGCGGGCTGTCCGGCGTGTTCGGCGTGCCGCCGCTTGCGACCGGGCTGGCCACCGCAGGACTGCTGGGCGCGACGCTGCTGGGCGGCCTGCAGCGCCTGTCCCGCGTGACCTCGCTGCTCGTGCCCGCGATGGCGCTGTTTTACATGGGCGGGGCGCTGGCCGTCCTGTGGTGCCGCCGGGACTATCTTCCACAGGCCTGTGGACAGATCTTGTCGGGCGCGTTCGACCTGCGGGCGGCGGGCGGCGGCGCGCTCGGCTTTGGCGTGATGCAGGCCGTGCGCGTCGGCGTGTCGCGCGGGGTGTTCTCCAATGAGGCCGGGCTGGGCTCGTCGGTGCTGGTGCACACGGCGTCGGATGCGAAAGAGCCATGCGCGCAGGGCATGCTCGCAGCGTTCGAGGTGTTTTTCGACACCATTGTCATGTGCACCGTGACCGCACTCGTCGTGCTGACCGCCGGGGTGTACGACCCGGCGCGCTACGCGCTCGCGGTGGGCACACCGCTGCTGGACGCGCTGCCGACCGGCGCGGCGCTGACCGCCCAGTCCTTTGCCGCCGTGCTCGGCCCCATGGGCGGGGCGTTTGTCGCGGTGTCGCTCGCGCTGTTTGCCTTTTCGACGCTGCTCGGCTGGTCGTATTACGGGCAGGGAGCGGTGCGCAGCCTGCTCGGCGCGCGCGCCGTGCCGGCCTATCAGGTTTTGTTCGTCGCGGCGGCCTGCGCGGGCTGCACGATGCGGCTCGAGCTTGCATGGGCGCTGTCCGACACCTTCAACGCGCTGATGGCGCTGCCCAACCTTGCGGGCGTGCTGGCGCTGCGGCGCGACGTGCTGGCCGAGTGGCGGCGCTGGGCGCGCGCGAACCATATTTGACAATTCCCGCCAATCCCCCCGCCCTTTCCCCCGCAGATTGCACAAAATTGCGTTTTTCCGCACAAAATATCGCGCCTGCCCTTGTCAAACGTGCCGTTTGCGGATAGAATAAAAGGGAATTGCAGGATGCGGCCTGCTGTCCTGCAAAATTAAAGGGGGAAAAACGGAATGGATTTCACGGCAACCTTTTGGACGCTGCTGCCGCCGGTCATCGCGATCGCGCTGGCGCTGATCACCAAGGAGGTGTATTCCTCACTGCTGATCGGTATTCTGGCGGGCGCGCTGCTGTACACGGGCTTCAATCCGCTGCATGCAGTCGAAACGACCTTTACCGTCATGGGCGGCAAACTGGGGGACAACATCAACATCTGTATCTTTCTGGTGCTGCTCGGCATCCTGGTGTCGCTCGTCACCAAATCGGGCGCGTCGCGCGCTTATGGCGACTGGGCGGTCAAAACGATCCGCACCCGCCGCGGGGCATCGTTCGCGACCTCGTTCCTCGGCATGTTCATTTTTGTCGATGACTACTTCAACTGCCTGACCGTCGGCACGGTCATGCGCCCGGTGACCGACAAGTACGGCATCACCCGCGCCAAGCTGTCCTACATCATCGACGCGACCGCGGCGCCGGTCTGCATCATCGCGCCGATTTCGAGCTGGGCGGCCGCCGTCGGTTCGTCGCTGCCCGAGTCCAGCTCAATGGACGGCTTCTCGCTGTTTTTGCAGACCATCCCGATGAACCTGTATGCGCTGCTGACCATCCTGTTCCTGATCTGGCTGATGGCGGTCGATTTTGACTTTGGCCCGATGGCCAAGTACGAGCGCGCACACAAGGGCGAGGACCTGTCCCACAAGGAGGAGAACTACGTCGTCGGCGGCGCGGGCAAGGTATATGACCTGATCCTGCCGATCTGCGTGCTGATCGCGCTGTGCATCGCGGGCATGCTGTACACCGGCGGCATCCTTGACGGCGTGGGCGTGGTCGACGCGTTCGCGAACTGCGACTCCTCGACCTCGCTGGTGCTCGGCTCGTTCTTTACGCTGGTGTTCACCTTCCTGCTGTATATCCCGCGCAAGGTGCTTTCTTTCGGCCAGTTCTGCGAGGCGTTCACCGAGGGCTTCCGCTCGATGGTGCCCGCCATCCTGATCCTGACGCTCGCGTGGACGCTGTCCGGCGTGTGCTCGGAGGAATACCTGAACATCGGCGGCTTTGTTTCGTCCGTGGTCGGTGAAAACACCATGGTCACCATGATCATGCCCGCCATCTTCTTCCTGATCGCGCTCGGCCTTGCGTTTGCGACCGGCACCTCGTGGGGCACGTTCGGCATCCTCATCCCGATCGCGGTGGCGGTGTTCGGCGACGCGCCGAGCACGATGCTGGTCATGACTGTGGCGGCCTGCCTGTCGGGCGCGGTCTGCGGCGACCATATCTCGCCCATCTCGGATACCACCATCCTCGCCTCGGCGGGCGCGCAGTGCAACCACATCGACCACGTTTCCACCCAGATGCCCTATGCGCTGCTGATCGCCGCGATCAGCTTTGTCGGCTTCCTCGTCGGCGGTTTTGTCGGCAGCGGCGTGGCCGCGCTGGCGGTCGGTATCGTGCTGCTGGTCGTGCTGGCGCTTGCGCTTACGGCGCGCCATAAAAAGGGCAGCGCCTGAGCCGCACGGTTGACAATCGGATAACCTGAACGGCTCCCCCATTCGGGGGAGCCTGTTCTGTGCCTCTGACGCTTCGGAATACGCAAGCAACACACCCAAAAATGTACCAAAAGAAAGGAAGACCCCTGTTGACCACCGACCTGACCGAAGGCAAACCCGCCAAAAAACTGTTCTGGTTTTCGCTGCCGCTGCTGCTGAGCGTCGCCTTCCAGCAGCTCTACCAGATGGCCGACTCGATGATCGTCGGCCGTTTTGCGGCGACGCCCGCCGCGGGTGAGCTGGCGCTCGCCGCCGTCGGCGCAAGCTACCCGATCACCCAGCTGTTCGTCGCCGTAGCGACCGGCGTCAACATCGGCACGAGCGTGCTCGTGTCCCAGCTGTTCGGCGCCAAGCGCTACCTGCGCATGAAAACCGCGATTTCCACCGCGCTGCTGACCACGACGACGATCGCGCTGGCGCTGACGCTCATCGGCACGCTTGCCACCGGCGGCATCATGCGCGCGCTGCAAACGCCGGACAACATCTTTGCCGACGGCGCGCTCTACCTGCGCGTCTATGTGTTCGGCCTGCTGTTCCTGTTTCTGTATAACGTGTGCACCGGTATTTTCAACGCGATGGGCGACAGCCGCACGCCGCTCATCCTGCTCATCATTTCCTCGGTGGTCAATGTCGTGCTCGACCTGGTGTTCGTCGCGGGCTTCCAGTGGGGCGTGGCAGGCGTCGCGTGGGCGACCTTTATCGCGCAGGGCGGCGCAAGTCTGCTCGCGTTCGCGCTGCTGCTGCGGCGCGTGCGTTCGTTCGACACGGGCGGCCATTTCCTGCTGTTCGCGCCCGAAATGCTGCGCCGCCTGACGAATTACGCCCTCCCCTCGATCGCGCAGCAGAGCTTTGTTTCGGTCGGCAATGTCATCATCCAGTATTACGTCAACCTGTGCGGCGCAACGGTCATTGCGGGCTTTTCGGCCGCGACCAAGGTCAACATGTTCGCGCTGACCTGCTGCATGTCGTTTGCCTCCGGTCTGTCCAGCTATGTCGCGCAGAACATCGGCGCGCGCAAGCTCGACCGCATCGGGCAGGGGTTGAAAGCGGGCGCGGCGTTCGCCATCTCGCTTTCCGTCGTGTTCACCGCGGTCTACCTGCTGTTTGCCGACTTTCTGGTCGGCCTGTTCATCCCGGCGGGCAGCGGCTCGGGCGTGATCGACGTGGGACGGCAGTACCTGTTTATCGTCACCCCGTTTTACATCATCGTGTGCATCAAGTTCGTGTGCGACAGCGTGCTGCGCGGCGCGGGCGCGATGCGGCCGTTCATGGTCACGACCTTTTCCGACCTGATCATCCGCGTGGTGCTGTCCATCGTGCTGTTCCAGTTCTGGCAGGAGCTTGGCATTTGGCTTTCGTGGCCGATCGGCTGGTTCCTCGGTTCGGCGCTGTCCGCGTGGTTCTACAAGCGGGGCGTGTGGAAGAAAAACCTGCCCGCGCTTTGAGCATCCTGACAACCAAAAGCCCCCGTCCAATGGACGGGGGCTTTTCTATGCGGCAAAGTCAGTTTGTCAGGTCGTTGGACAGCTTGAGCTTGTCGAACACATAGAACAGCAGGCTCATCAGCATGCCGACGATGGCGGCCAGCGTCATGCCGGACAGCGATACGTTGCCGAGCGACAGCGTCACGCCCGACAGGCCGGTGACGAAAATGACCGAGGTCAGCGCCATGTTGCGGTTTTTGCCGTAGTCGACGCGGTTGTCGACCAGGATGCGCAAGCCGGACGTGCCGATCATGCCGTACAGCAGGAAGGAAATGCCGCCGATGACCGGGCCGGGGATGGTCTGGATGAGCGCGGCCAGCGGGCCGACGAACGAGCAGATGATCGAGAGCACGGCCGCGCCGCCGATGACGCGCACGGCGTATACCTTGGTGATCGCCATGACGCCGATGTTCTCGCCGTAGGTCGTGGTCGGCACCGAGCCGATCATGCCGGACAGCGCGGTCGAGAAGTTGTCCGCGAACAGCGAGCGGTGCAGGCCGGGGTCTTTCAAAAGGTCGCGGCCGACGATCTTGCCCGTGACCAGCTGGTGGCCGATGTGCTCGTTGGCGATGACCAGGATGACCGGCAGGATGATCAGGATGGCTTCCAGATCAAACTTGGGCGGCTGGAAGTTGGGCAGTTGGAACAGCGGCTGCTGCATGGCGGCAATGATGCCGTCGCGGATCACATGTTCGCCTGCAATTGCTTCGGTGATCAGGCCGGTGGCGTAGCCGCAGATGATGGCGATCAAAATCGGGATGACCGACAGGAAGCCGCGGAACAGCACGCTGCCGAGCACCGCGACCGCAAGCGTGACGCAAAAGGTGACGACCGAAGCGGTGGTCACGCCCTCGCCGACGATCTGGCCGGTGGACGCGGCCGAACCGGCAAGCTCGAGGCCGATCAGCGCGACGACCGGGCCCATGGCCGCGGGCGGCAGCACGACGTCGATCCATTTGGTGCCGCATTTGTAGATGATCGCGGCCAGCACACAGCCGCACAGGCCGACGACAACGAAGCCGCCCTGCGCATACTGGTAGCCCCAATTCTGAATGACCACGCCCGCCGGCGCGAGGAATGCGAACGACGAGCCGAGGTAGGCGGGCGCCTTGCCCTTGGTGATCAGGATGAACAGCAGCGTGCCCACGCCGTTCATGAACAGCACGATGGCCGGGTTGATGCCGAACATGAACGGCACCAGCACCGACGCGCCGAACATGGCGAACATGTGCTGGATGGACAGCGGCACGAGCAGGCGCGGCGGCACCTTTTCCTCCACCTGAATGATACGATTGGTCTGCATGTGTTTCTTTTTTCCCCTTTTTTGTGATATGTGTATAGTAAAATGCGCGGTACGCGCATTTCCTATCAGGTGAACAGCCGGCGGATGTCGTCCATCCGCGCGCAGGCGAGGTTATAGCCCATCTCATAGCCCCATTCGAGCTTTTTGACATCCTTTTCAAAGCTCTCCAGATGGGCGGAGGGCTGCAAAATGACCGTGTCCTGCGGCCTTTTGCGTTCGAGCTGGTGGCAGAAGCATACGGTATCGTTATAGTGCTGGGCGCGGTTCTGCATCGTGCGGGCGAGTTCCGGGTATTTGCGCCGCAGCGTCAGCACGGCCAGCTGCGTGCTGCGCTGCATCACCTTGCGGTAGTCCTTGGGCTGGGTGAGCACGATCAGGTTTTTCTGGTTGCCGTCGTGCAGGCTCTTGACGATCGGGATGGGGTCGGCAAGACCGCCGTCGTAGTAGATTTCGTCCCCGATGCGCACCTCCGGGAAGTACAGCGGAATGGCGCAGGTCGCGCGCAGGATGGTGCTCTTGTAGTCGAGCATCTTGCCGTCGAGGTATTCGGCCTGACCGGTGCGGGCGTTGGTCACGCCGACGAGCACCTGGCCGGGGAAGTTCAGGTAGGTCTCGACGTCGAACGGCATCAGCTCGTTCGGGATGGTCGAGAACACGAACTCGACGCCGAAGATCGAGTGGTCGCGGCGCAGGTTGCGCGCGCCGAAATAGCGTTTGTCGTTGCGGTACTGCCGCAGAATCTCCAGATTGCGGCCGCGCTGGCGCGAAACGTAGGACACACCGTAGGTGATGCCGGCCGACACGCCGATCACATAATCGAACATCAGGCCGTTGTCGAGCAGCGCGTCCATCACGCCGCAGGAAAAGATCGGGCGGAAGGTGCCGCCCTCCAGAACGAGTCCGGGCATAGTGTTGTCAGAACCTTTCTTGTAGGATGTAACGCCCCGGTGCGGGGCAGGGGGTCAGCGGCGCTTGCGTGTGGGCGGTTTTTTGCCCTTGCGGCCGCCGCGCCCCTTTCCGCCGCTGCGGCGGCGCTGCGCACGGTTTCCGGGCGCGGGCGCAAAGGCCGGGGGCGGCGCGTCGTCGGTGACATCCGCGACGGGCAGCGACCCGTCGGCGGGGGCGAAGTCGATCTGGCCGGTGACCTCGCTCGCGGCGAGGAGCTTTACCCGGATCGGCGTGCCAATCGTAAAGCGCTTGCCGCTGCGGCGGCCGGTCATGGTCATGCGCTGCTCATCGTACTCATAGCGGTCGCCCGCGAGCAGCTCGATGCGGATGAGGCCCTCGCAGCCGTTTTCGAGCGCGACGAACACGCCGAACGGCTGCACGCCCGACACCTCGGCGTCAAACTCCTGCCCGAGGAAGCGCTTCATATAGGCCGCGATATACAGCTTGTCGATGCCGCGCTCGCACTCGTCGGCCGCCTGCTCGCGCGTCGTCGACTGGGACGCGGCCTCCTCGCAGGTATTTTCGTCGCCCGCGGTGAATTCCTCGCCCGTCAGCGCCTTTTGCAGCATGCGGTGCGCAACCAAATCGGGGTAACGCCGGATGGGCGAGGTAAAGTGCAGGTAAAACTTGGCTTTCAGGCCGTAGTGGCCGATGCACTCGTCCGCGTAGCGCGCGCGGGCGAGGCTGCGCAGCAGCAGCGCCGGCAGGATGCGCTGCTTGGGGTCGCCCTTGGCGCCGCGCAGCACGGTCTGGAACTGGAACGTGTCCTCGGGCCTCGACGGGTCGATGCGGTAGCCGAACGGGCGGGCAAAGGCCGCGAACAGGCGCAGCTTTTCCGGGTCGGGGTTTTCGTGCACGCGGTAGACCGTGGGCAGCTGCCGCTTGCACATGTATTCCGCGACGGCCTCGTTGGCCGCGAGCATGAATTCTTCGATCAGGTGCTCACTCTCGCCGCGGGCGCGCCAGCCGATGTCGGTCGGTTTACCCTTCGCGTCGACGATGATCTCGGTCTCCGGGATATCGAGCTCGAGCGCGCCGCGCTCGATGCGGCGCTTGTACATCGCGTGCGCCAGCCGGTTCATGCGCTCAGCAGTCTCGACGAGGAAATCATATTCCCCGCGCAGACCGTTATCGCCCGCGAGGATTTGGTTGACCTTGTTGTAGGTCATGCGCGCGCACGAGCGGATGACGGACTTGGCAAAGCGCGCCTTGTAGCGCCGCCCGTCGCCGTCGACCTCCATCAGCGCCGAGAACGTCAGCCGGTCGACGTCGGGGTTTAAGGAGCAGATGCCGTGGCTGAGCGCAAACGGCAGCATGGGCACGACATGTCCGGGGTAATAAACCGACGTGCCGCGCCGGAACGCTTCGAGGTCGAGCGGCGCGCCGGGCGTGACATAGTGCGACACGTCCGCGATGTGCACGCCGAGCAGCAGATGCCCGTTGTCCAGCACTTCGAGCGAGACCGCGTCGTCAAAGTCCTTGGCGTCGTCGCCGTCGATCGTGAAAATCAGCTTGTCCCGCAGGTCGAGACGGCCGGACAGGGCAGCGGGGTCGACTTGCTGCGGCATGCCGTCGGCCTCAGCAAGAACCTCGTCGGGAAATACATCGTACACGCCGTTTTCGTGCAGGATGCCTGCGATCGCGGCCTCCATCGTGCCGTCCTCGCCGAGGTCGGCCTCGACGACGCCCTGCGGCAGCAGCTTGTCGTCGCCATAGTGGGAAATGGAGACGGAAACGCGGTCGCCCGGCTGGGCGTCGCCCAGATTGTGCCGGTCGATGGAGATTTCCGGGTATTTCTTGGACGCGGGCTGCACGAAATACGCCTTGCCGCGCTGCACGAGTGCGCCGGTGATCTCGCGGCCGGCACGCTGCAGCACGCGGACGACCGCGGCCTCGCGCCGCCCGCGGCTGTTTTTGCGCTCGCTCAGCTTGACCAACACGCGGTCGCCGTGCCATGCGCCGCCGTCCGCGCCGGGCGGGATGAACAGGTCCTCCGGTTTGGCCGCGCCTGCGGGCACGTCGGGCGTGACAAAGGAAAACGCCCGTCCGGTGGCCTGATAGGTGCCGGTCGCGCAGCCGTAGTGCGCGGACACAGCAAAGCGGTTCTTCTTGTTTTTCATCACCTGCCCGTCCGCCAGCAGGCGGCCGAGCGCGTCCTTCAGCTCGTGCTTGGGCGCGTCGGGCAGGGCGCGGCCAATCTCATCGATCCGCATGGGCTGCGCAAGCAGCGTCAGCAGCCTGCTTTCCAGTTCGGTTTGGGGCATAGGACAGCCCTCCTTCCTGTACCAGTATACCATTATCGCGGGCGGATTAAAAGGGAAAATGGCGAAGGCTACCGTTTGACGGCGTGCGGGCGGCATGGTAAACTAAGGGTATCCAATCACCCGCCGGAAAGGGGAAAGCCAACATGAAAGCACTGATTACCGGCGCGTCCTCGGGCATTGGGCGCGAGATCGCGCGGCTGCTGTCCGCGCGCGGGTACGACCTGATTTTGTGCGCCAGACGCGAGGACAGGCTGCGCGCACTCGCCGCCGAGCTGCCGACCGTGTGCCACATCATCGCGGCGGACGTGTCGGACGAAAAAGAATGCCGCCTGCTCTATCAGGCGGCGCGGGGGGACGACCTCGAGGTCGTCGTCAACAACGCGGGCTTCGGCCTGTTCGGCGCGTTTGCCGACACCGATCTGGACGACGAGCTGCGCATGATCGACACCAACATCCGCGCGGTGCATATCCTGACCAAGCTGGCCGTGCAGGACTTCGAGAAGCGCGGGCGCGGCTATGTGCTCAACGTCGCGTCGAGCGCGGGCTTTCTGCCGGGGCCGCTCATGGCGACCTACTACGCGACCAAGAACTATGTGCTGCGGCTGACGCAGGCCATCCGCGAGGAGCTGCGGCGCACGGGCAGCGGGGTCAAGGTGTGCGCGCTGTGCCCCGGGCCGGTGGACACCGAGTTCAATCAGGTCGCAGGCGTGCGCTTTGCGCTCGGCGGGCTGACCGCGCAGCGCGTGGCGCGCGCGGCGGTCGACGGCCTGTTCGCGGGCAAGGGCGTGGTCGTGCCGGGTGCGACGATGAAGGCAATGACGGTCGCGCGCCACTTTGCACCCGACACCGTGCTCGCGTGCATCACCTACCATTTCCAGCACAAAAAGGGCGGCAAGGCATGACCGGGCAGGACATCCGGCGCAGCTTGCAGCGTGAGTTCGCGCGTTCGCTGCGCAAGCCCTTTGCCGACGCAGTGAAGCAGTACCGGCTGGTGCAGCCGGGGGACAAAATTGCGGTGTGCCTTTCGGGCGGCAAAGACTCGATGCTGCTGGCGCTGCTCATGCAGGACTGGCAGCGCACGGTCGGGTTTTCGCTCGTCTTTCTCGCGATGGACCCGGGCTACACGCCTGCGGGGCGCGCGCGGCTGGAAACAAACGCCGCGCACCTCGGCCTGCCGCTTGCCATCTTTGAAACCAACGTGCTGTGCGTCGTGGGCAACCATGCCGCCGCGCACCCCTGCTTCCTGTGCGCCAAAATGCGGCGCGGGCACCTGTATGCCGAGGCGCAAAAGCGCGGCTGCAACAAAATCGCGCTCGGCCACCACTACGACGACGCGGTCTCGACCGTGCTGATGGGGCTGCTGTACGGCGGGCAGGTGCAGGCCATGCTGCCGCGGCTGGCAGCCAAACACTACCCCGGCATGGAGCTCATCCGGCCGCTCTACCACGTCCGCGAGCGGGACGTGCAGGCGTGGGTGCAGCACTGCGGGCTGGATTTCGCGTCCTGCGACTGCCCGGCGAAGGCGCTGGAGCGTGATACCAAGCGTGCCGCCGTGCGTCAGCTGATCGACACGCTCGAGGCGGACAACCCGCAGGTCGGGGCGAATATCCTGAACGCGGTCAAGAACGTCGACACGGGCAAGTTGCTCGGCTGGCGGGACGAAGCCGGCTTCCACAGCTTCCTCGACCGGCTGTGACTGTCCTTCCCCTCCCCTTAATTTGCCATATCGAAAAATGCAGCCCCACGGCGTTGCGCCGCGGGGCTGTTGTAGCTTATTGGGTCTATCTGTTACTTTTCGCGTCTCCATGTCCCCGGCGCGAACAGCAGCAGCATGGGAAACACCTCGAGGCGTCCCGCCAGCATATCGAACATCAGCACGATCTTGCTCAGAGGCGAGAAAAAGCCGAAGTTCGCCGCCGGGCCGACCAGCTCGAGGCCGGGGCCGACGTTGTTGAGTGTCGCGGCGACCGCGGTAAAGTTGGTGATCAGTTCCTCGTTGGTGACCGACAGCAACAGCACCGACAGGATGAACAGCAGCAGGTAGGCGATCATAAACACATTGACCGAGCGCACGACCTCATGCTGCACGCGGCGGCCGTCCATCTTGTTGACGCGCACCGCGCGCGGATGGATCAGAAACTGCATTTCCTTGCGGATGGACTTGCACATCAGCAGGATGCGCGAGCATTTCATGCCGCCGCCGGTCGACCCGGCGCACGCGCCGATGAACATCAGCAGTACCAGGATGGCCTTACTTAGGGCGGGCCACTGGTTGAAGTCGACGGTGGAAAAGCCGGTCGTCGTGATGATGGACGCGACCTGGAACGCCGCGTGGTGGAAGCTGTCGAGCAGGCTGGGGAACAGGTGCCGGACGTTGAGCGCGATGACGACCGACGAGGCGAGGATGACGCCCAGATAGACGCGCACCTCCTCGATGCGGAATGCTGCCTTGAAGCGCCGTGTCAGCAGCAGGAAATACACGCTGAAATTGATGCCGAACAAGATCATGAACACGGTCACGACCGCTTGCAGGTAGTAGCTGTTGTAGTGCGCCATCGAGGTGTTCCAGATGCCAAAGCCGCCCGTGCCCGCGGTCGCCATCGAGGTACACGCCGCGTCGAACAGCGACATGCCGCCCAACATGAGCAGGATGGCTTCGACCACGGTCATGCCGAAATAGATAGCATACAGGATCATGGCGGTGTCGCGCAGGTGGGGGGACAGCTTGCTGACCGACGGCCCCGGGCTTTCCGCGCGCATCAGGTGGATGGTCTGCCCGCCCGCGAGCGGCAGCACGATCAGCATGAGCACCAGAACGCCCATGCCGCCGACCCAGTGGGTGACGCTGCGCCACAGCAGCGAAGCGCGCGACAGCGCTTCGACGTCGCCCAGGATGGTTGCGCCCGTGGTGGTAAAGCCGGAGATCGTTTCAAACAGCGCGTCGACCACAAACGGGATCTCGCCGCTGAACATAAAGGGCAGCGCGCCGGTCAGCGCGAGCACGATCCAGCACAGCGCGACCGTGACAAAGCCTTCGCGCGCGTAAAAGCGCGTGTTAGTCGGCTTCTTATGGCAAAACAGCGCGGCCAGCGCCATGCACAGCGCGGCCACCCCCAGATAGGCCAGCACGACGTTTTCGCGGTAGATCAGCGCGGTCAGCGCGGGCAGCAGCAGGAACAGCGATTCCACGCCCAGCATCCAGCCGATCAGGTAGCGTACCATCGCATGGTTCATGACGTAGCGCCCTCCGTTCCCTCCGGTTGGAAGATATCCTGCAGGTCGTTCATGCCGCGGCGCGTTGAGACGACGATGACCGTGTCGCCCTCGCGCAGCACGTCGCTGCCGCGCGGGATGATGCGCTTGCCCTTGCGGTTGATGCAGCACAGCAGCACATCCGGCCGGATGGGCATGTCCTGCAGCGGCACGCCGGTCAGGTCGTGCGCGGCTACGCGGAATTCGAGCGCTTCCGCCCCGCCGCCCAGCTGGTGCAGCGTTTCGACGTTTGAGCCCATTGAGTTCTGCATCGCACGGGTGTACTGGCCGATCAGCTCGGCGGTCGTCTGCTTGGGGCGGACGACCGTGCCGATGGGCAGGCTGCCGATGACCTCCTCAAAGTTGACGCGGTTGACCTTGGTGAACAGTTTGGCCTTGGTGTGCCGTCCGGCGTGCAGCGCGAGCAGGATGTTCTCCTCGTCCATGCCGGTCAGCGCGCAGAACGCCTCGCAGCGCGCCAGCCCTTCCTCGTCGAGCAGGTCGCGGTCGGTGCCGTCGCCGTGGATGATGGTCGCGCCGGGCAGCAGCTCGCTGAGCGCTTCGCAGCGCTCGAGCCGGTTTTCGATGATTTTGACCGAAATACCGCTGTCCAGCAGCAGCTTGGCCAGAAAATACGAGATTTTGCCGCCGCCGATCAGCATGGCCGAGCGGATATGGTCGTTGGGTACGCCAATCTGGCGGAAGAAGTCCGCCTGTTCGCTGCGCGGGACGATGACCGTGATATCATCGCCCGCATGCAAGACGAAGTCGCCCTTGGGGATAAAGGTCTGCCCCGGGCGACGTACCATGCACATCAGCACATTACAACGCAGCAACGGACCGATTTCGCATACAGCCATACCCTCCAGCCGCGAGCCCTCCGGGATGCGGATGTCAAGCAACTCGATGCGCCCCTTGGCGAATGTGCTCACGCCGATGGCGGACGGGAAGCGGATCAGGCGCGAGACGACGCGCGCGGTCGACAGTTCGGGATTGATGACCATGGAAAGCCCCAGCTCGTCCCGCATGAAGCCGACCTCGGCCACATACTCCGGGTCACGCACGCGGGCAATGGTGTGGCAGCCGGATGCCTTACGGGCGATCAGGCAGGAAAGCAGGTTGATCTCGTCGTGCGCGGTGACCGCGATGAGCAGGTCGGTATCCTGCACGCCCGCCTCCTTGAGCACATGGTAGCTGGTGCCGCTGCCGGTCACCGAGGTCAGGTCGAGCGTGTTGGTCAGCTCGGTCAGCCGCCGCTCGGACAGGTCGACCAGGGTCAGGTCGTGCCCTTCGGCCGAGAGCTGCTCGGCCAGCGCGGCGCCGACCTTGCCGCAGCCTACAATGATGATGCGCATGGTGCGCCTCCGATCTTTTTCTCTTTATTAGGATAGCAAACTTGATATAGCGATTATAGCCGCTTGCTTTGGAAAAAGCAATAACCATGTCGAGGCTTTGGGGATTTTTGCGGTTTTTTAGCAGGGCCGTCCGGGTCAAGTTGACCGCCCTGCCCGGCGCATGGTATACTGGTTGCAATGTAACCGGGCAAAAAGGGGGCAAACTGTATGGCACGGGTGTTGGAAGTGTGCGTCGATGCGGTCGAATCGGCGGAAAGCGCGGCGCGCGGCGGCGCAACGCGGCTCGAGCTGTGCGCCAATCTGGTCATCGGCGGCACGTCGCCGGATGAGGATCTGTTCTGCATGGTGCGCGAGCGGGTGGACATCCCCATCCGCGTGCTGCTGCGGCCGCGCTTTGGCGATTTCCTGTACTCGGATGAGGAATATGAGCTGCTGCGGCGGCAGGTGCGCCGCTTTGCCGCGCTCGGCGCGGACGGCGTGGTCATCGGCCTGCTGCGGCCGGACGGCACGCTGGATGAGGAGCGCATGGCCGGGCTGATCGGGCTGGCGGGCGGCTGCGGCGTGACGCTGCACCGCGCGTTCGATGTGTGCCGCGACCCGTTCGAGGCGCTCGGGGCCGCCCGGCGGCTGGGGGTGGACACCATCCTGACCTCGGGGCAGCAGGCGTCCTGCGTCGACGGCGCGCCGCTGCTGGCACAGCTGGTCGAAGCCGCGGGCGGCAGGCCGCAGATCTTGGTCGGCGCGGGCGTCAGCGCTGCGGTCATCCTCGATTTGCAGCCGAAGACCGGTGCGGATGCCTTCCACCTGTCGGCCAAGCGCACGCTCGAGAGCGGCATGGTCTTCCGCCGGCAGGGCGTGCCAATGGGCCTGCCCGGCATGGATGAATTTACGATCTGGCGGTGCGACGGGGACGCGGTGCGGCAGGCGCGCGCGGCGCTCGACGCGCTCTGCCCCGCCTGACCGGCAGCAAGGAGGAAGCGCATGCGCATCCAAAAGGTGCTCAATAATAATGTGGTCGTGGCGCTGGACGGCAGCGGCACGGAAACCGTGCTGATGGGGCGCGGGCTGGCGTTCGGCCGCCGCGCCGGGGACGACGCGCCGGAGGACAAAATCGAAAAGCGGTTCACGCTGCACGCCGGGCAGCTGTCCGACCGGTTCCAGCAGCTGCTGACCAGCATCCCGCTGGCGCATTTCCTGCTGGCCGAGCGCATCATCGACCGCGCCAAGCACATGCTGGGCGTGACGCTGTCGGACAGCATCTACGTCACGCTGCCCGACCATATCTCGGCCGCACTCGGGAGGCAGCGGCAGGGCATTGCGCTGCAAAACCCGCTGCTGTGGGATATCCGGCAGTTCTATCCGGAGGAGTATCAGGCGGGCTGCATGGCGGTCGACACCATCCGGGACGAGACGGGCGTCGCCTTTCCCGAGGATGAGGCCGGCTTTATCGCCATGCACTTTGTCAACGCGGTGGTCGGCGGCGAGCTGCCCGCCGTGTACGACATGACCTGCCTGCTGCAGCAGGTGTGCGCGCTGGTGCGCACGCACTGCGGCGTCGAGCCGGATACCGGTTCCATCGACTTTTACCGTTTTGTCGCGCACCTGAAATTCCTGGCGCGGCGCATTGCGGCAGGGGAGGGCTACGGTGACCGCGACGCCGACCTGCTGCCCGCCGTGCGGCGCAAATACCCGACGGCGTCCGCCTGCGCGCAGGCGGTGTGCGACGCGGTCCGCCGCGACAGGGGCTTTGACGCAGGCCAAAGCGAGCTGCTTTGCCTGACGCTGCATATCGCGCGCATCACCGGGGAAGGATAGGGCTATCCCTCGCCGCAGCCGGCACAGCCCGCGCAGCCGCAGGCGGCCGCTTCGGCTTCGGCGGCCTTGCGGTCCTCGTACTGGCGCAGCGTGCCCTCGGTCATGTGGCTGAGCGCCGCGATGCGCTCGTTGACCATATCCCACAGGCACATCGGCAGGTGGTCGCGGTGGCCGCGGTGGATGGTCACGCATTCAAAGCAGTTGCCGTGGTGCGGGCAGGGCTGGCGGCACGGGCAGTGGTCGCCCGCCTCGCGCACCTGCCGGAGGAACTCTTGCTTGACGCGCCACGCCTCCTCCTTTTTGCCCTCCCGGTCGAGCTTGTCCTGCAAAACAGCCAGTTCGTTTCCGTCAATTTTCATATCGCCTGACGCCTTCCTTTCTTCTTTTCCTGCGCTAACGATAGCACAAAAGCCTGCCTGCGTCAAAAGCTGTTGCGGGCAGCCGACTGTGATTTATGCAAAATAGACAAAAATGCCGTGTATTTTCTGGCGGCGTGTGCGGGCGGTAGTGGCTTGAAAAAGCGCGCCCGGTTTGTTACAATGTTAACAACAAGCGAACATCGTCCTCGTTGTGATTGGATTGTTACCGTGTTGGCGGGCAAAACCAAATTTCTCGCGGCCGGCCTGCGAACAAACGCCCGGCGGTGCAGGAGTTTGGTTCTTTTCATTTTCGGGCTGGGACCGCCCGGGTCTGTCCGCGCCGCTGCGGCGGCGGGCAAGGCACTGAAAGGGTGGGAAAGCATGTTTGAAAAGTGGAAAGGCCTGTTCCGGACGGAAAAGGTCATTTCGATCGCGGCGCCGGTCAGCGGAACGGTCGTTCCGCTCGCCGAGGTGAACGACCCGACCTTTGCGCAGGGCATCCTGGGCAGGGGCGTGGCGATCCAGCCGGCGGAGGGGCGCGTTTACGCCCCGGCGGACGGCACGGTCGACCTGATGTTTGAAACCGGTCACGCGCTCAGCATGACAACGGATGACGGCGCGGAAGTGCTCATCCATGTCGGGCTGGACACCGTGCGCCTGTGCGGGCGGCACTACCGGGTGCTGTGCCAGTCGGGCGACCGGGTCGCCTGCGGGCAGCCGCTGATCGAGTTCGAGCCGGAGGCCATCCGCGCGGCGGGTTTCGACCCGGTCACGCCGGTGCTCGTGTGCAACACAGAAGCGTTTACCGCCATCGATACGGGAAGGACCGGTGCGGTGACTGCGGGCGAGGTTTTGCTTACCCTGCATCAACAGCAGTAAGTTATTTACACAGCGCATAGCATGGAAAGGAACGTGTAAACATGAAAGTTGTAACCTACACCATCAAGGATGAGCTCGGTATCCACGCGCGCCCGGCGGGCATGCTGGTCAAGGAAGCGGCGCAGTTCAAGTCCGACATCAAGATCGCCGGCCCGAAGAAGGAAGTCGACGCCAAGCGCATCATGGGTGTTATGAGCATGGGCGTGAAGAAGGGCGAGACCGTCAAGCTGACCATCAGCGGTCCGGACGAGGCTGCTGCTGCGACGGCGCTCGAGAACTTCATGAAGGCCAACCTGTAATTGGCAGGCCGCGCGGGCGCGTCCCGCGCAGACAATGTAACCGCCGCGTCCCTGTGGCGCCGGCATTCCTCAAGCAGCTGAGGCGGGCGGAACGCCCGCCTTTGTTTTGTATGCTGGGATAACGATTGGAACAAAGGAGTGGGATTACTTATGAAAATCATCCGCGCAAAGGACTACAACGACATGAGCCGCAAGGCAGCCAACATCATCTCCGCACAGGTCATCCTCAAGCCGGATTCCGTGCTCGGCCTGGCGACCGGTTCGTCCCCGATCGGCATCTATGAGCAGCTGATCAAGTGGTACAACAAGGGCGACGTCGACTTCGGCGAGTGCACCACCTTCAACCTCGACGAGTACCGCGGCCTGACCGCCGACCACGACCAGAGCTACCACTACTTCATGTACAAAAACTTCTTTAACGCGGTCAACATCCCGGACAGCCGCATCAACCTGCCGGACGGCGCGCAGATGGACGCGGAGCGCGAGTGCGAGCGCTACAACAAGTTGATCAAGGCCGCGGGCGGCATCGACCTGCAGCTGCTGGGCATGGGCGTCAACGGCCACATCGGCTTCAACGAGCCGGACGACTATTTCTCCAAGGGCACGCACTGCGTCGACCTGACCGAGTCGACCATCGAGGCCAACAAGCGCTTCTTCGCGTCGGCGGACGATGTGCCGCGTCAGGCGTACACCATGGGCGTGCAGACCATCATGCTCGCGCGCAAGATCATCATCGTCGTTTCGGGCGAGAACAAGGCCGACATCCTGCGTCAGGCGTTCTTCGGCCCGGTCACCCCGCGCGTGCCGGCTTCCATCCTGCAGCTGCACACCGACGTGTCGGTCGTTGCGGACGAAGCTGCGCTGTCCAAGTGCCTCGACCTGCTCTAAGGCGCGTATCTTTTCATGGAATTTCGCAATCTCAGGCTGTACCAGCCGGACGGCTCGTTCCGCACGGGCGGGCTTGTGCTCTCGGGCGACCGCATCGCGGCCACGCCCGCTTCGGCGGACGCCTGCGATATGGATGGGCTGTATGCCATCCCGGGGCTGATCGACATGCATGTGCTCGGCTGCGCGGGCCGCGACTTTGGCGAGGCGACGGAAGAGGCGCTGTCCGTCATGGCGCGCTATCAGGCCGATAACGGCATCTGCGCCTTCTGTCCGGCCACCATGGCCGCGCCCGAGGCACAGTTGGCCGCCATGATGCAGGCCGCCGCAGCCTACCGCACCGAGCACTGCGGCGCGGTGCTGGCGGGCGTCTATCTGGAGGGGCCGTTCCTGTCCGAGTCGCGCCGCGGCTCGCAGAACAGCGCCTATCTGCAAAAACCGGATGCCGCGCTGTTCCGCCGCCTGCAGGAGCAGGCGCAGGGGCTGATCCGCCTGTGCGCGCTCGCGCCCGAGCTGCCCGGCGGGCTGGACATGATCGAGCAGCTGGTCGGCGAGGTGCGCCTGTCGCTGGCGCATACCGAAGCCGACTACGACACCGCGTGCGAGGCATTCCGCCGCGGCGCGCGTGAGGTCACCCATCTGTTCAACGCCATGCCCCCGATGACCCACCGCGAACCGGGCGTCATCGGCGCGGTGCTGGACAACGACGAGGTCGGCGTCGAGCTGATCGCGGACGGCGTACATGTGCACCCGTCGGCGGTGCGGGCGGCGTTCCGCCTGTTTGAAAACCGCATCATCCTGATTTCGGACAGCATGGCTGCTGCCGGACAGGGCGACGGCGACTATGTCCTCGGCGGGCAGGATGTGACCGTGCGGGACGGCCGCGCCATGCTGCGCGACGGCAGCTCGCTGGCCGGGTCGACCGCAAACCTGTTCGAGTGCCTGCAGCACGTGGTGCAAATGGGCATCCCGCTGGGGCAGGCAGTGCGCGCGGCGTCGACCAACCCGGCGCGCGCCATCGGTATCCAGCACGACTACGGCTCGCTCGAGCCGGGCAAGCTGGCCAATATCATCCTGCTCGACGACGAGCTGCACATCAACTCGCTCATCCTGCGCGGCCAACTGCTGATGTAAGCGGCGGCGCATGACTCCGCGCACGGGATGGGTTAAAGCGGGCTGCTTTGCCGCAGCCCTGCGCAACACAGCAGGAAAAGGGACGGTACCGCCAACCGGCGGCGCCGTCCCTTTTTGTATCAGCCTGCATCTCATGGCGGCGCTTTGTCAGGGGGGATTTCGCAGAAAATATGCGGCGGCGTCCGACCGGTCTGGATGTTATGCCGCCAAAGGGGCATACAGGAAAAAAGGACAGGCAGCCTCTGGGTGAGGGTACCTGTCCTTTTGCATGCGTCTGGGTTATTTATACGGGTTATCCGCCTTGAGGTAGCAGCACTTCTTGTACTTTTTGCCGCTGCCGCACGGGCACGGGTCGTTCGGGCCGACCTTTTTGCCGACGCGCTTGGGCTCGGCCTTGACCGAACCATCGGACGCGCCCGCCGCGGCGGTCTCCTTGGCGACCTGCTCGCGCTTGGGTTCCTCCCCGCGGGTGCGCACCTGCGCCAAAAAGATCATGCGCACGGTGTCCTCGCGGATGGCGTCGATCATCGCGTCAAACATGTCGAAGCCCTCGCGTTTATACTCGATGACCGGGTCATGCTGGCCGTAGGCGCGCAGGCCGATGCCGTTGCGCAGCTCGGTCATCGCGTCGATGTGGTCCATCCACTTGGTGTCGACGTTCTTGAGCAGCACGACGCGTTCGAGCTCGCGCATAATGGGCGCGCCGAGCGCCTGCTCCTTGGCCTCGTAGACCTTGTGCGCCTGGTCGCACAGCACGTTGGTCAGCTGGGCGGCAGTCAGGTCGTCGCATTCCTCGGGCGTGAAGGTGCAGTCCTCGGGACGCAGGAACACGCCGATGAACGGGCGGCGCGCCTGCTCGACCATCTGCGGTTCGATGACCGCGTGCTCGCCGATGGCGGCGTGCACCGCGCGGGCGATCGTGTCATCGACCATGGACATGATGTTGTCCTTGACGTCCTTGCCCTCGAGCACCTGCAAGCGCTGGCCGTAGATGGTCTGGCGCTGGGTGTTGAGCACGTCGTCGTACTCGAGGACGTGCTTACGGGTGGCAAAGTTGCGGGACTCGATCTTCTTCTGCGCGTTTTCGATCGCGCCGGACAGGATCTTCTGGTCGATTGGCTCGTTCTCGTCGATGCCGAGCGAGTCCATCATGCCCTGGATGCGCTCCGAACCGAACAGGCGCATCAGGTCGTCCTCAAGCGAGATATAGAAGCTCGACTCGCCCGGGTCGCCCTGACGGCCGGCACGGCCGCGCAGCTGGTTGTCGATGCGGCGGGACTCGTGTCGCTCGGTGCCGAGGATACACAGGCCACCCGCCGCGCGCACCTTTTCGGCGTCCGCGTCGGTCTCCTTCTTGTACTTCTGGTACAGCTCCTCGAACTTCTCACGGATGGCGAGCACCTCGGGGTCGTCGGTCTCGGCGTGGCCGTTGGCTTCGTAGATCAGCTCGGGCGTATAGTCGCCCTTTTTCAGCTCGTCGAGCGCCATCGTTTCGGCGTTGCCGCCGAGCATGATGTCGGTACCACGGCCGGCCATGTTGGTCGCGATCGTGACCGCGCCCGACTTGCCCGCCTGTGCGACGATATCGGCTTCCTTCTCGTG
>NZ_CALWUN010000013.1 GCF_944384735.1 uncultured Agathobaculum sp. | reverse complement strand
TTGTTGTGGTTGGTGATGTACGTCGGGTCCTCAGAGAGGAGATAGCCTACGATCTGGTTGATCGGGTTATAGCCTTTCTCCTTTAGTGCGTCGTAAACCGCGGTCAGGGTGCGCTTCATTTCCTTGTTGGACTCGTCTACAAGGCTGAATTTTCTTGTGCCGTCAAGCATGTCTGTCTCCTTTCCGATCCTACCGGTTGGTTTTTGCTATAAACAGCATAATACAAATCGGCAAAAAAGTAAAGTCTTATCCGCGCAAAACCGCATCGAAATCTTTTTCCAGCGCTACCAGCGCATTTTTCATCGCCTTGTCGCACTCGTCGTCGGTCAGCGTGCGGTCGGCCGCGCGCATCGAGAGCGAGTAGGCGACAGACTTTTTACCCTCCGGGATGCCCTTGCCCTTGTATACGTCGAACAGCTTGACGGATTCAAGGATGCTGCCCGCGGCCTGCTCGATCGCGACCTGCATGGAAGCCGCCGGCACTGCGTCGTCGACCAGCACGGCAATATCGCGGGTGGATGCCGGGAACTTGGGCAGCGCGTGGTAGAGCTTGACCGGGTCGATCGCGTCGAACAGCGCGTCCATCGGCAGCTCAGCGGCGAGCACCTCGCCGGACAGGCCGTAGCGCGCGGCGACAGTCGGGTGCACCGTGCCGAACACGCCGACCTGCTCGCCGCCGATCAGGATATTGGCGCAGCGGCCGGGGTGGTAGGACGGGTTGTTCTGGTCGGCAACGAACTGCACGTCCTTGACGTTCAGCTCGCGGCAGATGGCCTCGATCACGCCCTTGAACTGGAAGAAGGACAGGCGGCCATAGGTGCCGAGGGTCAGCACCTTCTGCTCGTGCGGCAGCACACTGGCGTCCGTCTTGCCGTCCCTCACAACCGGGGTGTAGATCATGCCCAGCTCAAAGAGCGAGGCGGTCGGGTTGCGGTGCGCGTGGTTGTGCGCGAGCGATTGCAGCATGGACGGCAGCACGGTCGTGCGCATGATGCTGAAGTCCTCGCCGAGCGGGTTCAGGATGGTGGTCGAGATGCGGCGCGGGTCGTCCTCGGCCCAGCCGATCATGTCGTAGAACTTCGGGGAGATGAACGAGTGGCTCATCGCCTCGTCGAAGCCCGCGCTGCGGCAGGTCGCGGAAACGGCCTGCTCGGCCATCTGCTTAGGCGTGTATTCGCCCTGCACCATTTCGCCGGCGTACAGTGTGGTCGGGATCTTGTCGTAGCCGTACATGCGCGCGACCTCCTCGGCCAGATCGCACATGCGCGCAATGTCGACGCGGAAGGACGGGATGACGACCTTGCCGTCCTCGACGCGGAACGCGAGGCGCTCGAGGTAGGCCTTCTGCTCGTCGGCCGACAGGTCGAGGCCGAGCAGATCGTTCATCTTGTCCGGCTCGAAGGGTAGCGTCTTGGGGGTCAGGTCGGCAGCGCAGGCGTCGATAACGCCGTCGACGACCTCGCCCGCGCCCAGCAGCTCGACCAGCTCGCACGCGCGCTGCACGGCGGGCATGGTCAGCGACGGGTCAAGCCCCTTCTCGAAGCGGCCGGAGGCCTCGGTGCGCATGCCGAGCGCCTTGGCGGTGACGCGCACGGTCGCGCCGTGGAAGCAGGCGGACTCAAAGACGACGGTCTTGGTGCTGTCGACGATCTCGGAGTTTGCGCCGCCCATGACGCCCGCGACCGCGACCGGCTTGTCGTTGTCGCAGATGGCGAGCATCTTGTCGGTCAGGTCGTGGTCGACGCCGTCGAGCGTCTGGATCGACTCGCCGTTCCGCGCGCGGCGCACGACGATCTTGCCGTCGGACAGGCAGGAGTAGTCGAATGCGTGCATCGGCTGGCCGTATTCGAGCATGACGTAGTTGGTGATGTCGACGATGTTGTTGATCGGGCGCACGCCGCAGGCGTGCAGGCGCGCGCGCAGCCACGCGGGCGACGGCTCGATCTTGATGTTCTTGACCAGACGCGCGGTGTAGCGCGGGCATAGGTCGGTGTCGATCACCTCGACCGACATGTGCTCGTTGATGTCGCCGCCGATGCCCTTGACAACCGGTTCCTTGACCGCGAACGGGCGGTCGAAGGTCGCGGCGGTCTCGCGGGCGAGGCCGATGACGCTGAAGCAGTCGGCGCGGTTGGAGGTGATCTCGAAGTCCGCGACATATTCGTCCAGACCCATCACCTTGCAGATGTCGTCGCCCGGCTTGCAGTCCTCATTTAAGATATAGATGCCGTCGGTGATGCAGTGCGGGAACTCGGCCTGCTGGGCGTGCAGGTCGTCCGGCGTGCAGACGGTCAGCTTGGCGGTGTCGACCGCAATGAAATCGCCCTCGTGGATGTTGGAGCAGTCGGTCGAGACGGCGGTCTCACCCGCGCCGAAGTCGACAGTCAGGTCGTACTGGGAGTAGCCGACGGTCTTGACCGACAGCACCTTGGCGCACAGCACCTTGCCGTAAATTTTATAGCCCGCGGTTAGCTCGTCGGGCAGGGACGGCTTCTGATCCTTGAGGCACACATAGTCGTTTAAGATTGCGGCGGGCTTGATGACCGCGTAGGGCGCGTTGTGCTCGTCGAGCTGCAGCTCCTTGAGTGAGCACAGCATGCCGTTCGATACCTCGCCGCGCAGCTTGCCCTTGGTGATCTTGACACCGCCGGGCAGGGCGGACTTGTGCTTGGCGACCGGGATGAGGTCGCCCACATGGACGTTCCACGCGCCGGTACAGATCTGGGTGACCTCGTCGCCCACGTCGATCTGGCAAATCCACATGTGGTCGGAATTGGGGTGGCGGGTCATTTCGTTGATGCGGCCGACCACGACATTCTCGATCTCTTCGCCGAGGTAGTAAACCTCCTCGACCTTGGAGCCGGACATGGTGAGTTTCGCGTCATACTCCTTGGGCGTGACGCCGGAAATATCGGTATAATCCGAAAGCCAGGAAAGCGGCAACTTCATAATAGATGAACGCTCCTTTTAACGTAATATTCAGCATACCGCGCTTTTCTGAGCGCGTTCGCGCCGTTAGGCGCGCATTTGATTGAGGCTGCTTTGCAGCCGACAAAAAACCGGGAGCAGGTATCACGGTTTTTTCACAAGTGCGGAGAAAAGTTTCGCTTGTCGGAACTTTTCGCAGCCGGAGACGCATCCGCGCATCGGCGCGGTGCGGCTTTTCGTTCGAAAGCGTGGTTTCGAACGAAGTTCTTAAAATTGTTCCAAGAACCTTACATCATTCTCATAGAACAGGCGGATATCGTCGATCTTGAAGCGGCCCATGACCGTGCGCTCCAGGCCGATGCCGAACGCATAGCCCGAGTACTCCTCCGGGTCGATGCCGCTGGTCTCGAGCACCTTGGGGTGCACCATGCCGCAGCCGAGGATCTCGATCCAGCCCTCGCCCTTGCACAGCGGGCAGCCCGCGCCGTGGCAGCGGTAGCACTGGATATCCATTTCGGCGCTCGGCTCGGTGAACGGGAAGTGGTGCGGGCGGAAGCGGACGACCGTGTCCTCGCCGTACAGCTTTTTGGCGAACAGCTCGAGGATGCCCTTGAGGTCAGACATGCGGATGCCCTTATCGACGACCAGACCCTCGATCTGATGGAACAGCGGGGAGTGGGTCGCGTCGACGGCGTCCGAGCGGTACACACGGCCGGGCGCGATGATGCGGATGGGCGGCTTTTTCTGCTCCATGACGCGCACCTGCATGCCCGAGGTCTGCGTGCGCAGCACGACGTTGTCCGAAATGTAGAACGTATCCTGCGTGTCGCGCGCAGGATGGTCCTTCGGGATGTTGAGCGCCTCAAAGTTGTAGTGATCCAGCTCGACCTCGGGGCCTTCCGCGATCGAGAAGCCCAGGCCGATGAAAATTTCCTTCAGCTCGTCGAGCACGATGTTGAGCGGGTGCTTTTTGCCGACGACCAACTCCTCGCCCGGCAGGGTGACGTCGAGCGTCTCGCTTTTGAGCTTGTGCGCGAGCGCGGCCTGTTCGATGACTTCCTTCTGCTTGTCGATGATGGTTTCGATCTCGGCGCGCACGTCGTTGATCAGCTGGCCAACAGCCGGGCGCTCCTCGGCGGCGACGTCCTTCATGCCCTTTAAGAGCGCGGTCAGCTCGCCCTTTTTGCCGAGGAACTTGACGCGCGCCTCGTCGAGGGCGCGGGCGTCTGCCGCGGCGGCAAGCTGGTCTTTGGCGGCCTGCAAAATGCCTTGCAGCTTTTCTTTCATAACGCATTCTCCTTTGGAATGTAATTTTACAGTCATCCGGGCGCAGGCGCGGCAGAGCCCTGCCCCTTGGGGTGGCAGCCGGAACCGTTGTTCTGATACAGCGGCCGGGCGGCAGCCGGAGGCCGGGACAATACTGCTACGCGCGCAGCGCGTCCTGCAGGAAAGGGGTGATCCGTAAGAGGGGGAAACCACGGGTGTCCCCCTCTTACGCGCCTGCGGCGCGCAGCCGCACGTTCCCGCCCGCCGCAGCGGGCGAAATCCCCAGCCTGCCGGGGGCAGGTACGGCGTTTTGCGCGCAGCAAAAAAGCCTTCCGTCCCGGCACATAGGGACGAAAGGCAAACATGTACTTCCGTGGTACCACCCTGATTCCCGGTCTTGCCGGGCACTCATTGAACGCCGGTAACGGGGCGTCACCCCGCCCGCGCCTACTGGTTTTCCGTTCAGCGCCGGAGCTCGCAGGGGAACTTCGCGTCAGTCCTCTTTGGACGGCTCGCAGCCAAAGGCCGTTTTCTCTGGCAAGAGGGGGCGTGACGGTACTTTCCCTGTTCATCGCAGGTGTCGTTATTCCATAACAGTATTATTAAAACACAGTTTTCCGGCAAATGCAAGGGGGATTGTGCAAATTTGCGCAAAATCAGCCGCCCAGCGCAAAGGTGAGCGGTGTGCAGCTTTCAAACTGCCAGTCGGTCTTCTCGACGATCACGCCGCCGGACAGCGCATCGGCGGGCACGTCCTCGAAAATGTGCGCCGTGATGCCGTATGTATCGGGCAGGATGGTGGCGGTGCAGTCGGGCAGTGCGGCGGGGTAGATATCCCGGTTGGGGTCTTCGTTTTCAAAGAAACATACGAGCGCTTCGGCCTGCGGATAGTAGACCGCGCGGTGCAGGGTCACGCCGTCCTGCGCGGCGAGCTGCGCAAGCAGCTCCTGCGCCGACAGAATGCCGTCCGGCACGGTGCTTTCGATCTGTGCCATGCGTGCGGTGCGCACTTCGGCGTGGATGGTCTGCTGCTTGCCAACGGCCTGCCACGCAAGGCCGGATACCGCGATGAGTACCGCCATGGCGAGCAGCACGGGCAGGACTTTTCGTTTGTGGGGCATGTGTTTCCTCCTTCACTCTATCAAAGCGCGAGCGCGGTGTAGATCGGCGTGATCAGCAGCGCGCCGATGGCAAAGCTCGCAAGGTTGGCGGTGATGGCATAGGTGATGCGGCGCGCGCGGGTGTGCCCGCGCAGAAAGCGCGCATAGGCAAGCGACTCGATGATGGAAATGACCGCTTCGATGGCAAACGCCCAGAAAATAGCCTGTCCCCAGTCGTCGTTGAGCAACATGCGCCCGTATGTCAGCGTCATCAGGATTTGCGTTGCGAGGTTGACCAGCAGGAACGGCCCGATGTTGTCTCTCAGCTTGAAGCCGAATCCCCGCAGCATGACCGACTCAATCAGCAGCGTGAACACAAAAGTGCACAGGAACTGCTTGAACAGGCTGAACCACGGCCCCAGTGTGGAGATCGCGCCGGTTTCGGCGTTCACCGTGAAGACCTGCATCCTAACGGTGTGTTCGGCCTCGTCCGTGACCAGCAGCGTGTTGTCCTCGTGCAGCACGGCCACGCGGAACGGCTCAGGGTAGGGGACGTTCGAAAAAAGCATGGCCTGCTTGATGGGGTCGTATGATGTCCAGTCCCACACATACCAGCCGTCCGGCAGGGCGGCGGTGAGCGCTTCGGGCGGGGAGCTCAAGGGCCTGGAGTACGGTTCGCTGCCGAGCACGGCGACGTGCGTGATGCCGTCGTTCAGCCCGGCTATGCCGATATAAATGGACGAGCGCGGCAGACCGTTGGCGCTCGCGAAAACGGTCAGCATGGTCAGCAGCGCGAGCAGGCAGAGCAGATAACGGTGCGGTTTGCGCATGATGATCTCCCCTGGTCATATCAGTGTAGAGATGTAGGTGTAAACCGGCATGATACCAAAAAAGCCGATGAAAAAGCTCGCAAGATTGGCGGCAAGGGCATAGAGCACGCGGCGCGCGCGGGTGTGCCCGCGCAGAAAACGCGCATAGACGATGGTTTCCACGATAAAAATCACAAACTCGGCCAGAAATGCCATGATGACCGCGGAATACCCGCCGGCGTTGACCAACTCACGGCCGAAGGTGAGTGTCATGATGAGCTGTGTCGCCAGATTGACCAGCAAAAACAGTTTCCAGTTCTCGCGGAAGGAAAAGCGGAACAGCAGCAGCACGACCGCTTCGACCACGAGCGTTACCGAGCAGGTGCAGGCAAATTGCAGCAAAAGGCCGATCCATATCGGCAGGGTCGTGATTTCGCCGGTCTGTGTGTCCACGGTGAAGGTCTGCATCGCGCGGGTGCGCTCGGCATCGCTTGTGACCAGCAGTGTGCCGTCCTCATACAGCAACGCCGCGCGGAACGGCGAAGGGAATGGAGATATCCATAAGAATATCTGCTGTCCGGTCTCGCCATATGGGACGCAGTCACATACAAACCAGCCGTCCGGCAGGGCGGTGGTGAGTGCTGCGGGCGGGTTTGGCGAGGACTCGCTGCTTGGTTCGCGTCCGAGCAGGGCGACGTGCGTGATGCCGTCGTCCGGACCGTCGATGCTGACGTATATCGACGAGGGCGGCAGGCTGTTGGCGCCCGCGAAAACGGTCAGCATGGTCAGCAGCGCAAGCAGGCAGAACAGAAAACGGTGCGGTTTGCGCATAATGATCCCCCTCCGTGTCTTTATCTATCAACATTATATCAACAGGGCGGTCAAGTACAAGTTACAAAACGATGCATGGCCGCGGGGGGATAGCGGGACGCGCGCGGCGCTGTTTGCTCGTCCCATGCAGCAACCGGCCGGTATCCCGCGCGGTCAACGCGATGATACCGGCCGGTGTATGGCGGATGGGTCGATGTACAGCCGCCGTCAATGGGTCACAAGGAACATCACGGCGAACAGCCCTGCAATGACCCAGGTTCCCGCGTGCAGCTCTTTCGCCTTGCCCGAGAGCACGGCGATCAAAACGTGCGACAGGATGCCGAAGGCGATCCCGTACGAGATGTTGTAGGTCATCGGCATGATGATCAGGGTCAAAAAGGCCGGTACGGCCTGCGCGGTGTCCTGCCAGTTGATTTTTTTCGTGCAGTCCATCATCAGGATGCCGACATAGATGAGCGCCGCCGCGGTGGTGCATTCCGGCACAAGGGAGGCGAACGGCCCGAGGAACATGGCCAGCAGGAACAGCCCGCCGGTGACCATGGCGGACAGGCCGGTCTTGCCGCCCTCGGCAATGCCTGCGGACGCTTCGACATAGGAACTGACGGTCGAGGTGCCGCACACCGCGCCGCAGACGGTTGCCACTGCGTCGGCCAGCATGGCCTTTTCCATGTTGGGCACTTCGCCCTCCGGCGTCAGCAGGTTGCCGCGCGCGCAGGCGCCGTACAGCGTGCCGATGGTGTCGAACATATCGACCAGACAGAAGGCAAGGGCGGTGGTGCCGATCAGCAGGGCCAGCTGGGCGGCGTTGTGGTCGGCCAGATAGGCGGAAAAATCAAAGCCCTCCGTAAAGACCCGGCCGAACGCCGACGTGCCGAACGCACCGAACGCCGTCAGCGGGTTCAGATCCAAAGAGGCGCCGAAGCTGTCGTAGAACCCCGGCACGGTGACGCCCAGCAGGTAATAAAGCGCGGTGCCGCCCAAAATCCCCCACAGGACAGCGCCTTTGACGCCCTTGCAGGTCATCACGGCAATGCCGATCAGCACGGCCAGCGTGACCAGGATGGGCATGACGCTTGCCCATGTGGCCGAGCCGAACAGCAGGTTGAACGACACCAGATTGACAAAGGTCGCGGGGTCGGCCACGACGATTCCGGCGTTTTGCAGGCCGATAAAGGCGATGAACAGCCCGACCCCCGCAGGGATGGTGAGGCGCACGGCGCTGGGGATGGCTTCAAAGATTTTCCTCCGCAGGCCGGTCACGGTCAGGAGGATAAAGGCGATGCCGTCCAGCAGGATCAGGACGAGGGCGTTGGCATAGCTCAGCCCAAAGCCGAGGCACACGGTGTAGACGAAAAAGGCGTTGGAGCCCATCGCGGACGCCTGTGCCAGCGGCAGGTTGGCCAGCAGGCCGATCAGGATTGTGCCAATGGCCGCGGAAAGCGCGGTGGCAATGTAAATGGCATAATAGGACACGCCGGGCAGTTCGGCAAACATCCCGGCGTTTACCATCAGGATATACGCCATGGTCATAAAGGTCGTCAGGCCCGCCATCACCTCGGTGCGGAGGTTGGAGCCGTTTTCTGTGACATGGAACAGCTTTTCTGCCATGGTTTCCCCTCTCCTTTTGTGTCGTTCGGTCGATTTTCCCGGCCGTTGCCCGGCTTGCGGCATCCGCGGGCCGCCGCGGCGCAATGGCACGGCGCTGCCTCCATTGTAATGCGCATTCCGCCTTTTGGAACCGCCTGCACAGAATTGCGCCGCTTTTGCGCAGGAAATGTATCAGGGGATTGCCAAACGTGTGCCGCGCGGGAGGGGAAAGGGCGCGCGCAGCGTCCGGGATACTGCTGCGGCCATTACTTGGCCGGCAGGCCGGGTGCACGACGCAAAAGCGGCGGGCGGTCGGATGGGGAAGGGGGATTACTGCGCCAGCAGCCGGTGCAGCTGCGGCTGCACGCCCGTCCATTCGTCCTGATGCAGGCAGCACAGGCTGTCGTGCGGCACGGTGCGCGCCGAACCGTCCATGCGGCGGGCGGACAGGTCGCGGGTCTCGCCGTGCGCGGCGGCAAAATCCGCCAGCGCGACAAAAACCATGTCTGCCACCTCAGGGCCGGGGGCAAAGGGCGGCACGCCGTCGGCGCGGGTCAGGAAGGCGAAGGCGCGCTCGTCGTCAAAGCCGTTGCCCTCGCCGCGCTCGTATTGCTGGCGGTAGCTGCCTGCGTCGGTCAGGGCGTCGGGAGACAGGGCAAGCCCGCATTCCTCACGCGCCTCGCGCAGCATGGCGCTCTCGGGCGTCTCGCCCGGGTCGATATGGCCGGTCGCGGACAGGTCGAAGCCGCCCGGATAGAGCGGTCGGTCGAACTGGCGCTGCTGCAGCCAAAGACCGGGCACGCTGTCCCACAAACCCACCGTCCACAGGTGGCAGACGTGGTGGTACAGTCCCTGCGCGTGCACGACCGCGCGCGGCCGCTCGCCGCACGGGCGCCCGTCCGCATCGTAGATAGCCAGCAGCTCGCCGCCGCCCTGTCCGTCGGCCAACGCCTGCTTTTCCGCGCGCCCCAGCTTTTTGATGGCGGCTTCGCGGCGCATGGCCTCGCCCTGCGTGGCAAAGCATTCGCTGTAAACCAGCGTGACCGGGCCGCGGCCGCGGGTGTATTTCGCGCCCTTGCCGCTGTTGTGCGCGGCCAGCCGCGCGGTCAGGTCGTTGGTCCAGCCGCAGTACAGCGAGCCGTCCGCGCAGCGCAGCAGATAGGTGTAGTTCATTGGTGCGAGCGGATGTCCCGCTGGGCGACGACCTTGCAGCCCTTGCCCTGGATGAGCGCGCGCACCTTGTCGTGGCTTTTTTCGCTGCTGCCGCTCGACGAGACCAGCAGCACCTCGACCTCTGCGCCGGGGGGCAGCAGGTCGGCCATGCTGTTGAACGGCGGTGCGGGGAAGCCCGCCCAGACGGGCGCCATCAGCACGATGCGCGCATAGCCGGACAGGTCGGGCGCAGCTTTCAGCGGTACGCTTTTCTGCCGCATCGCAGCCGGACAGCCGCGGGTAAAGGCGGTCATCACGTTGTATTTTTTGGCGGGCACGGTCTCGATCAGGTCGGCGCCGCGTGCGTTGGCCTCCGCGCGGGCGAACGACCGCGTCGCGCCGCCAAGCGTAAAGTAGACAACGGCGGTTTTCATGGGATGCACTCTCCTTACTGTCGTGGAATCACCGTATACAGTATATCACAAAAACAAAAGCAGCGGACGTGCATCCGCTGCTTTTGTTTTATTCTGCGTTTTTTTTCGCTTCGGCTGCCGCGTCGCGCGCCGCCTTATCCCGCTTGTACAGCTGCCGGCCAATCACATAGCCGATGGCGGCGCAGACCACCGCGCAGATGGTCGCGTCGGGCGGATTAAAGCCTGCCATGCCAAGCAGGCCGCTCACGATATAGCCGCCCGCAACGCCGAACGCGGTGCAGTGGAAGCCGACGCGGGGCATGCCGAAAATGTGCACGTCGGCGGGGTCGATATCTGCCTCTTCCTCCGGCTGCTCCTCTGTCGGATCGACTGCGTCTGCTGCTTCGTCGGTTCCTGCGGGCAGATCGACGGGTTCTACCGCGGCAGACTCAGCCTGTTCCTCGGTCAGCGGCTGCTGGTTTTCGCTCATGTGGGGCACATCCTCTCGTTGGGGAGGGGTTTTACTGGACGCTGCTCTGCGTCGGCACGATGATCGCGGCGATGATATAGGCCAAAATGCCGGTGCCGCCGAAGAAGCACAGGAACGCCCATGCCAGACGGATGAGCGTCGGGTCAAGGCCAAAATATTCGCCGATGCCCGCGCACACGCCGCACAGCATGCGGTCGGTTTCGCTGCGGTACAATTTCTTGCCGTTCATAGTAAAAACTCCTTTTCATTTATCATACGTTGTTTTGCACGGTTCGTCAAGAGGAAAGGTAGTCACTGGGTCAACAGGTCGAGCGTGCCGCCGTCGATTTTGGCGCGCAGGATCGGGCTGCCGGAAAGCGCGCCCTTGCGGGAGGCGTGGTGCTGGCCGGAGTCCCCGCCCGCGATCACTTTGCCGTCGAGCAGGAAAACGCCGTCCTCCGCTGTGATCTGGTAGCCCAGATCGGAACCGTCGCCAGGGGTGACGATGGTGGAGGTGACCGAGCCGCCCTCCAGTTCAATGTCGGCCTGCGTGCTGACGCACAGGCGGCTGGGGGCAAAGCGCCCGCCGCCGATGTCTAGGTCAAGCTGGCCGGCGTTCAGGGTATCGGCGGTCAGCGCACCGTTGTCCATATCCACCTCGATGCTCCCAGCGGTCAGACTGCCGTCGATGTCAACGGGGTGGTCGCCGATAGCAAGCGAAATGCCGGAAAAGATGTCGGCGGCGCTGGTCGGCAGCGTGATAACGCAATCTTCGTCGCCGTCCGGGCAGAGTCGGAGCGTCCATGTCCCGTTTTCCAGCGTGCTTTCCAGAATATCCGCGCCGGTCACATCATAGTTGCTCCCAAATATGATACACACCGGGTCGGTCCCGTATGCTTCCTCCTCGGAGGGGAACTCGAAGCGCAGGCGCTGCACGGTGTCGATGCCGATATAGGGCAGGAAAACGTCGTTCTGAATGGCTTCGTGCCGGGTTTCCAGCCAGTCCTCTACCCAGTCGGTATCAAACTCGTCGAGCACATCGTCAACGATTTCGCCCGCGGCATGCTCGACCCGCGCTTCAAAGGCGTCCTCGTCGAACCAGCCGCTGTGCCATGCGCCGTCCGTCCACCAGACGTGGTAGGTCAAGCGGTCGCGCATCAGCCGGGATGCGTCCCGGATGGTTTCGCTGACCGGGTGCAGCGCGCCGTCGTAATACGAGCCGTACAGCTGGCCGCCTGCGGCCCAGCCGCCCAGCGCCATGCAGCCGCCGATGGCCACGACGGCGCAGCAGGCCAAAACGAGCTTTTTCATTCGGTTTCACCTCCGGTTTTGTGGTTGCGGTTGCGGATGCGGTCAAACGGCCAGCGGATGGCTGCGACCAGCAGCCGGAACAGCGGCGGGATGAACAGCGTACACAGCTTGACCATCAGCAGGGTTACCAGAATACCCAGCGCAAACAGCGCAAGCCCGCAGCCGAGCGTGGTGACCGCGCTGGCGGGTGCGCCCCACAATGCAAACGAGAACCCGCACAGGATAACGCCTGCCGCCAGCAGGCAGAGCGGTATGATGACGATAAACACGGAGGCCACCAGCACGACTGACAGCAGCACGCCGAGCGCCGCCGCAATCAGGCCGAGGAGCACACCCGCGAGCGGGATGCCGACCGGGATGGCCAGCAGCACCAGCACGAGCAGCAGCCACGGGCTGACGCCGCGCCAGCGGCGCTTTTGGGGCTGTGTCGCCGCGCCGCCCGGCTGCGGCACGGCAGCCACCTCGCGGTAGTCCGCAAGGATCTGCGCGGCGACCTGCTCGGGCGCGCCCAGATCGGCGATGACCTTTTGCTCGTTTTCCGGGCCGGCGTCGTCGAAATATTCCTCGTAATAGCGCAGCGCGCTGGCGCGTTCCTCCTCGGGCAGCACGGCGAGCGCGCGCCGCAGCGCCGCCATATATTCGGTTCTGTTCATTGGCTTTCCCCTCCAAAAAAGATCGCGTCGATGCCGCTGCGGTAGTTCTGCCAGTCGATGCGGTGCTGGCGCAGCCGTGCGCGTCCGTGCTCGGTGATTTTGTAATAGCGCCGGTTGCGCCCGGCGAAGGCCTCGTCGTAGGTCGTCAGGCATCCGTCCTTTTGCAGGCGGCGCAGCACAGGATAAAGCGTCGATTCGGAAATTTCCAGTACTTTCTGCACATCCTGTGTAATACGGTAGCCGTAGGTGCTCTCGCGCTCGACCACCGCAAGCACAATGCCGTCGAGCAGCGAGGAGCCGATGGGGTATGACATGGGAGACCACCTCTTTTCTGTGTCTGCAATAATATTATATTTCGTATAATATAGGGTGTCAACGGGTATCTCAAAAAAAGCTGTGAAGGAATTGTAAATTTTGTAGGAACGGTGCGCGGAAAAGCGCGCCGACGCATTGTGTTTGCAAAAAAAATGGCGTATAATGTTTTCTGTATGAGTAGATAGCAAAATTGGGAAGGGACGAGTGAGAAATGATGAAACTGGCGGTGTTATTCGGCGGTATTTCGAGTGAGCACGATATTTCGTGCCTGTCCGCCGCTTCCATCCTGCGCAACTTGGACAAAGGGAAGTATGAGGTATATGCGGTCGGCATCACGCGCGAGGGCAGATGGTATTACTGCCCGGACTGCGACCCGGACCGCATCGAGACCGGCGCGTGGGAGCGCGTGCCCGGCAAGGTGCCGGCTGTGCTGTCGCCCGACCGCGGTGTGCACGGGCTGCTCCTGCTGCGTGAGGGCGGCACGGAGACGGTGCGCGTCGACTGCGTGTTCCCCGTGCTGCACGGCGCGGGCGGCGAGGACGGTACGATACAGGGCCTTTTGGAGCTGGCCGGCATCCCGTATGTTGGCTGCGGCGTAGCGGCCAGCGCCAACTCGATGGATAAGGCGATCACCAAGGCGATCGTGGAGGCGGCGGGCGTGCGGCAGGCCAAGTATTACTTGGCGTTGCGCCACGATTTCGAACGCGGCGCGGAGGGCGTCGTGCGCGCAGCGGCCGAGGCGCTCGGCGCGTTCCCGGTGTTCGTCAAGCCGTGCTCGCAGGGCTCGTCGGTCGGCGTTGCCAAGGCAAACAACATGCTCGAGCTGGCCGCCGGGCTGACCGATGCGTTCAAGCTGGACAGCAAGGTGCTGGTCGAGGAATATATCGACGGGCATGAGGTCGAGTGCGCGGTGCTGGGCAACCTGCGCCCGGTCGCGTCGACCGTCGGTGAGATCGCACCGACGCAGGAATTTTACACCTTTGACGCCAAGTATAAGGATGAAAGCTCCAAGCTGTACATCCCGGCGCACATCACCGACCGCCAGCTCGAGACCGTCCGGCAGGACGCGCTGCGCGTATACGCGGCGCTCGGCTGCCGCGGCCTGTCCCGCGTCGACTTCTTTGTCACGCACAAGGAGGGCGAGGTCGTCTTTAACGAACTGAACTCCATTCCGGGCTTTACCTCGATCAGCATGTATCCCAAGCTGTTCGGCTATGAGGGCATCCGCTATCCCGAGCTGCTCGACCGGCTGATTGAACTGGCGCTGGAGGAGCACCATGGATAACCGCGCGATCGGCGTGTTTGACTCGGGCATGGGCGGCCTGACCGCTGTGCGACGGCTGCATGCGCTCATGCCGGATGAGGACATCATCTACTTCGGGGATACCGGCCGCGTGCCCTACGGCACCCGCGGACGGGATACCATCCTCAAATATGCGCGGCAGGACGTCGCGTTCCTGCGGCAGTTTGACCTGAAGGCTATCATCATCGCGTGCAATACGGTGTCGGCCGTGGCGCTCGGCCTGCTCGGGCACGAGAACGACATCCCGATCATCGGCACGGTCGAACCGGCCTGCCGCCGCGCCATGACGATGACGCGGAACGGCAAGGTCGGCGTGATCGGCACGGCCGCGACCGTGCGGTCGGGCGCGTACGGACGCTACCTACACCACGCGGACGGCAGCCTGACGCTGTACACACAGGCGTGCCCGCTGTTCGTGCCGCTCGTCGAGAATGGCCGCGTGCAGCGCGGCGATGTCGTCATTGAAACGGTCGTGGCCGAGTACCTCGCGCCGCTCAAGGAAGCAGGCGTGGACACGCTCATTCTGGGCTGCACGCATTACCCGCTGCTCGAGACCGTCATCGGGGATTTTATGGGTCCGGACGTGACGCTCATCGACTCGGGCGCGGAGGCGGCCAACCTTGCCTCGACCCAGTTTGACCCGGCCGAGGGGCCGGGGGAGACGCGCTACTTTGTCTCGGATGACCCGGACGGGTTTGACCAGCTGGCCGGGCTGTTCCTGCAGGAGCGGGTCGACGTCGGTGCTGGGCTGGTCGATATTGCAAGCTATTGAACACGGTATGGACGGAGAAACACATGAAAAAGGATGTTTGGCTGTCGATTTCCTCCAAGCAGCAGTTCACCGGCTGCGACGAGGAAAAGATCGACCTAATGACGGCCGCGACGCTCTACGAGCGCGGCGGCAAATATTACATCGCCTATGAGGAGAGCGAGCTGACCGGGCTGGACGGCACCCGCACGACGGTCAAGCTGGACGGCAAGTCGGTCGCGCTCATCCGCACGGGCGCATGTCCGTCCCACATGCTGTTTGCCGAGGACGAACGGCATGTCGGACTGTACCAGACGCCGGTGGGGCTGGAAATGACCATCGCCACGCATACCTCGCGCGTGCGCAACACGGTCGGCGCGGACGGCGGCGAGCTGGTGATCGACTACACGGTCGAGGTCGACCATTCGCTGATGGGCGAGCACCATTTTGAAATGGTGGTCTCCACCCAGCCGGTGCAGGTCACAAAATCATAAACGGAGAGTGAACAGATGAACGCATACGAATTTGCGCGCGCCGAGGCCACCCGTGTGGTCGAGGCGGCTTACCATAAGGCGGTTGCGGCAGGCCAGCTGCCCGAGGGGGACATCCCGCCCGTCGCGGTCGAGACCCCCAAGGACGCCTCCAACGGCGACTGGGCCTCCACCTTTGCCATGCAGTGCGCCAAGCCCCTGCGCATGGCGCCCCGCAAGATCGCGGAGGCGGTCGTGGCCAACCTTGAGCTGGACGGCAGCTGCTTTGACACGGTCGATATTGCAGGCCCGGGCTTTATGAATTTCACGCTCGGCCAGAGCTGGTACGAAAAGGCCGTGCGCGACGTATTCGAGCGCGGCGCGGACTATGGCCGCAGCCAGACTGACAAGCCGGAAAAGGTAATGGTCGAATTCGTCTCCGCCAACCCGACCGGCCCGATGCACATGGGTAACGCGCGCGGCGGCGTGCTGGGCGACTGCCTGTCTTCCGTGCTCGACTGGTCGGGCAACGACGTGACGCGCGAGTTCTATATCAACGACGCGGGCAATCAGGTCGACAAGTTCGCCCACTCGGTCGAAGGGCGCTATATCCAGCAGATCCGCGGCGAGGGCGCCATCGAGTTTGACCCCTCGTGGTATCAAGGCGATGACATCAAGGCGCTCGCGCACGACCTCGTCGAGCAGTACGGCGGCAGCCTGATGGACAAGGCGCCCGAAGAGCGCTTCGCCATCATCGAGGGCTACGGCCTGCCGACCAACATCGCGCGCATGGAGCGCGACCTTGGCCGCTATAAGATCAGCTATGATGTCTGGTTCCGCGAGAGCGAGCTGCACCAGAGCGGTTATGTCAAGGAGACCATCGATATGCTGACCGCCAAGGGCGCGACCTACGAGACCGAGGACGGCGCGCTCTGGCTGCGTTCGACCGACTTCGGCTGCGACAAGGACGACGTGCTGCGCCGCGCCAATGGCTTTTACACCTACTTTGCCGCCGATATCGCCTACCACCGCAACAAGTTTGAAAAGCGCGGCTTCGACCGCGTCATCAATATCTGGGGCGCCGACCACCACGGCCACGTCAAGCGCCTGCAATGCGCGCTCGACGCGCTCGGGCTGGACGGTTCGCACCGCCTGGAGATCGTACTCATGCAGCTGGTGCGCATGATGCAGGGCGGCGAGGTTGTGCGCATGTCCAAGCGCACGGGCAAGAGCCTTACCTTGACCGACCTGCTCGACGAGATCCCGGTCGACGCGGCGCGCTTCTTCTTCAACTCGCGCGCGGCCGAGACCCAAATGGAGTTCGACCTTGACCTTGCGGTCAAGCAGGACTCGGACAACCCGCTCTACTATGTGCAGTACGCGCACGCGCGTATCTGCTCGGTCATCAGGAACTGCGCCGAGGACGGCGTGACCATGCCCGACCCGGCTGCGGCCGACCTGTCGGTGCTGACCGGCGCGGACGAGCGTCAGCTCATCAAGCAGATCGCGCTGCTGCCCGAGGAGATCGTGCAGGCGGCGGTCAGCCGCGATCCGTCGCGCCTGAACAAGTACGCGGTCGCGCTGGCGCAGCAGTTCCACCACTTCTATAATGCCTGCCGCATCAAGTGCGACGACGAAAAGCTGTGCGCGGCGCGTCTGGCGCTGTGCCTCGCCACCCGGCAGGCGGTCGCCAACACGCTCGGGCTGATCGGGGTGGAGGCGCCGGAAACGATGTGACCACTTCGTTCCAACCGTACAGGTTGGAACGAGTGGGGGTTCCACCGCGCCGTGGGCGCGGATGAAACCCGGAGGAAGAAAAGTTCCGACGAGCGAAACTTTTCTTCCTTCTTGTATCAAAAGCCACGTACATGCCGCGGCTTTTGATGACAATTCTTCAGTTTGAAGAATTGTCTATTGGAATAGGCGCGCAAGGTGCGCATGGTTCTCTGAAATGGGGATTACGATGAAAAAGATTGCAAAGAGACTGGCGGCACTGGCGCTGGCAGCTTCGCTGTGCACTGCGCCCGCGGGCGCGATTACGCTGGACGGGGAAAAGGAAACGTGGTTCGACAGCGTTTGGGAAATGATCGACCGTTATGGTTTTATGACGGAAAACAATCCCTATGTGCTGCAAAATTACATCAACAAGTACCTGCAGGAGCATCCGGACGAGATGTATCAGGTCATCAACGATATCCTGTCCCTGCTTGACACGCACTCGATGTATCTGTCGAGCGAGGAATATTCACAGGGCTTTTCGACCTTGGAGGACTATGTCGGCATCGGCGTGACCCTGCAGCAGACGGAGGACGGCGTGCGGATCGTCAGCGTGATGCCGGACTCTTCGGCCGAGCAGGCGGGCTTGCTGGCCGGTGACCTGATCATTGCGATCGACGGGCAGGACGCGGCCGGTATGGCCAATACCGATGTGGCCGCGCTGCTGCGCGGCGAGGCGGGCACCAGCGTGGCCATCACGGTGCGGCGGCAGGACGAAGAGTTGACCGTTACCTGCGTGCGGCGGCCGATCCAGCAGGTCTATGTGTCCGGCGAAACGCTGGACGAGGGCGTGGAATACATCAAGGTCAGCGCGATGGGCTCGGAGCGCGACTGGGCGGCTTTCGAGGCGCTTTGGGACAGGCTGGATGAGAAAAATACGCGCGCGGTCATCCTTGACCTGCGCGGCAACGGCGGCGGCGTGATCGACGTGGCGTTTGATATGACCAACGCGATGGTGCAGCAGCCGGACGCATATCTGGCCGGCGTGCATTGGCGCGAGGATATGGGCGGCTTGGAGCAGCGCTTTTCGACCGGCGGCGGCCTGCCGCTGAACAAAATCGTCGTGCTGGTCGATGGCGGCACCGCCTCGGCTGCGGAGCTGCTGGCGGGCAGCCTGCAGGACACCGGGACGGCTGTGCTGCTCGGCACCCAGACCTATGGCAAGGGGCAGGGGCAGTACCATCTGGGCCTGCCCAACGGCGATAAGCTGGTCATCACCACCTTGCAGCTGGAGCTGCCCAAACAGGGCTGCTGGGAGGGCATCGGCCTGACGCCGGATGTGCAGGTGGAGAACCCCCTGCTGTCGGTGGATACCGCAAGCTTGCAGCCGTTGGACACATCGGTGACGCTGCGTTTCGGCGACCGGTCGGACAATGTCTACGCCATGACTGAGCGGCTGGTGCTGCTCGGCCTGCTCGACGCGGCGACCGATACCTTTGACGGCACTGTGCTCGACGCGGTATCTGCGCTGCGCGGCAGCCTTGGGCTGGGGGCCGGCCTGTACGCCTCGCCCGAGGTGCTGGCTGCGCTGGACGGGGCGGTGCAGCAGCTGGACGGCCAAAGCTATATGGTCGACCGGCAGCTGGAGGCCGCGCTCGAACTCTGCCGGCAGGCCGCAGCCGAGCCGCAGCAATACACCGCGCTGCCGGACGGCAGCTGGACGAAAAACTGAGCCCGGGAGCTTTCGTAGGAGGAAACACAGCCTTGGAAATTCCGTTATGCCCGATAGGAGACAAACCGCAGCTTTTGCTGACTGACCCGGCGGCGCTGCCGTTGTACCGGCAGCATCCCGGCCGCTTTGCGGGCGCGATCGCGCCGGATGGCGCGGCCTGCGCGGCATGGGAGCAAAGCCTTGACCCGCTGCCGGTCGGCCTGACGCTGACCTGTCCGTCCGTGCCGGATGAGGGGGATTGCGGCCGCCCGCTGACCATGCACTACATTGACCGCTGTAAGCAGGCGTTCCGCCCGCTGCTGCACGACGGCGCGGCGTTTTACTGCCTGCGCGGCGCGCCGACCTTTGCCGCGCTGCGCGCGGCCGTGCTTGCGCTGGGCGACATATCCGGCCGCACGGTGATTGCCGAGCTGGCCGTCGAGGATGACGAGGGGCGTCTGGCCGACGGCACCGATGTGCGTGCGGCGGTCGGCGTTTTGCAGCGCATCGGCGTGACGACGGTCATCCTGTCCGCGCACGACCCGGCCGCGCTGACCGAAGCGCTCGAGCTGGTCGCGCCCTATGCGCGCCTGTCGCTGGGCGTGTGCGCACATTCCGCGTGGCTGCGCGCGCAGACCCCGCTGTATAATACGGAGATTTTCCTGCCTGCCGAGCATGACGACACCGCGCGCCTGCTGGAAGCGGTGGAGGCGCATCAGGGCGGGCAGGTGCTGGCGCGCGACCACGACGATTTTATCCTCGCGCCGGACGGCAAAAATGCGCATTTCATCATCCCGACGATCGACATTTCGGACGAGATCGAGTGCGGGCCGCGGCTGGAAGAGGCGTTGATCGAGGCGGAGGACGACGCGGGCGCGCTCAAACTCGTGCTGGAAACCGAGGATGATTTGATCGCGCTTGAGGAATACTGGTACATGATCTCACGACCGCTGTGCCTGTGCGCTGAGTCGGCCGAGCTGCTTGAGCAGGGTCTGCGGGTGTATCCCGGCCTTGCGCTGTACGACGGCACCTGGGAACAGAGCGAAGAAGTTGTGCACTATCTGGAACAAAAATACGGCCTGATCCGTTTGTAACAGGGGTGGGGAGGCTTGGAATGGACTGGAAAGAAGTAACGATCTATACGACGACCGCCGGGATCGGGCCGGTCGAGGCGCTGCTGGAGGACAACGGCGTCGAGGGCTATGTGCTCGAGGATGCGGCCGATTTCGAGGCGTTTTTGCACGATACCGAGATTTACTGGGACTATGTCGACGAAGATCTGGTGCGCGAGAAGCGTGCGCAGGAGACCTGCCTGAAAATTTACCTGTCCGATGACGGGGAGGGCGCCAGACAGTATGCGGCCATCTGCGCCGCGCTGGAAAACCTGAAGGCGCGCGACAAGGAACATGCGTGGGGCCGTCTGTGCACCGAAACCGCCCTGACCCGGCAGGAGGACTGGGAGTGGGGCTGGAAGCAGTATTTCAAACCCTTCCCTGTGGGCAGGACGTTTTTGATCAAGCCCTCGTGGGAGACGGTCGACGATGCGCAGGGGCGGCGTATCCTGGAAATCGACCCGGCGTCCAGCTTTGGCACGGGCAGCCATGACACCACGCAGCTGTGCATGGCCGCGCTGGAAACGCTGGTGCAGCCGGGTGACAGGCTGCTGGATATGGGCACCGGTTCGGGCATTCTGGCGATCGCAGCGGCTATGCTGGGCGCGGACGTGCAGACCGTGGTCGACATCGACGAAAACTGCCTGAAAACCGCGCAGGAAAACGCGGAAAAAAACCATGTCGCCATTGGCCGCGGCCTGTGCGGCGATGCCCTGCGCGACCCCGCGCTGGCGCAGGCGATCGGCGCGGGCTATGACATCATCGTGGCAAACATCGTGGCCGATGTCATCATCGGCATGGCGCCGATGTTCGCGGAAAAGCTGGCGCCGGGCGGGCGGCTGATCTGCTCGGGTATCCTCAACGAGCGCGCGGACGAGGTTCGCGCGGCGATCGAGGGCTGCGGTTTGGTTATTTTGTCACATTCGCATAGCGTTGATTGGAGTGCTTTTACCGCAAAAAGATGATTCACGCAATGTTCACTTGCAAAACGCCGAGTTTTTTGTTAGAATAGGAAAGGTTATAGAAAAGTTATGCCGAGATTTTTTGTGACCGGCCAGCCGGAGGGCGGGCTGCTGACCCTGCGCGGCGAGGACGCGCACCATGCCGGGCGCGTGCTGCGGCTACGGCCGGGGGAAGCGGTGACGCTGTGTGACGGCGCGGGCACGGATTATGACTGCACGGTCGAGACGGTGGAAAAAGGGGCGGTTACCTGCTGGGTGCAGGGCAGCCACCCGGCGGAAACCGAGCCGCGGCAGCGGCTGACCCTGTGCATGGCGTTGCCCAAGGGCGATAAGATGGATTTTATCGTGCAGAAGGCGGTCGAGCTGGGGGTGCATGCCATCATCCCGTACCTGTCCCGGAACTGTGTTTCACGGCCGGACAGGACAGACAAAAAGGTTGAGCGTTGGCGCAAGATCGCGCTCGAGGCCGCAAAGCAGTGCGGTCGGGGCTGCCTGCCGTCGGTCAGCATGGTTGTCACAGCCGAAGAGGCCATGGCAAAGGCGGCGCAGAGCGAGACGGCGCTGTTTTTCTATGAATATGAGCGGGAAACCGGTCTGCGCGATGTGTTGCAGCACGGCGTGGGCAGTACGGTCTCGTTGGTGATCGGCCCGGAGGGCGGCTTCACGCATGAGGAAGCGGCGCTGGCCGCACAGTTGGGGCTGAAAAGCGTGTCGCTTGGCACGCGCATCCTGCGATGCGAAACCGCGCCGGTGGCGGCGCTTGCCGCTGTGCTGTATGCCGGCGGAAATATGTAAGATTATAAAGAGGGAGTGTGTGCATTGGCTAAGGGCAATGTGGGTAAGAAGCCAATCAGTGAAGAAGAGTATACTACCAATAAGGTATTGACGGTGTTCAGCGCCTGCCTGTTGGGCGTGCTGGTGCTGATGGCGCTGCAGCGGTTGCTGGATTATGCCAACACATGGATGACCGGCATGCGCGTGGCGCAGGTGCTGCTGGGCGTTGGCGTGTTGTTTGCGGTGTGCGGCGTTGTCCTGCTGGTGCGCGAGGCTTCCGGCAAGCGCAGCGGCACGCGCCGTATCCTGTCGGGGCGCAATGTGCTCATTGCCAGCATTGTCATGATCGCGGCGATGGGCTCGATCGTGCAGTATGGCGCGGCGCCGATCAAGGTGCTGTACGCGGTGCTGCCCGTGCTGGCGGTGTTCTATCTGGTCTACCATTCCTACGCACGGGAGTTTTTCATCATCACGGTCGATACGGCGGCCGGCATCGCGCTGATGTGGCTGGTGCACCGTGCGCTGGCGACGACCAACTTCGTCTGGGTAGCTTATGCGGCGCTCGGCGCAGCGGTCGTGCTGGCGGTGGCGCAGTTGATCGCGGTGGGCGTACTGCGCGGCAAGAACGGCAAGTTCAGCTATCGCGGCAAGAAGATCGACCTGCAGTTCAGCCGTAACGCGTACACCATGCTGACCGTGACCCCGCTCCTGATGGCGGTGCTGGTAGCGGCTGTGCTGTTTGCCCCGGCGCATGTGCTGATTGCGATGGGCGCGGCAGCGGCATATCTGTTCATCACGGCGGTATACTATACTGTAAAGCTGATGTGATTTTGCGGCAGCGACAAAGGCGGACGGCTTGAGCCGTCCGCCTTTTTGCGGGGAAGGGGGGAGCGACATGAAACGGCTTGCCGGGGTGCTGGCCGTGCTGATGCTGGCGGTCGGCGCGGCGCTGTGGTGGCTGCCGCGCATGCTGGCGCCGCAGGTCGGCAGCCCGTATGAGGCGGCGATGCTGCTTGAACAGGATGTGCGCGCGGGCGGCGACGGCGTGCTGTTCCGCGCCGAGCAGATCGACCCGGACGAGGTGTACCGCGCGTTGGAAGCGTGCTACCCCTATGCCTTTTCGCTGCATGCGACCATGCGCCCCAACCGCACCATCGAGCTGCAGGTGCGGGTCTCGCGGCAGGCGCGGCAGGCACAGGCGCAGACCTATGCCGCAGCGCTCGCGGCGGACAGCATCGAGCCGGGCATGGACGAGGTGCAGAAGCTGCGCGCGCTGCACGACGCGCTGGTCCGGCTGTGCGCGTATGACAACGACACGGCCGCGCAGGCCTCGCCGGACGGCGCGACCGCCCCATTTGCCGCGGACGGTGCGCTGCTCGACCATCAGGCGGTGTGCGCCGGGTACGGCCGCGCATTCGGCATGCTCTGCGAGGCGGCCGGGATCGACAGCATTTATGTCGCGTCGGAGCAGATGAACCACGGCTGGAATGCCGTCCGGCTGGACGGGCAGACCTACTTTATCGACTGCACCTTTGACGACCCGGTGCCTGACCGCGGCGACTATGTTTCCGACCAGTATTGCCTGCTCACGGCGGAGGAAATGGCGCGCACACACGTCTGGGATCAGGCGTTTTACGAGCAGATGCTCGACCAGATGGAAGCGCAGGCACAATAGGCTGTGCGGCGTACTTATGTGACAAAACCGGACTGCTTTAGCAGTCCGGTTTTGCATTGGGGTCATGGATGGGGATCCGGCCGGACGAAATGCCCCGACCGGCCGCCTGCTTTTTCCAGCAGGCAGACCTGTTCGATTGTCATGCCGCGGTCGACCGCCTTGCACATATCGTACACGGTCAGCGCGGCGACGCTGGCCGCGGTCAGCGCCTCCATCTCGACGCCGGTTTTCCAGTCGCAGCGCACGGTTGCTGTCACGCGCACGCGCGCGGGCGGCGCGGGCGTCAGCGTCACCTCGATGCCGGTCAGCGGCAGCGGGTGGCACAGCGGGATGAGCTCGTGCGTGCGCTTGGCCGCCATGATGCCCGCGATGCGTGCGCACGCGAACACGTCGCCCTTGGGCATGCCGCCCGCCATGATGCGCGAAAGCGTGTCCGGCTGCATGGCGATCTCGGCCTGCGCAGTCGCGCTGCGCGCTGTCACCGCCTTATCGCCCACCTCGACCATGCGGGCGTTGCCCTGTTCGTCCAGATGTGTCAGTTCCATGTCATATCCTCCCCGCTTTCACAGCGCGCCCAGAGTCACGCCGACCACGGCCTTCTGTTCGTTGGTCGGCGGCCAGCTGAATTGGATTTCGATAATGTTCCGGTCGTAGCACAGCAGATACCGGTCGGCCGACCCGGTATCCTGCCAGCCCAGCTGCCACGCCTCGTTTGCGCCCCACGGTGCCGCGTCGCACGGCACGCAGGTGCGCTGCATGTCATCCGGGCGGCTGTCATTGTTGCTGGTCTGTTCGGCAAGCCGCTGCGCGCGGCACTGGCCGTACAGCGCGGACAGCCTGACCTGCGTGACGGTGTAGCCGAGCGACGGGACGGGCACGCCCTGTTCTGTCGGGTATGCCCATTCGCTGCCGTCGTGCACGGCGACGAGCGGCGAGGCATCCTCTGTCCAGCTTGGCGTATAGTCGGCCGCAGGCAGTTCGTCGCCCCGCAGGTCGGCGAGTGTCAGCGGCAGGACAGCCGGTTCGTTGTACCGGTCGAGCAGGCCGTTTTGCGTGGCGCGCAGCGCGCCGAACACGATCGCGGCCATCAGCACGGCTGCCAGCACGACGTCCACGGTCAGCGTGACCGCACGGTTGACCCCGCGCGACGCCTTTTTGCGTTTGAGCAGCTGCTTGACGCCCTGCACGACCGCCATCAGCACCAGCATATACAGCACCATCACAATGCTGACCACGCGCAGCAGCGGCGAGCCGGCAGTCACATGATAAAGGATTTGCACCCAAAACGCCGCAATACAAACCGCGAACACGACCCGCTGGAACGGGCGGGTGTTGGGCGTGTCGACAAATTCGCCGAGCACGGCGGCTTGTTTGGCACGATGCCGCCAGCGCAGGTAGGCAACAATTTCGACGATGCACAGCAGCGAGAGCAGCGGCCACACGACGGCAAGGAACAGGTTGGTCATGCTGGAGAACAGGCCGATGGGGTCGTGCCGCAGGTCATGCGCCAGCATGGCGCTCCACCACAGCCCGATGACCAGCAGGATGCCGTAGGGCAGCAGCAGCCCCTTTTTCATCGTGGTGTGGATGGTTTCGAGTTCAAGCGCCGGGTCGGTCTCGATCGGCACGGCATCCGTCCGGTCGGTGTAGAAAAACTGCATCTGCGCCCAGCTGGCCGCATAGTGCCAGCCGGCCTGCCCGGTCATGGCGTGGTAGAGCTGCTGTCCCTCGGTCGGGCCGGGGTCGAAATCGGATGCTTTGGGGAAATAGGTGACGGCAAAGCGCAGCGTTTGCGGCTCGGTGCGGCGGTAGCGCCAGCCGAAACCATCCACGCGCTCGATCATCCAGCCCTTGGCGGCCATCCGTTCCAGATGGCGCTCAATGCCCGTGCGGTCATAAAAGGACAGCGTTTCCATGCGCCGTTTGGTCTGTTTCATCGTCCCTCCTCCTCTCCGAATACCTTGGCATAGTCGGACAGCTGGGCGCGCAGGCGTTCGCACTCCTGCGCGAGCCTTGCCTCGCCCTGCGCGGTCAGGCGGTAGCTGCGGCGGCGCCCCTCTGCGCCGTCCTCGCAGATCAGCCCCGCGTCTGCGAACTGCTCGAGCAGGTTGTACAGCGTGCCCGAGCCGACCGTGACGCGCCCGCCGGTCATCCCGCTGATGCGGTCGAACAGGTCGATGCCGCAGCAGGGTGTGTGCAGGCACAGCAGGATGTAAAACATCTGCTCGGTCAGCGTTTGCAGCTTGGCGCGCGGCATGGCGTTTCCCTCCAATCTCGAATATCGAGGTTTCTATTTCTATTATATCTCGATTATCGAGATTGTCAAGGGGAAGAAAGGAAAACGGAGAGCGGGAGATGGGCGCGGCCTGCGCCTAAGCAAAACAGAAGCGCCGCAGGTGGCTGCCTGCGGCGCTTGGCTGGTAAAAACGGTATCGACGGAGGGGTCATCCCAGCGCGGCGATGGACTCCTCAAGCTTTGCGAGGTGCTCGCGCAGCTTTTCGGCCTTGTCGCGCTCGACCGCGACAACCTTTTCGGGCGCCTTGTCGACGAACTTCGGGTTGTTCAGTTTTTTCATGACGAATGCGATGTCGTCCTCGACCTTGGCCTTTTCCTTCTCGAGACGCGCGCGCTCGGCGGCGAAGTCAATGAGGTCGCCCATCGGCATATAGAGCTGCGCGTCGCCCGTGACGACCGAGGCCATCTTGGCCGCGTCCGCGGGCACGGCGTCGATCAGCTCGATGCCGGACGCATACGCCAGCTTGGGGAAGAAGCCCTCGCCGGCGGCAAAGGTGTCGCGCTTCTCGGTCAGGATCAGCACCTTGGCCTTCTTCGACGGCGGCACGTTCATCTCGCTGCGGCGGTTGCGGATGGCGCGGACTGCGTCCATCAGCGTTTCCATCTGTGCCTCTTCCGCGGCAAAGTGCAGCGCTTCGTTGTATTCCGGCCACTGGGACACCATGACCGACGGGCCTTCGTGCGGCAGCGCCTGCCAGATGGTCTCGGTGATGAACGGCATGAACGGGTGCAGCAGCTGCATCGCGCCGGACAGCACATAGCACAGCACGCGCTGGACGTTCTCGTCGCCCGCCTGCAGGCGGGTCTTGGCGATCTCGATATACCAGTCGCAGAAGTTGTCCCAGATGAAGTCGTTGAGCTTGGCGGCAGCCAGACCCAGCTCGTATTGGTCGATGTTGCGGGTGACCTCGGCAATGAGCGTGTTGTACTTGGACACGATCCACTTGTCCTCGAGCGTCAGCGTGTCGGGCAGCTCGGCGGCCTTGTCCTTGCCGATGGTCAGGTTCATCTGGATAAAGCGCGACGCGTTCCAGATCTTGTTGCAGAAGTTACGCGACGCCTGCACGCGCTCGTCCGAAAAACGCATGTCGTTTCCGGGGCTGTTGCCGGTCGCGAGCGTAAAGCGCAGCGCGTCCGCGCCGTACTGGTCGATGATCTCGAGCGGGTCGATGCCGTTGCCGAGCGATTTGGACATCTTGCGTCCCTGCGCGTCGCGCACGAGGCCGTGGATATAGACCGTCTCGAACGGGGTTTCGCCCATATGCTCGACGCCCGAGAAGATCATGCGCGCGACCCAGAAGAAGATGATGTCGTAACCGGTGACCAGCGTTGAGGTCGGGTAGAAGTACTCGAGCTCCTTGGTCTTTTCCGGCCAGCCGAGCGTGGAGAACGGCCACAGCGCGGACGAGAACCAGGTATCCAGTACGTCCTCCTCTTGACGGACGTTCTTCGAGCCGCACTTCGGGCAAACGTGCACGTCTTCCTTGGACACGGTCATCTCGCCGCAGTCGTCGCAGTAGAACGCCGGGATGCGGTGACCCCACCACAGCTGACGCGAAATGCACCAGTCGTGTACGTTTTCCATCCAGCGCAGGTAGGTCTTGGAGAAGCGGTCGGGCACGAACTTGGTCTTGCCCTCGGTGACGACGTCCATGGCGGGCTTTGCCAGCGGCGCCATCTTGACGAACCACTGCGCCGAGGTCATCGGCTCAACGGTCGTGCCGCAGCGGTAGCAGGTGCCGACGTTGTGCTCGTGATCCTCGATCTTGACGAGGTAGCCGCCCTCTCCCAAATCCTTGATGACCGCCTTGCGGCACTCGTAGCGGTCCATGCCCTCGTACTTGCCGCCGTTTTCGTTGACGGTCGCGTCCTCGTTGAACACGAGGATTTGCTCGAGGTTGTGGCGCTGCCCCATCTCGAAGTCATTCGGGTCGTGGCAGGGCGTGACCTTGACGCAGCCCGTGCCGAACTCCATATCGACGTACTCGTCGCCGAAGATCGGGATTTCTCGGTTCATGATCGGCAGGATGCAGGTCTTGCCGATCAGATGCTTGTAGCGTTCGTCGTTCGGGTTGACGGCAACGCCGGTGTCGCCCATGAAGGTCTCCGGGCGGGTGGTCGCGACGACCAGGTCGCCCGAGCCGTCCGACAGCGGATAGCGGATGTGCCACAGCTTGCCCGGCTGGGTCTCGTACTCGACCTCAGCGTCGGACAGCGCGGTCGTGCAGTGCGGGCACCAGTTGATGATGCGGTGACCCTTGTAGATCAGGCCCTTGTCATACAGGTTGACGAACACCTCGCGCACGGCCTTGGAGCAGCCCTCGTCCATCGTGAAGCGCTCACGCTCCCAGTCGCAGGACGAGCCGAGCTTTTTCAGCTGGCTGATGATGCGGTTGCCGTACTGGTGCTTCCAGTCCCAGACGCGCTCGAGGAATTTTTCACGGCCGAGGTCGTAGCGGGTCAGCCCCTCCTCCTTGCGCAGGTTCTCCTCAACCTTGATCTGGGTCGCAATGCCTGCGTGGTCGGTGCCGGGCATCCACAGCGCTTCATAGCCCTGCATGCGCTTGGTGCGGATGAGGATATCCTGCAGGGTCTCGTCGAACGCGTGACCCATGTGCAGCTGGCCTGTCACGTTCGGGGGCGGGATGACGATGGTATAAGGTTTCTTGTCCGGGTTGACCTCGGCATGGAAGAAGCCGGAGTCGTTCCAGAAGCTGTACAGCTTGTCCTCGACCGCTTTTGGGTCGTAGGTCTTGGGCAGTTCGCTCATGGCGCTATCTCCTTTTCGGTTTTTGATAACAAAAAAATAAAGCACGCCGTCCGGATAGGACGAAGCGTGCTCCGTGGTACCACCTAACTTCGCGGCAAAGCTGCCGCGCACTCGTTGACCCGTAACGTGGGCGGACGGGACGGCCTACTGTTTTCAGCCCTCCTGCTCCAAAGCGACCTTCTTCCGTCCCGCCGAAGGGCTTGCACCGAACCGCCCTCTCTCTTGACGCACGGGGACAGGAATACTCCTCTTTGTCATCGCATTTGTCGTGTTAACTTATTCAGTATAGCTGAAAAAAACGGATTTGTCAAGGTTTGCGGGCGGAAAAGTGCGCCGTTTTGCGGCAAGCATTCCCTTTGCCGGCATCCGTGCGTCTGGCAGGCCGCATGCAAAAGCACCGTCGGGACAAAGCCGCGGCGGTGCTTGTTGTGCGGTATGGCGGCGCGGCCAAGCGCCGGTTATCGGTTTACGTCAAACGGCGTCCAGCGACCGCAGGACGCGCTCCGCTGCCGGCAGATGCTTGACGCGCTTGAGATGGATCCCCAGCTTGCGCGTCAGATCCTCCAGCAGGTCATAGCTTTCGTCGCGGCAGACGTACAGCGTTTCCGGCAGGCCGTGCTTGCGCAGCGCATCGGCCAACGCGGTGAGCGCACAGCCGATGAAGTCCTCCGGCCGGCAGTGATAAAGGCTCAGCTGCTGGTCGTTCAGACGGTCGGACACAACAAGATGCATCGGGAAATAGGGCACGTCGTTCGCCTTATCCTGCACCGGCTCGTCCAGCCAGCCGTAGTCCAGTTCCATCCGGGGGATGTCGGTAGACGCGGGCAGCTGGGACAGCTCCAGTATCAGCGGCGAATCTTTCAGCGTGATGAATGCGGAGCTGACCTCGGGCGGCAGCGCGAACGGCGCGATGACATTGTACCACAGGTCGTCCTCCGGGGAATAGTACCGGAGCAGCATTTCGCCCTTGTCGTAATCCGGCACGGCGTTGGTCTCCTTCAGTGCGCATAGCTGCATGTGGAAATTGCCGAGGGCGTCCAACGCAAACGCCAGATCGTCCGCGTGCGGCGTTTCATCCAGATAGCCGTACCGCTTGTGGCTGACCCATGGCCATAAGCCGTCCCCGAAGTCCACGGCCAAACGCTGGTAAACCCGCAGGACCTCCTCCGGCACCTCGTCCTTGGTGGTAAAGGCGGCGGTAAAGCATTCCATTTCGATGAATTGCCGGGCTTCCTCCCGGTCGTTTTCCTGTGCTAGGGTGCCGTATTGGTAATCCCGCGGGGTCGGATAAATGAAAATCCCCATGGAATGCTCCGACTCCCGCACGCAGGAGAAAAAGATCATCTGGTCGTCGCTTTTCGGGATGTACGCGAGCGGGATCTCGTGGGTGAGCTTATCCCACGGTTCCATTTTGGCAATGTCCGAAAGGCATGCCAGCAGGACGCGCCAGAGCGCGTTTTCCTTTCGGTGTTTGTCTTTCAGCGCAGCTTTGCGGACGTCTATTTTGTTACTCAAAACATAGCCTCCTCATATATGATCGCACGCCGACATATGGTGCATTCGGTGATTGCATTGCGCTGTGTCGGGCGGCGGTTTGCTTGCTGCGGCACGGCCTGAAAAACGGTGATCGGGCTGCGCAGGCCGTTATGGTAAGGGCTGCCTTAAGTATAGTGCAAATGCGGGAAAAGTGCAATGGAGTTTTCAAAAATTTACTCAATATGATGGCAAAATATAACGCATCCTTAGCGGGCACAACAGGGACAAAAGGCGCAGCGCCCCCGCGTGAGCCGGTAGGAACCGGCCCTGTGGGAGCGCTGCTGCCAGCTGATATAGGGTTTAATGCGTGTCCACGGGGCGCGCGGTGCGCGTGTCCGGCGGAGGAAGTCGCCGGACATGGCACGGACAGGGGGGTCAGCGCGCGCACACCGCGTCCCGCAGGCGCGCCAGATCGGTCTGGTCGGGGTGGGACAGCGCGGCATCGAAGTTGTCCAGCATCATCTGACGGCGCGGGCTGTCCTCCATCTGCTCATAGCGTGCGCGGACGGCGGCGGGCATTTTGCCCTGACACATGTAGCTGCCGCACACGGTCACGCCGTCCGGCAGGTTTTGCCGCGCGGCGGTCAGGATTTTATCGAAGTACGCGGGCGCGCCGCCAAAGCCCGCCGTGCCGAACAGGAATATCTGCTGCCCCGTCAGACGGGATAGAAAGGCTGCGGTGTCCGCGTCGCAGGTGCCCTTGTCCGTCCAGAAGCCGGCATAGATGCGGTCGGCCGCGAGCGCCGCGTCGTCCGGCGCGCCAAAGTACAGGCAGTCGGCCGCGGGCAGCGCGTCGCGGATGGCTTCGGCCAGCAGGCGGGTGTTGCCGGTCTTGCTGCTGTATACGATCGCGTAAGTCATGCGTCATTCTCCTTTTCATAAATGCAGTGTACGCCCTGGTGCGCCATCATGCCGCCCAGACATTTCTTGTTGCAGCGCACGCAGCGATGGATTTCGTTTGCCCGGCCGAACATAACCTTGTCCGGCCAGTCCGGGTCGGCGATCAGCTGGCGGCTCATGGCGGCGCAGTCGATGCGGCCGGAGGCGAGCTGCTGCTCGACAAAAGCGGGCTGCGTCAGCCCGCCGACGCCGCAGAGGGGCAGCTTTGTCAGCTTCCGTACTTCGTCGCAGAACGGCAGGAAGCAGCCCTCGGCGGCAAACGCCGGGTGATTTGCAGGCGGGATGGTGTCGGTCAGCTCGCCGTGGTTGGCAAGCGTTACATGGAAGCTGGTCACGCCCGCCTGCTCAAGCAGCGGCACGAAGACGTTCAGCTCCTCGCGCAGCACGCCGGCGTTGCCATAGTGCGGGTTTTCCTGCCGCACGGCCAGCTTATAGTCGATCGGCATGTCGGGCAGGCGGCGGCGCACGGCGCGCACCGCTTCAACGGCAAAGCGCGCGCGGTTCTGCGGGGTGCCGCCGTAGTCGTCGGTGCGGCGGTTGTACACGGTCGACGAAAAGCTGCCGCACATGCGGTCGCCGTGGATCTGCATCATGTCGAAGCCTGCCTTGCGGGCGAGCACGGCCGCAAAGCCGAAGTTTTCGGTGATCTCGTGTATTTTTTTGACCGGCATGCCCGTGATATACGGCCCGACCTGCTGGTTGAGCAGCGGCCGCAGGTCGGCCGGGCTGATCTTTTTGGCCAGCATGCCGGGGACGTATTTCAGCATCGCTTTGACGTTAGAGTCCGACTGGTGCAGCTGGGCGCAAACCAGACAGCCCTCGGCGTGGATCGCTTCGGCGATGCGCCGGTAAAAGGCAAAGCCCTTTTTGGTGTACAGCGTGGGTGCAAAGCCGTGTTTGCCGACCGGCACGTCGCCCAGAATGATCATCGCGCAGCCGCCGCGGGCGATTGCGCGGTAGCGCTCGATCAGGTCGTCGCCGCGCAGCCCCATCGAGGTCGGCGCGAAAATGATGCGGTTTTTCAGTTGCAGCCCGCCGTAATTGACCGGGCTGGTTATCGTCTCGTACATAGCTTGGTGTTCGCTTCCTTTGGTTTGATCTTGCCGAGCAGCTGGAGCAGCTGCGCGCGTTCTGCTTCGGTCAGGCCGTCCAGCGTCTGGGCGTCCCAGTCAAAAAAGACCTGATGGCTGGCCTCGAACGCCTGCGCGCCCTTGTCGCTGAGCGACAGGCGGTAGGCGCGGCCCTGTTTTTCGCGGACGAGGAATCCGTCCTCGGCCAGCCGCAGCACGCTGCGCTGGCAGTAGCCCCAGTCCAGCCCGAGCGCCTCGGTCAGTTCGGCCTGCGTGCAGCCCGGGTGCCGCCCGACGTATAAAATCGGGTACAGCAGTCCCTGACTCAGGCCGAGCGTGTCGAGCACGCGGCCGGTGTGGGCTGAAAAGCTGCGGTACAATATGGTGGCGTGGTAGGCGAGGGTATTGAGCATGGGGGCACTTCCTTTCTTGACTTTGTCAAGTATAAGACGGAAGCTTGACATAGTCAAGTATATTTTCGGGAATTTGCAGTTTGTTTACAAACGGGCAAAAACAGAAAAACCGTGCGGAAAACCGGATGGTTTCCCGCACGGTATCGCTTATCCCTTGCCGTGCTGCCGCAGCTGGCACACGCCCTGCGTCATGCAGCCCATCGGGCAGAACGAGCACCAGGTGCGCGGGCGGTAGAGCGCCATGACGATCAGGCCGATCAGCAGCGAGGTCAGCATCAGGCTGTAAAAACCGAAGCTGAACTGCGCGACCCACGCGGGCACGGCGCCCGCGGTGTACGCCCAGCCCCACGGCACGCGGAACGTCCAGAACAGCTTGACAGCCTCGCGCAGCGAGGCCGCGCCCGCGCCGACCAGATACGTCTGGAACAGCATATTGCCGAACATCGCCATGAAAAAGACGAGGAAGCCGTAGCGGAACGGTTTGGAACCCAGCCAGCGCGGTGCGGGCTTGCCGCGCGACAGACCCAAGCGCCCGCCCAGCAGTGTGAACAGCTGGCCGCGGCCGCACAGGTTGTTGCAGAAGAATTTGTTGCCGCCAAAGATGGCAAACAGCAGCGGCAGGCCGAAGTCCAGCATGCCCAGCCACGCGAACAGGATATTGAAAAAGCCGAGCGCGAAAAACAGGACTGACCACAGCCACAGATAGTCGTACCAATGCTTGCGCTTGTTCATGCCTGCACCTCCCGGTCAAGGATGGCGATGCAGTCCGCCGGGCAGACCTTGGCGCATTTGCCGCAGCCGACGCATTGCAGCGTGTCGACGACGGCATAGCAGCCGTGATGGATACGGATGGCGTCGCGCGGGCATTCGTGCATGCACGCGCCGCAGGAGACGCAGCGCGCACGGTCGGGGCGGGCATATCGTTTGGACAGCATAAGTACCTCCGTACAGGGCAGGACAGCGCCCGCCGTGATATCGTGATGTGATATCAGTATATGCGGCCTATGCGTTGCGGTCTGTGACCTGCTCACAAAAGCGGCGCGGGCGGCTTGACAGCGGCGGCCGCGTGTCGTATAATGACAAACAAGGGAATGAAGTGCTCCCCTGGCATAAATGCCAGAACCGCCGTTCGGCTGATGACTTCTGCAAGTTTGTTTGCAGGGGGAATCAGCTTTTTTTGTGCCTGCAAACGGGAAAACAGGGAGGAAAACTACTATGCTTACCAGTCTCGCGCTGATCTTTTTCGTGGGCATGGGCTTCGGCTGGCTCGTGACCCGCCTGCATCTGCCAAGCCTTTTGGGCATGCTGCTGACCGGCATCCTGCTCGGCCCGCATGTGCTGAACCTGCTCGACGGGTCGATCCTCGGCATCTCGGCCGACCTGCGCCAACTCGCGCTCATCATCATCCTGACGCGCGCCGGACTGTCGCTCAACATCGAGGATTTGAAGAAGGTCGGCCGTCCGGCCGTGCTGCTGTGCTTTGTGCCCGCCTGCTTTGAGATGGTCGGCATGCTTGTGCTCGCGCCGCGGCTGCTCGGCTTGTCGCTGCTCGACAGCGCCATCCTCGGCGCGGTGATCGCGGCGGTGTCGCCCGCCGTCATCGTGCCCAAGATGCTGCGCCTGATGGAGCTGGGCTACGGCACCCGCCACAGCATCCCGCAGATGATTTTGGCGGGCGCGTCGGTCGACGACGTGTTCGTCATCGTCATGTTCACGGCGTTCACCGGGCTGGCGCAGGGCGGCACGGTGTCGCCCGCGACGTTCGCGCAGATCCCGGTCTCGATCGTCACCGGCGTGGCGCTCGGCCTTGCGGCGGGCGCGGCGTTCGGGGAGGTTTACCGCCGCATCCATGTGCGTGACTCGGTCAAGGTGGTCGTGCTGCTCAGCCTGTCGTTCCTGTTCGTCGCGCTGGAGAACGCGGTCAAAGGTATCGTGCCGTTTTCCGGCCTGCTCGCCGTGATGAGCTGCGGCATCGCGGTCAACCGCCGCCGCCCGGAGCTGGCCGCGCGCCTGTCGGGCAAGTATAACCGCCTGTGGGTCGCGGCCGAGGTGCTGCTGTTCGTGCTCGTCGGCGCGACGGTCGATATCGGCTACGCTGCCGCCGCGGGCGCGGCGGCCGTGCTTGCCGTGCTGGGCGCGCTGGTGTTCCGCATGGCGGGCGTGTTCGTGTGCGTCGCGGGCACCAAGCTGACCCGGAAGGAGCGGCTGTTCTGCATGCTGGGCTACACGCCCAAGGCGACCGTGCAGGCCGCGATCGGCTCGGTGCCGCTGTCGCTCGGGCTGGGCTGCGGCCAGATCGTGCTGACCGTCGCGGTGGTGGCGATTCTGCTGACCGCGCCGCTCGGCGCGTTCGCCATCGACCTGACCTACCGCCGCCTGCTCGGCGCGCCGGAGGCGCCGGCGGAAACCGCATAGGCAAAGCAAAAGGCTTGAGGGAAATCCCGCAAGCCCTTGTTTTTACTTTTCACCAATGATTTGCTGCCGCAGCTTGTAGTGCATCAGCTTGCCGGTCGCCGTGTGCGGCAGCTCGCGCACCAAATGGTACTCGCGCGGCCACTTATACGAGGACAGCATCGGGCTGTGCACGCAGTAGTCCTTGAGTTCGTCCACCGTCAGGCTGTCGTCCGACGGCACGACGTACGCCGCCACGACCTCACCGCGCAGCTTGTCCGGGATGCCGATGACCGCGCTCTCCGCCACCTCGGGGTGGTCGTTGAGTACGGCTTCGATCTGGGTGGGGTAGATGTTCTCGCCCGCCGAGACGATCATGTCGTCCTTGCGGCCGGACACGGTGACAAACTCGTTTTCGTCCCACACGCCGACGTCGCCCGTGTACAGCCAGCCCTTGTAGAACTTCTGGGCGGTCATCTCGGGGTTGTTGAAATAGCAGAACGCGCTTTTCGCGGGCGAGGAAATGATGATCTCGCCCGGCGTTTTGCCGTCGTGCGGCACCATTTCGTCCGGCTCGGCGTGCGTGCCGTCCTCGCGGACGGCGACCAGCCGCACCTCGTCGTCCGTGCACGAGCGGCCGGCCGAGCCTGCCATATCCGGCAGGTCGAACGGGCGCAGGAAGGTGTTCCAGAAGGTCTCGGTCGTGCCGTAGCCGTTGAAGATGTTGGGCGTTAAAAGTTCCATATATTTTTCGCACGCGGCCTTGTCAAACGGCGCGCCCATCGTGACGATGCCGCGCAGCGCGGACAGGTCGGCGGGGGTGCGCTCCTGCGTGCGCGCGAGCATCGCGAGGATGGTCGGCACGCCGATCAGGAACGAGATTTTGTACTTTTCCGCGTACTCTAAACAGCGTTTGGGCGCAAAATCGCGCAGGATGACGACCTCGCCGCCCGCGTACAGCGTCGGGCATGGGCCGCCCGAGTGGATGCCGCCGCGGTGGAACCACGGGGTCATGTTCATCGTGCGGTCGGTCGGTCCGAGCGGGAAGTGCATCATCACGTCGTGCGCGGACAGAACTTCGTTTACGGTGTTGATCGGCACGCCCTTGGGGCGGTTGGTCGTGCCCGAGGTGTAAAGCCGGATGGTTTCGTCGTAGATGTGCGGCGCAAAGTCGACCGGGGGATTGGTTTCGGGCTGCGCGGCGACGTAGTCGCGGTAGAGCACATGGCCGTCCGGCGCCTGCGCGCCGCCCTTGTAGTCGACCATGACGACGCGCGCGGGCTTGCATTCGCACATGCCGAGCGCCCCGGCGGACAGCGCGCCGAACTCCGCGTCGTAGACGAAAACCTTGGGGTGGCTGTCGTCGATGACGAGCGCGATTTCGCCCGCGCCCTGCCGGTAGTTGACTGGACAGGCCACCGCGCCGACCTTGTGCGCCGCCAGATAGCAGAACACAAACTCGGGCGAGTTGAGCAGCGCGAACATCACCACGTCGTTTTTGCCCACGCCGTCCGCGCGCAGTGCGTGCGCGAGACGGTTTGCTTCGGCGTTGAGCTGGGCATACGTCCAGCGGCGGCCGGAGAGCGGGTCGTGCAGCGCGGGGCGGCTGCCAAAGCGGGACACGTTGCGCAGAAAGCCGTTCAAATAGGTGAACTGCGTTTCAAACGTATCGCGGAACATGGTCACGTCGTAGGTATACTGGTTTTGCAAATAGGGTTCGCCTCATTTCTGGTATTGGGAAACAATGATGCTGGAGTTCTGGCCGCCGAAGCCGAGCGAGTTGCTCATTGCGGCAGTGATCTGTGCGCGGCGCGCTGTGTTCGGTACATAGTCGAGGTCGCAGTCCGGGTCGGGCGTGTCGAGGTGCAGCGTTGGCGGCAGGATGCCGGTCTCGATCGCCTTGATGCAGGCGATGGTCTCGGTCAGGCCGCCCGCGCCCATCAGGTGGCCGGTCGCGGACTTGGTCGAGGATACCGGCGGCGCGCTCTCGCGTCCGCCGAACACGGCCTTGACCGCCAGCGTCTCGGCCTTGTCGCCGAGCGGGGTCGAGGTGCCGTGCGCGTTGATATAGCCGATGTCGGACGGCTGCATCCCGGCCTTTTGCAGCGCCAGCTGCATGCAACGCGCCGCGCCCGCGCCGTCCGGGCAGGGGGCGGTGACGTGGTGCGCGTCCGAGGTGTTGGCCCAGCCGGCCAGCTCGGCGTAGATGTGCGCGCCGCGCGCAAGCGCGTGCGCCTCGGTTTCGATGACCAGCGCGCCGCCGCCCTCGCCGATGACAAAGCCGTCCCGCCCGGCGTCGAACGGGCGGCAGGCGGTCTCAGGGTCGTCGTTGCGGCGGGACAGCGCCTTGGCCTGCGACAGGCCGGACACGACGATCGGGCACAGGATACTTTCGCCGCCGACGGCGAGCATGGCGTCCGCCTCACCCGCGCGCAGCAGCGTTGCGGCAGTCAGCGTCGCGTCGCCGCCCGCCGAGCAGGCGGTGTTGACCGTCAGGCTCGGGCCGCGGATGCCGCGCGCAATGGCGATCTGCGCCGCGGCGATGTTGCCGATCGCCATGGGTACAAAGCGCGGGCCGACGCGGCGGCCGCCGTCAAATTCCTGCTGCGTGTGTGCGATGGTGGTCACGCCGCTCATCGCGGTGCCCATCGTGATGCCGGTGCGCTCTGCTTCGGCTTCCACATCCAGCCCGCTGTCGTCGAGCGCCTGCTGCGCCGCGACGAACGCGAACTGCATGAACGGGTCCATCGTGCGCGCAAGCGTTTTGGGCATATAGTCTGCCGGGTCGAAGCCCTTGAGCTCTGCCGCGATCTGCACAGGCAGCGCGGACGCGTCGAACCGTGTGATGCGGCCGACGCCGCAGCGGCCTGCCGTCAGCGCGTCCCAGTAGGCGGGAACGCCGATGCCGATGGGCGTGACCGCGCCCATGCCGGTGATGACCAGTCTGTTCTCTCTCATATTGTTTCCCCATTTTCTGACTGCCCCATACCTTGCCGCTGCGGCATTTTTTGCCGTCCGCAGGGCGGAAAGCACGGGATAAAAATTTTTATTCCCACCTATTATACCAGAAAAAGGGCAAAAGTAAAAGTGCATTTCGAGTGTGAAATGCCCGTTATCCGTTTGCCGTGGCAGGATGCGGCTGTTTTTTCGCTGCGTGCTGGCCGGTGGCGGGACGGCCGGCACAGCTATGCAGCGGGCGGACAAGGGGCGGGGAAAATCCCGCAAACAGCACAAACCCCGCGTGCCTGCCAATGCAGACACGCGGGGTGGATGATGTGGGAACGGCGGCGTGAAAGGGGTGAAGGGAGCGCCGCCGGATTTGTCATGGGGTCAATGCCATACCGGGCGTGGCTTACAGCACCTGCTTGCCGCAGGCGCGGCAGGCGGCGGCAAGTTCGGCGGGCAGGCCGTCGTCCGAGACGATGCCGTCGACCTCGTCGAGCGTGGCAAAGGAAAAGGTGCTCGTCAGCCCGACCTTGCCCGCGTCCATCAGCACGAAGCTGCGCTCTGCCTGCGCGATGACCGCGCGCTTGAGCTGCGCTTCCTCCTCCATGCCGCAGGAAAAGCCGGTCTTGTCGGAAAAGCTGGTCGTGCCGATCAGCGCAAGGTCGAAGTTGATGCGGCCGACCGTGCGCACGGCTTCGATGCCGCACAGGCTCTGGCTGTACCGGTTGACAAAGCCGCCGGGCAGGAACACCCGCGCGCGGGTCAGCCGCAGCAGTTCGTTCGCGCACGACAGGCTGCTGGTGAAGATCTGGAAGCGCTCGTCCGGGATCAGGCGGGCAAGTGCGGTGGTCGTGCTGCCCGAGTCGAGGTAAAGCGTCATGTCCGGCCGCAGCAACGCCAGCGTTTTCTGTGCGATCTGCGCCTTTTCGGGCGCGCAGCGCAGCGCGCGGCGCAGCAGGAAGTCGTCCGTGCCGACGACGACCTCGACCGACTTGGCGCCGCCGTGCACGCGCACCAGCCGCCGCTCCTCGTCGAGCGCCTTGAGGTCGGTGCGCAGCGTCATTTCGGACACATCGGGGAAGGCCGCTTTGAGCTGGGCAAAGCTGACCGTGCCCAGACGGTTGACCAGTTCGACGATTTTCTCCCGGCGTTCCTGCATGACGCATGCGCCCCTTTCGTTTTGTTATTCTTCTACCCAGTTGGCCAGCAGATATTCCTCCGCCTCGGCGCACCACAGGCCGTCGTGCGCGTCGACGATGTCGGCCAGCGCGGTAAAGCGCGCGTCCTCCGCGCCCTTGGCGCGGAAATCGTCGATTGCGGTCAGCGGCATGGTGATGTGGGTGTAGATCAGCTTTTTGCCGCCCGGGATCTTGGGCAGGTTGAGCGTGGTGTCCGCCGCGGCGTCCAGACCGCCGATGTGGGTGACCATGACGGCCGGGTTGATGCGGCCGGCGGCCGACAGCTCGAGCGACTCGATCATGTCGGCGGTGTTGCCGCCCGTCGTGCCGATGACGTGGGTCGAGTTGTAATGCACGTCGTAGAAGTTGAGCTTGGCCGAGAACTTGGGGTCGGTCGGGCCGGCGAAGAAGTTCAGGCAGCCGTCGCGGCCGAGCACGTCGCTCGACAGCTCGGCGACCTGCGCGACCGGCGCGTAGCAGAACACGTCGTCAAAGCCGGTGCCGCCGGTCAGCTCGCGCAGCGAGGCGGCCGGGTCGGCCAGCTCCGCGGTGTTGACAAAGTGCAGCGCGATGCCGTCTTTGGCGGCCTCCTCGACCGGGAACAGCTGCGCGGCGCGAGCAAGGCGGTCGGCGTTGATATCGGTGACGACGACCATGGACGGCCGCACGTCGCGGTGCAGCGCATAGGTCAGCGCGCCCAGACCCATCGGGCCTGCGCCCGCCAGAATGGCCAGCTTGCCGCCCTCGCGGATGCCCATTTCGTGCTCATACACGCCCATGCGGGTGTGGAAGCAGGCGTTGAACGCGCCGATGCTGCAGCTCATCGGCTCGGCGAGCGACGCCTCGTAATAGGCGCGGCCCTTGTACTCGAGCAGGCAGCCCAGCTCCATGACCTCGGCTGGGATGATGCAGTAGGTCGCATCGCCGCCGAAGAACTCATAAGAGTAGCCGGGCGACCACATCGTGCCCTTGTAGTTGAGCGCGGGCTGCAGGGTGAACTTCATGCCGGGCTTGAACTTGTCGGCGTGCTTGGCGCCGACCTTGACGATGTCGCCCGCAAACTCGTGCCCCATGATGGCCGGGTGCTCGGCCACGTCCTCGTGGACGCGCTTGTGCTTTACGCCCAGAATGGCGCATTTATAGGTGGACATGCAGATGCTGTCGGAAATGACCTTGACGAGGATCTCGTCGTCCTTGATCTCGGGCAGCTCGAACTCCTCGAGGCGCAGGTCGTTGGCGGCGTGCAGACGGACGGCTTTTGCTTTCATAATGGCAGACTCTCCTTTTATCATAACAGATGTGGTTTTGAAATGAAAGTGGAATTGCGGCAATCACAGCGCATGCCAGGTCACGCGCGGCAGCAGCCCGTCGATGGCGCTGCGCTCGGCGGCCTGCGAGCCGCTGCACATGACGTTGGCGGCGCTGGTGGCGACGGCCAGCGCGACGGTGTCGCCATCGCTGACCCCCTGTGCCGCAGCGTAGGCGAGCGCGGCGACCATGCTGTCGCCCGCGCCGACCGTGCTGCCGACCGGGACGCTGAGCCCCTCGGCGCGGTAGGCGGTGTCCGCGCTGACGAACAGCGCGCCGTCGCCGCCCATCGAGACGACCACGCGCTCAACGCCCCCGGCGATCATGTCGCGCGCGGCGGCGAGCAGGCTGTCGACCGTGTCGAGCGTGCGGCCGGTCAGGCGGGACAGCTCGTGGTTGTTGGGCTTGGCGAGGTAGGGCTTGGCGGCGAGGCCGTGGTGCAGCGCTTCGCCGTCCGCGTCGAGGAAGACGCGCGCGCCCGCCTTGCCGCAGGCGGCCGTCCAAGTGCCGTAGGTGTCGGCCGGGGCGCCCTTGGGCAGGCTGCCGGACAGCACGACGATGTCGCTCGGCTGTATCTTGGCGGTCAGCGCGGCCAGCATGCCGTTCAGCACGTCCTGCGTGACGGTCAGGCCGGGTTCGTTGAGGTCGGTGTTGGTGTGGCGGGCGGGGTCGACGACCTTGAGGTTGGTGCGCGTCTCGCCCGCGACAAAGGTGAAATCGGTCTGGACGCCCAGTGCGTCCATCGCGTCCGCGATGCGGCGGCCAGTCGTGCCGCCCAGCACGCCGATGGCCGTGCTCGTGCCGCCCAGCTTTTGGATGACCTTGGACACGTTCAGTCCCTTGCCGCCCGGGTCGGTGCGCAGGGTCGTGATGCGGTTGACCGCGTCGAGCGTGAAGTCCGGGATCTCGACGGTCTTATCCAGTGCGGGGTTGAGTGTTACGGTATAGATCACTTGATTCCCTCCTGCGGATGCGGCGCGCGGCCACACCGGTTTTATTCAAAACGAAAGCCTGTTATTATAGTACCAACAATTATTTCGCTTTTCAACTGTTGAAACAACAGTTTTTGGCTTTCGTTTTTAGCAAGATTTCACAAAGGGCGACTTGCGGAACGAAAAAAGCCCGCCCGGCTTCTTCCGGGCGGGCTGGAGGCTGTCGAAAACTATGGTTTTCGACAGCCTCTCGATTGGAACCACGCTTCCAATCGAATCAACAGGGGTATCAAAAAAACGGGCGGAGCTCGTTTTTTTGATGCCGCTCACAGAGCGGCTGAACGATGCGTGCTGCGGCGCGGGATCTTTATCGGTAAACTGAAGCCCGCCCAGCGGGAGCCGGGCGGGCTGGCTTAGGTGGCAAATGGCTCAGCGGCCGGTCAGGCCGCTTTGCAGGCGGCGCGCCAGCTCGTCCTCGAGCAGGGCGGCGGCGCGGGCGCGGTCGCCCGCCTGCAGAGCCTCGATGAGCGCCGGACGGTCGATCAGCACGGCGCTGACCTGCTGCATAACCTGCTGCCAGACCGGGTCGGGGCCGTCCGGTGCGAGCATGACGACCGCGCCCTGAATATCGCGCCCGCCCTCGGCCAGCGGCCGCGCGGGGCGCAGATAGCCCAGACGGCAGCCGTCCACCGCGTCGGTCTTGCAGTGCAGCAGCAGCGCGCGCAGCGGCTCGATATAGGGAGCCGCTGATTAAATATAGTATCGCAGTGTACAAGAATGAAAATATTGTAAAATCACATAAGATGTGCTTGAATC
>NZ_CALWUN010000012.1 GCF_944384735.1 uncultured Agathobaculum sp. | reverse complement strand
GAGCGGAGCAAAGTTCCGACGCGCAGGGCGCGCGAAACTTTGCTCTGTACTGGTAATAAACGCCGAGGCGCATGGCCCAGGCCACCTTCTCTTGGCCTGCGGCCAATTCACCTTGTGTCCCCGGCTTTTATGAAAAGAACCGCCCTTTGGGGGCGGTTCTTTTCTGCTGTATGCGCGCCTTGCGGCGCGGGGGTTATGCGGGTTACTTTTCGGTTTTCTCGAACTTTTCGGCCAGCTGCTGGCTGATGAACTGGCGCGCGGTGCGCGGCGAGCGGCCGTTACGTCGCAGCGCGAAACGCTCGGCCAGCAGGTGCAGCGGCTCGCCCTCGAGCGCAAGGCCGCTTTCGGCGGCCAGCCGGTCGACGATGTACAGGTATTCGTCCTTGTCCGGCACCGAAAACGTGATCTCCAGCCCGAAGCGGTCGGACAGCGCCGTGACCGTCTCCAGCCCGTCGCGCACGCGCACCTCGTCGCCCTCGCGGTCGGCAAAGTTTTCGCGGATGAGGTGGCGGCGGTTGCTGGTGGCGTAAATGACGAGGTTTGCCGGTTTGCCGGCCAGCCCGCCCTCGATGAACGCCTTGAGGGCGGCAAAGTTGTCGTCCTCACGGCTGAAGGACAGGTCGTCGAGGAATACGATGAACTTGAACGGCGAGCGCAGCGTCTCGGCGAAGATCTGCGGGAAGCAGGTGATGTGCCGCGGCGCCATCTCGATGATTTTCAGGCCGCGTTCGGCATATTCGTTGACCACGGCCTTGACCGTCGAGGATTTGCCCGTGCCCTTGTCGCCGTAGAGCAGGATGTTGTTGGCCTCGCGCCCGCCGAGGAAGGCGCGCGTATTCTGCAAGATCTGCTGCTTCTGGCGCTCGTAGCCCGGCAGGTCGCACAGCCGGATGGGGTCGGGGTGCACGATCGGGCGCACCGAGCCGTCATCCTGCACGGCGAAGGCCGCCGCCTGCGCGAAAAAGCCGTAGCCCTGCGCGCGGTAGAAACTGGCCAGCGCCGCGCCGTTCAGGAAGGGCAGCGGCGCGCCCGCCGGGAAACCCGGCAGGTCGAGTAGCAGGGGCATACCGAAGCGCGCGGCGGCTGCGGACTTGAGCGCTGCGCCGTCCAGCACGAGCAGGGCGTCCAGCGTTTCGATATCGCGCGTGGCGGCTTGCAGCAGCGCGTCCGCCGGGGCGGCGAGCGTGTCGGTCAGCGTGTTGACATCATAATGTACCGCGTCCAGCAGCGTGCGCGACGCGTCGCCGCAGGCGTAGTGCGCGGCGCACAGCGCGCCATAGGCGTCGGCAAAGGCAGCGGCATCCTGCGTCAGGCTGTCGAGCGCGCGCATCGAGGCGCGCACGAGCGGCGTATGCTGCAGGCCGCGCAGCGCGCTCAGCGCATGCAGGCGCAGCGAAAGGGCGGAAAGTTCCATCTGAATCCCCTCCAAACAAAGACTTTGATTCGCAACCAGCATAGCACACTTTTGCGCGCATTTCAACATAGCATGGGGATAGACTATGCTTGGAGGGAGAGAACGGCAATGAGCCGATATTCGCTTTTGATATGCCGCAGCCAGACCGAGGCCATCGGCCTGCGGCGGCATCTGGGACAGATGGGCGTGCCGGGCGAGGTGACCCGCCCGCCGCGCCACGCCCGCACCGAGTCGTGCGGCTGGGCGGTGCGCGTGGCGGCGGGACAGGCGGAGGACGCGCTGCGCCGTCTGAGGCAGCTGGGCATTTCGCCGTGCCGCGTGCTGCCGGACGAGGGGGCGGGCGCATGATCTATCTGGACAACGCGGCGACCACGCTGCACAAGCCGCGCGCGGTCGGCGAGGCGGTGCAGCGGGCGCTGCGCGGGGCGGCGGGCTATGCGCGCGGCGGGCACGCGGCCGCCCAGCGCGCGGGCGAGACAATGTACGCCTGCCGGAAGCAGGCAGCGGCGCTGTTCGGCGTGGCCGACCCGGCGCGCGTCGTGCTGACGATGAACGCCACGCACGCGCTCAATCTTGCCATCCACGCGCTCGTGCAGCCGGGGATGCGCGTCGCGGTCGGTGGGTACGAGCACAACGCGGTCATGCGGCCGCTCGCGCTGCGCGGCATTGAGCCGGTGGTGCTCGACGCGCCCCTGTGGGACGCGGACGGCTTTGTGCAGCGCGCGGCACAGGCACTTGCGGACGGTGTCGACCTGATGATCCTGAACCATGTGTCCAACGTGTTCGGTTTTGCCGCCCCGCTGGACGGTATCGCGCCGCTGCTGGACAAAGCGGGCGTGCCGCTCATCCTGGACGCATCGCAGTCGGCGGGCGTGATCGACCTGGACGTGACGAAATACCCCTGCCTTGCCGCGGTCGGGATGCCCGGGCACAAGGGGCTGTACGGCCTGCAGGGCACCGGCCTGCTGCTTGCGCTTGACGACCGCCTTGCGCGCCGCCCGCTGCTCGCGGGCGGTACGGGCAGCCTGTCCGAGTCGCTTGCCCAGCCGGATTTCCTGCCCGACGCGCTCGAGAGCGGCACGCCCAACCTGCCGGGCGCGGCCGGGCTGGCCGCAGGCATCGCGTTTGTGCGGTCGGTCGGGGCGGCGAACATCCTCGCGCATGAGCGGCGGCTCATCCGCCAGCTGGCGCGCGCGCTGGACGGCGTGCCGCGTGTCGAGTGCTTCGCCCACCCGGCGCAGACCGGCGTGCTGTCCTTCCGCGTGGCGGGCGTGCCGAGCGAGACGGTCGCCGAGGCGCTGGCGCACGAAGGCGTGGCCGTGCGTGCCGGGCTGCACTGCGCGCCGCTCGCGCACCGCACGGCGGGCACCGAGGACACCGGCACCGTGCGCGTTTCGGCCTCGTTCTACACGACCGCGCTGCAAATGGAGCAGGCGGCCGCTGCGGTTTGCAAAACCGTAAAAAATCTGTGAATTCGCTATACAGAAACAGGGAATTGTGGTAACATAATAAAGAAAAAATCCTGTCTCCCCGCGGGCGCGGAGGGCAAAAGGAATAGGACAGGTGGATATATGGAGTTTTTTCAAAGTTTTTTCAGTCCCAACCTACAGAATTTTGACCTGTGGACATCGGTGCTCAACAGCTGGTACGCGCTGAAAACGGTCAGCATCATGGATATCCTCGATATCCTGATCGTCAGCTACATCCTGTACCGGCTGATGAAGCTGCTCAAGGATACGAGCGCGGCGCGGCTGGCCAAGGGCGTCATCTGGCTGCTGCTGATCTTTGTCGCGGCCAGCTTTGCACAGCTGACGACGATCTCATTCATCCTGCGCAGTTCGTTCGGCATCGGCGTGACCGCGGCCATCGTGATCTTCCAGCCTGAGCTGCGCCGCCTGCTCGAGCAGCTGGGCAAGGGCAACATCAGCGGCCTGCTGGTGTCGGCGGACGACCCGGACGCGACCGAGGCCGCCATCGACGCGACCGTCGCCGCGTGCGCGGATATGTCCCGCTCCAAAACCGGCGTGCTGATCGTGTTCGAGCGCAAGGAGCGGCTGGGTGAGATCGTTGCGACCGGCACGGTCATCGACGCGGCGCCGTCGCCCGAGCTGCTCAAGAACATCTTCTTCAAAAACAGCCCGCTGCACGACGGCGCGCTCATCATGCGCGCGGGCAAGATCCATGCGGCAGGCTGCGTGCTGCCGCTGTCGGGCAGCCAGAACCTGTCGCGCGACCTGGGCACGCGGCACCGCGCAGCGGTCGGCATGAGCGAGTCGGCCGACTCGGTGCTCGTCGTCGTGTCCGAGGAGACGGGCGCGATCTCGGTCGCCATCGGCGGCATGCTCAAGCGGCACCTGTCGCCCGACGTGCTGCGCAAGGTGCTCGAGGCCGAGCTGATCACCGACAACAAGCCGGATAAAAAGCGTATTTCCGTGCTCCGCAGCATCTGGAAGGGGGGCGCGGGTAAATGAAGCAGTTTATGCAGAAACACGATATCTGGCTGCGCCTGCTCGCGCTGCTGCTGGCCTTTGTGCTGTGGATGGTCGCGCGCGACGTGGAAAACCCGCCCAAAGGCAATACGTTCCGCGATGTGCCGGTGACGATCACCGGCGCAGACACGCTGCTCGAGCAGTACAACCTGTCGGTGATCGAATACACCGACATGGTGGACGCCACGGTGTACGGCCCCCTCGATGAGGTGACCAACTCCACCCTGCGCAGCAAGGTGCGCGTATCGGTGGACGTATCCCAGATCACCGACGGCGCGGGCGAGTATACGCTCGTACCCGAGGTGTATGTCGGCGTGACCGGCGTCGAGTCGCGCGGGACGACCCCGTCGCGCGTGCGCGTGCTGGTCGACGAGGTGACGACCGCGACCGTGCCCGTGCGCATCGAAACGACCGGCACCGCCGCCGAGGGCAGCCGCGCCGGCACGCCCGAGCCGACCACGACCAAGGAGGTCACGATCTCCGGGCCGTCGGCCGAGCTCAAGGAGGTCGCCTACGCTTACGGCACGATCAGCGTTGACGGACGCTCGTCGACCTTTACCGGCGAGTGCAATATTTCGCTGCGCAACGATGCGGGCGAGCCGATCACCGGCACGCACGTCACCTGCCAGACCGACGCCATCACGGTGCGCGTGCCGATCTACCCGATCGAGAGCGTGCCGCTCAAGGTGACGCTGACCGACGGCGATACGCTCAAGCAGGAGCAGGTGGATGTCAGCATCGACCCGGCGACGGTCACGCTGATCGGCGACCAGAACACGCTGGCCGGCATCACCGAGATCAACTTAGGTACGATCGATCTGGACACCGCGCGCACGGGCGTCGCCATTGAAATGGATATCCCGCTGCCGGACGGCGTGCGTCTGGACAGCGGCCAGCCGTCGACCGCCAAGGTGACGCTGACCGTTAAGGAAGAGGAAAACGTCGCCACGCGCAGCGTGCAGGTGAGCAAATTCGTGCCCACCGACACCGCCCAGACGCAGACGCCGTACACGGTCAGTGTGCTGACCGAGTCGGTTGAGATCGAGCTGCGCGGCAGCGAGAGCGCGCTCGGGCAGGTGGATGTCAACGCGCTGTCGGTCGGGCTGACGTTTGACTCGGTCTCGCTCGGCACGGGCACGCACAAGGTCAAGGGCGTCATCGCCGCGACCGGCCTGCCCGCGGGCGTTACCATCGTGCAGACCGATGTCGAGGTCGAGATCGAGATCGCCGCGTCGGAGGACGGCGCAGCGGACGATGCGGACACACCGGAAGCGGACAGTGCCGACGGCACGGAAAGCGGGGACAGCACCCCATGAGCCTGACCGTCAGCAATATCCGCCTGCCGTTTGACGAGCCGGAGCAGCTGGCGGTCGCCGAGGCGCGCCGCCTGACCGGCCTTGCGTCGGACGAAGTACAGGCGGCGGTCAGCCGCGTCAGCATCGACGCGCGGCGCGGCCGGATCTTCCGGGTATACACGGTGCGGCTGGACGCACCTTTGGACGAAAAGGCATTTGCAGAAAGGCTGCAAATGCCCTTCGTTCGTTATCACGACGATGCGCGGCCATCCGTCCCGCGCGGGGACAGGCGGCTGGCGCACCGGCCGGTCGTGGTCGGGCTGGGGCCTGCCGGGCTGTTCGCGGCCTACACGCTGGCCAGATACGGCTATGCGCCGCTGGTGCTGGAGCGCGGCGGCGACCTCGACGCGCGCGACCGCGCGGTCGACGCTTTCTGGGCGGGCGGCGCGCTCGACCCGGAATGCAACATCCAGTTTGGCGAGGGCGGCGCGGGCGCGTATTCGGACGGCAAGCTGACCACGCGCATCGGCGACCCGCTGTGCGGCGCGGTGCTCGACACGCTGGCCGCGCATGGCGCACCCGCTGATATCGTCAAAAAGGCCAAGCCCCATGTGGGCACGGACATCCTGAAAAACGTCGTGCGCGCTATGCGGCAGGACATCCTTGCAAACGGCGGCGAGGTGCATTTCGGCACCGCGCTGACCGGCGTTTCGGTGCAGGACGGCGCGCTGCGCGCCGTGCGCACGGCGTGCGGCGACATCGCCTGCGAGCGTGCGGTCGTCGCCATCGGTCACTCAGCGCGCGACACCTTCTTTGCACTGCACCAAAACGGGGTATACTTTGTGCCGAAGGCGTTTTCGGTCGGCGTGCGCATCGAGCACCTGCAAAGCGAGATCGACCGTGCGCTGTATGGCAAGTATGCCGGGCACCCGCTGCTGCCGCCGGCGGAGTATAACCTGTCCCGCCGCGCGGACGGGCGGGCATGCTATTCGTTCTGCATGTGTCCGGGCGGCGTGGTCGTCGCGGCGCAGAGCGAACCGGACAGCGTGGTCACCAACGGCATGAGCTATCACGCGCGCGACGGCAAAAACGCCAATGCGGCGCTTGCCGTGTCGGTCGACCCGGCGGACTTTGACGATGGCACGCCGTTCGGCGGCGTTGCTTTGCAGCGCCGCATTGAACGCGCGGCCTTTGCGCAGACCGGCTCGTACCGCGCGCCCTGCCAGCGCGTGGGCGACTTTCTAGCCGGACGGCCGGGCAGTAAGCCGGGCGCGGTGCAGCCGACCTATCCGGTCGGCGTGGTGTTCGGCGAAGCGGCGGCCTGCCTGCCGGACTTTGCGCAGGCCATGCTGCGGGACAGCCTGCCGTACTTCGGCAAAAAGATCCGCGGCTTTGACGCGGCCGACGCGCTGCTGACCGGGCCGGAGACGCGCACGTCCTCCCCGGTGCGCATGGAGCGCGGGGGCGACCTGTTCGGTCTTGGCTGCACGGGGCTCATCCCCTGCGGCGAGGGCGCGGGCTATGCGGGCGGCATCCTGTCCGCCGCGGTCGACGGCATCCGCGCCGCGCACCGCATCATGGAAGAATTTGCGCCGGTGCTCGGTTGAGCGCGGCGACGAGATGGAAAGAAACGGAGCGAGAACATTGACCCAACAGGGAACGATCAAAAAACTTCTGCCGGGCGGCATGGCCGAGATCGAGGTCACGCGGCGCTCGGCCTGCGGGCACGACTGCGCCAAGTGCGGCGGCTGCGGCGGGCTGGAAACCCAGACGCTGTACGTCACCGCGCGCAACCGCGCCGACGCACAGGTGGGCGAGCGCGTGCTCATCGAGGGCGAGACCGGGCAGGTGCTCGGCTACGCGGGGCTGGTATATCTGGCGCCGGTCGTGCTGTTTTTCGTCGGCTACGGCGTGGGCAGCGCGCTCGCGCTGGGCGCAGGGCTGAGCGCGGTGTGCGGCGGCGTGCTGTTCGCCTTGGGCATCGGCGCGGCCATGTGGTACAGCCGCCGGATGAAGGCGCGCAACCATATTCCGTTTGAAATCACAAAGGTACTCTGAATTTTTTGTGAATTTTTACTGATTTTGTTTGGTTCACCCTTGTGCGATCGGCAAAAGTTCGGTAAAATAGATTGAATACGCAAGGCCGTGCGCCCGCACGGCGGGAAAGGGTTGCACGATGTTTGGCTTTATCCGGCCGATGAAAAGCGAGCTGCGGGTCCGGGAGGCCGACCGGTTCCAGCAGGTGTACTGCGGGCTGTGCCATGCCATCCGCGCGCGCTACGGCCGGTTTTACACGCTGTTTTTGAGCTATGACATGACGTTCTACGCACTCGTGACCGGCGGCGACCGGGCGGACACCGCGCCGCCCTGCCGCAGGCGGTGCGACGCGCACCCCCTTATCCCGCGGCCGTGCGCCGCGCCAGACGGGGCGCTCGAGCGCGCCGCCGACGTGAGCGTACTGCTGACCTACCATAAATTCCGCGACAGCCTCGCGGACGAAAAAGGCGCAAAGCGCGCGCTGGCGTGGCTGCTGTGCCGTCTGGGGCGGCGGGGTTACCGGCGCGCCCGCGAACGCCTGCCCGAAGCCGACCGTGAGGTCGTCGCGGCGCTGGACGACCTGCGGGCGCTCGAGCGGGAACGCTGCGATTCGATGGACCGCGCGGCCGACGCGTCCGCCCGCATGACCGCCGCCGTTGTCCCCCGCACGGGGGACGACCGTGAGCGCGTGCTACGGCAGATGTTTTATCATGTCGGCCGGTGGGTCTACCTGCTCGACGCCGCGCAGGACGTGGCGGAGGACTTGGGACAGGGCAGCTATAACCCGGTCGTGCTGCGCTATGGGCTGCGCACGCCCGACCTGACAGAGATCAGAGAACCGCTCGAGCGCACGCTCGAACGGTCGCTGGCCGATATCTGCATGGCGTATGACCTGCTGGACTTCGGCCGGGATGCGGAGCTGGTCCGCAATATCATTTTTCTCGGTATGCCGCTGGTGACGAAACAGGTGCTGGACGGGACGTACCAAACGAACGGAGGAAGGGGCAAGCATGGATCCCTATAAGGTGCTCGGCGTCACGCCGCAGACGAGCGACGACGATGTCAAACGCGCTTACCGCGAACTGGCGCGCAAGTATCATCCGGACAACTATATCAATAACCCGCTGGCCGATCTGGCCGAGGCCCGCATGAAGGAGATCAACGAGGCCTACGACATGATCATGAACGAGCGCGCGGGCAAGTCGGGCGCGGGTGCGTCCGGCGGCGGGCAGCAGTCCGGCGGCGGGCAGTATGGCGGCAGCCAGCAGCAGCGCGCGTACAGCGGGCCGAACGCGACGCTGTACAGCCAGGTGCGGCAGGCGATCAACCAGGGCAACCTCGGCATGGCCGAGCAGCTTTTGCAGCGCGCAAACGGCCGTGACGCCGAGTGGTTTTTCCTGATGGGCACGGTGTACTACCGCAAGGGCTGGTATGACGAGGCCGCGCGCGCCTACACGCAGGCCTGCCAGATGGACCCGTCCAACATGGAGTACCGCACGGCGCTCAATAATCTGAATATGTCGGGCGGCTACGGCGGCTACCGGCCGATGCAGGAGGCAAGCCTGTGCGACCTGTGCGTGCAGCTGGCCATCTGCAACTGCTGCCTGAACGCGTGCTGCAACGCGGGCTGCTGACATGGGCGCGAGGGAGATTGCGCGCGGCGGCCTGCTGGCCGCGGCTGCCGTGGCGCTGCTGTATGTGGGCGGCACGGCGACCTATGTGGGTGTTGCGGCCTGTGTGGCCGCAGGCGTGACCTCGGCGGTGCCGCTTTTGCGGCGCGCGCGGCTGCGCACGGCCGTGATGCTGTATGTAACGGTGTCCGTGCTGTCCGCGCTGCTGGTGCCGCGCAAGGTGGTGGCCGTGGCCTATGTGCTGTTCTGCGGCCTGTATCCGATCATCAAGTACCTGGTCGAGGGGCGCGTGCCGCTTCGGCTGCAGCTGGGCGTCAAGCTGGCGTATTTTAACATTGTGCTGGTTGTGTTCGGCGTGCTGGCGATATGGGTGTTTTTCCCGCAGCTGGCCATCACCGGCCTGTTCCGGGTTGTGGCGGTGTGGGCCGCCGCCGATATTGCATTTATCATCTATGACGTGGCGCTGTCACGGCTGATCGCGCTGCTGCGCGCAAGCCTGCCGCCTGATTGAGCAAAAGGGGATCGAACAACATGAAAAGTATGACCGGCTACGGCCGCGCCAAGGAGGAGCGGGACGGCAGGACGATCACGGTCGAGCTGCGCGCCGTCAACCACCGCTATCTGGACTGCACGGTCAAGGCGCCGCGGCAGTACGGCTTTCTGGACGACGCGGTCAAAAAGGCCGCCGCCGCCCACATTGCGCGCGGCAAGGTGGAGATTTTTGTCGGTGTGGAGATCGAAGAGGGCGGCGACGTTGCCGTCACGGTCAACCACCAGCTGGCCAAGCGTTATCTGGACGCGCTGCACGAGCTGAGTGAGACCTACGGCCTGCGCGACGACGTGACCGTCATGGCGCTGGCCAAGCTGCCCGACGTGCTCGGCTCGGAGCGCATCGAGCAGGACGCCGAGGCCATGACGCGCGACGTGCTCGCCGTGTTCGACAAGGCGTGCGACGGCTTTGACCAGATGCGCGAGCGCGAGGGCGAAAAGCTGGCCGAGGATGTGCGCGGCCGCTGCGCCGCGATCGGGCGCATGGTGGGCGAGGTCGAGACGCGCTCGCCCGAGCGGGTCAAGGAGTACCGCGAAAAGCTGCTTGCGCGCATGCAGGAGGTGCTGGCCGACACCAGCATCGACGAGACGCGCATCCTGACCGAGGCCGCGATCTATGCGGACAAGACCGCGGTCGACGAGGAGACCGTGCGCCTGCGCAGCCACCTGCACCAGATGGACGGCATGCTGCGGGAGACGCAGCCGGTCGGCCGCAAGCTGGATTTTTTGGTGCAGGAGATGAACCGCGAGGCCAACACGATCGGCTCCAAGGCAAACGATGTGGCGCTCGCGCGCATTGTGGTAGACATCAAGGGCGAGATCGAAAAGATCCGCGAGCAGATCCAGAACATCGAATGACGTGAAGTAACACGCGGAGGGGGACGATGCGGTGAAACTCATCAACATCGGGTTCGGCAACATGGTGGCCTCGTCCCGGCTGATCGCAATTGTCAGTCCGGAATCTGCGCCGGTCAAGCGCACCGTGCAGGAGGCGCGCGACCGCGGTATGGTGATCGACGGCTCCTATGGCCGGCGTACCCGCGCCGTGCTGATTATGGACAGCGGGCATGTCGTGCTCAGCGCGCTGCAGCCGGAAACGGTCGCGGCCCGCTTTGTCGGCGACAGCGAGGAAGGGGTAAAAGACGATGCGTAAAGGCAACCTGTATGTATTCACCGGCCCGTCCGGCGCGGGCAAAGGCACGCTGCTCTCCCGCCTGCGGGAACAGGATGAGCGGCTGTTCTATTCGATTTCGGCCACCACACGCGCGCCCCGTCCGGGGGAGACAAACGGCGTGCAGTATTACTTCCTGACAAGGGAGGAGTTTGAGCGCAAGATCGCGCAGAACGCCTTTCTGGAGCACGCCTGCTATGTCGACAACTACTACGGGACGCTCGAAGCGCCGGTCAATGCCAAGCTGGCCGAGGGTTACGACGTTGTGCTCGAGATCGAGGTGCAGGGTGCGATGCAGGTGCACCAAAAGCGCCCGGACGCGGTGATGGTGTTCATCGCGCCGCCGTCCTTTGAGGAGCTGGCCGCCCGCCTGCGCGGGCGCGGCACCGAGGACGAGGACAAGGTGCTCAAGCGGCTGGAGACGGCCAGAGAGGAGCTCAAGCATCAGGACGCGTTCGACCATGTCGTCGTCAACGATGAGATCGACCGCGCGATCGACGAGCTGAAAGGCATTTTCGTCGCGCACCGCGGGGCATGAGGGGCGCCCGCGCTGCATACCATTCACAAACAAAGAGTCAATAAGGAGAATAGAAAGCTATGCTGAAACCTTCGATGCAGGAACTGATGAAACGTGTGGGCAACCGCTATCTGCTGGTCAATCTGGCCGCGCAGCGCGCCCGCGACATCGCGGACCAGGCCGAGGAGAGCGGTGAGCAGCTGCCTGATAAGGCGGTCAAGCTGGCGCTCGACGAGATCGCGGCCGGCTCGGTCGTGTACCGCCCCGGCCCGCGCACCGAGCCGATGATCGTGCCGAACAACCCGATCGCGGCCGCGATGGTCGATGTGGACGACTCGGTCGTCATGGACGACGAGGACGAAGCGGCGTCCGATGAGGAGGAAACTGAGGACGAGGGCGAGATGCACCGCCTCGACGAATTCAGCGACCACGAGTTGGACGACGGCGACGTGCCCGAGGAGGACCGCTGAGCCATGCGTCTGGCCGGGAAAACCGTGGTGCTGTGTGTAACGGGCGGCATCGCGGCCTATAAAGCCGCCGACCTGACCAGCAAGCTGCGGCAGGCCGGGGCGGATGTGCGCGTGCTGATGACCGAATCGGCCACGCAGTTTATTGCGCCCATCACGTTTGAAACGCTGTCGGGCAACCGCACGGTCGTGGACACGTTCGACCGCAATTTCGCGTGGGAGGTCGAGCATATTTCGCTGGCCAAGGCCGCGGACGTGTTCGTCATCGCGCCCGCGACGGCCAATATCATCGCCAAGGCCGCGCACGGCATCGCGGACGACATGGTGTCGACGACGCTGCTGGCGACCCGCGCGCCGGTCGTTGTCGCGCCCGCGATGAACACCGGGATGTACGACAATCCGGTCACACAGCAAAACCTTGACACGTTGCGCGCGCGGGGCTTCCATATCATCGAGCCCGCCGCCGGGCACCTCGCCTGCGGCGACACCGGCCGCGGCAAGCTGCCGGACACGCCGACGCTGCTGCACGGCATCGAGCGGGCGGTGACAAAGCAGGATTTGCAAGGCCTGCGCGTGCTGGTCACCGCCGGGCCGACGCAGGAGGCGCTCGACCCGGTGCGCTTTCTGTCCAACCATTCGTCGGGCAAGATGGGCTATGCCCTCGCCGCCCGCGCGGCCATGCGCGGCGCGCAGGTGACGCTGGTCTCCGGTCCGACCGCGCTGCAAACGCCCTATGGCGTCACGCGCGTGGATATCACCTCGGCGCGCGACATGTATGACGCGGTACTGTCCCGCGCGGATGCGCAGGACATCATCGTCAAGGCCGCCGCGGTGGGCGACTACCGTCCCGCGCAGACGGCGGACGAAAAGATGAAGAAAAGCGACGACGAACTGACCGTCGCCCTGACCCGCAACCCGGATATTCTGGCTGAACTGGGCAGGAACAAGCGCCCGGGGCAGCTGCTGTGCGGCTTTGCGATGGAGACGCAGAACCTCATCGAGAACGCCGCCGACAAGCTGCGCCGCAAGCACTGCGATATGCTGGTGGCGAACTCGCTGCGCGACAAGGGCGCGGGCTTTGGCACCGACACCAACGCGGTCACGCTGCTTTTTGCGGACGGCTCGCGCGAGACGCCGCCGCTCTGCCCCAAGGAGGACGTGGCCGATATCATCTTCGACCGTCTGCTGGCGCTGCGGGCAAACTAAACCAGAGTAGAAAGGAGTATAGCGGTTGACGGAACAGATCTGCGCGGTCGCCGTGGACGCGGCGACCTATGCCATCGACAAGCTGTACTCCTACCGTGTGCCGGACGAGCTGCGGGAACAGGTGCTGATCGGCACCCGTGTCCTCGTGCCGTTCGGCTTTGGCAATAAACGGGCGGAAGGCGTGGTGCTCGCATTCCGGGAGGACGCGGGCGGGATGAAGCTCAAGCCGGTCATCGAGGTGCTGGACGATGCGCCCGTGCTGACCGCGCAGCAGCTCAAACTCGCCGCGTGGATGCGCGAGCGGCTGTACTGCACCTATTTCGACTGCGTGCGTGTGCTGCTGCCCGCCGGGCTGTGGTTTACGCGGAATGAAACCTATACCCTCGCGCCGGACGCCGACCTTGCCGCGCTGCGGCAGCGGGAGGGCGACGCGGGGCGCGTGATGCAGCTGTTCGACCAGCCGGGGCAGACGCTGACTGTCAGCGACATCCGGCAGCGGCTGGGCGGCCGGAGCGTCACGGGCGTGCTCGACGCCCTCGCGGGCGAGGGCGTGCTGACCTACCACAGCAACACTGTGCAGAAGTCGTCCGACAAGACCGAGAAGATGCTCGCGCTCGACATGGAGGCAGGCGAGGCGATGGCGCGCATCAGCCGCCGCAGCCCCGCGCGCATGGACGTGGTCTCGGTGCTGGCGGACGGCGGCTGGATGAGCCAGAAAGAACTGGTGTACATGACCGGCGTGTCGGACGCTGCGCTGCGCGACATGGTGAAAAAAGGCATGCTGCGCACGCGGCAGCAGGAGTGCCTGCGCTCGCCCGACTTTTCTGATGTGCCGCCCGCGCCGCCGCCCGTGCTGAGCGCGCAGCAGCAGCAGGCGTACGACGGCCTTGCCGCGCTGATGGACGAGGGCGCGCCGCGCGCGGCGCTGCTGTTCGGCGTGACCGGCAGCGGCAAAACGCAGGTGTATTTGCAGCTGATCGCGCATGCGCTCGGGCAGGGCAGGGGCGCGATCGCGCTCGTGCCCGAGATCGGCCTGACGCCGCAAGTGCTGCGGCAGTTCGCCGCGCGCTTTGGCGACACGGTTGCCGTGCTGCACTCGGCGCTGTCCGCGGGCGAGCGGTACGACAGCTTCAAAAAGATCAGATCCGGCCGCGCGCGCGTCGTCATCGGCACGCGCTCGGCGGTGTTCGCGCCCGTGCAGAACCTCGGCGTGCTGATCGTCGACGAGGAGCAGGACGGCGCGTATAAATCCGAGCAGTCGCCGCGCTACCACGCGCGCGACGTGGCCAAATACCGCGCGGCGCACGAAAACGCGCTGCTGGTACTCGGCTCGGCGACCCCGTCGGTCGAGACGTATTACGGCGCCAAGCAGGGCAGGTACCCGGTGTTCCCGCTGACCGAGCGCTTTCTCGGCGCGTCGCTGCCCGAGGTGCAGGTCGCTGACCTGCGCGGGCAGGCGCGCGAGGGGCACAGCGGCGTGATCGGCCAGCAGCTCGAAGCCGAGCTGATCGACACGCTGAACCGCGGCAAGCAGGCGATTTTGTTCCTCAACCGGCGCGGCAACAGCCGTGTGATCGGCTGCGCGCTGTGCGGCTGGGTGCCGCAGTGCCCGTCGTGTTCGACCAGCATGACCTACCATTCCGCGTCCGGCCGCGCGATGTGCCACTACTGCGGCGCGTCGGTCAAGATCACCGGGACGTGCCCGGAATGCGGCGGGCAGAGCCTATTTACCGAAACGCCCGGCACGCAGAAGGTCGAGCAGGAATTGCACGAAAAGTTCCCGGCGGCGCGCGTTTTGCGCATGGACGCAGACACCATGACCACCAAGGGTGCGCACGAAAAGCTGTTCTCCCAGTTCGCCAAGGGCGGCGCGGACATTTTGGTCGGCACGCAGATGGTGACCAAGGGGCTGGATTTCGAGAACGTGACGCTCGTCGGTGTGCTCGACGCCGACCAAAGCCTGTATGCGCAGGATTACCGCGCGCGTGAGCGCACCTTTTCGCTCATCACGCAGGTGGTCGGGCGCGCGGGGCGGCGGTTCGACACGGGCAAAGCCATAATCCAGACGTACAGCCCGACCCACCCGGTCATCCTGACCGCCGCGCGGCAGGATTACGAAGCGTTCTACGAGCGGGAGATGCAGACGCGGCAGGCGCTGCAATGCCCGCCGGTGTGCGACCTGACCGTGCTGACCGCGGTGGGCGAGACCGAGCAGCAGGTGCTCGCGAGCCTGCTCGCGCTCAAGACCCGGCTGCAAAGCCTGATGGAAGGGCAGTATGCGGATGTCAAGGTGCCCGTGCTCGGCCCGGCGGCGGCGCAGATGGTCAAGGTCATGGGGCGCTACCGTTACCACCTGACCATGCGCGCGCACAATACCGCGCGCTGGCGGTCGCTGATTGCGGGCGTGCTGCGCGAGTTCGCGCTGGACAGCAAAAACCGCGGGATCACGGTATTTGCGGATGAAAACCCCGATTTATGAGTATAGGGGGTATCCATACCCCCTATATACGGAAACAGGTTCCTGAGAAACCTGCTCCCGATACCCCCGGACGCCGCCCAAGGCGGCGAGGAGGGGGGGAATCCAAAGTCAGGCGCATGTCCTGACTTTGGATAGCATAGCGGCGTGCCGCTATGTTCTATCAAATGCGCGCCTGCGGCGCGGAGGATACGATATGCAACCATTTACCATCCGGCGGGCGGGGGTACAGGATGCCGCCGCGCTGCTGGACATTTACCGGCCGTTTATCACGGATACGGTCGTGACGTTTGAATATGACGTGCCGACGGCGGACGAGTTTGCCGGACGCATCGCGGACACGCTGCCGGATTTCCCGTATCTCGTGTGCGCGCGGGACGGCAAGCCGGTCGGCTACGCTTACGCGCACCGCATCCGCGCGCGAGCGGCGTACGACTGGGCGTGTGAGCTGTCCATCTACCTCGCGCCCGCAGCGCAGGGGCGCGGCGTGGGCACGGCGCTCTACCGGTGCCTGACCGAGCTGCTGGACATGCAGAATATGCGTATTTTGTACGGCTGCGTCACGCTGCCGAACGAAGGCAGCCGCCGCCTGCACGAAACGCTCGGCTTTGCGCTGACGGGCGTGTGGCACGGCGCGGGCTGGAAGTTCGGCCGCTGGCACGATGTCGGCTGGTTTGAAAAACGTCTTGGCGGGGACGCGCCCGCGCGGCCGATCGTACCGTTTGCGGCGCTCGGGGACGAAAAAATAGACGAATGTTTGCGCCGGTATACGGCAATGCTGAAAATGGAGGACTGAACTGACATGGCACTTCGTAAAATTCTGACAGAGGGCGACGAGCAGCTTCTCAAGCACAGCCGCAAGGTGGAAAAGTTCGACGCGCGCCTGCACACGCTGCTGGACGACATGCGTGACACGCTGACAAATTCGGGCGGCGTCGGTCTGGCCGCGCCGCAGGTCGGCGTACTGCGCCGCGTGGTCGTGCTGCTGGACATCAACACCGAGCCGGAGGAGATGGTCGAACTCGTTAACCCCGAGGTCATCGAGACGCGCGGCGCGCAGCGCGTCGTCGAGGGCTGCCTGTCCGTGCCCGGTGTGTACGGCTATGTCACCCGCCCGACGTGGGCCAAGATCCGCGCGCAGGACCGCGACGGCAACTGGTTCGAGCGTGAGGGCGAGGGCATCGTCGCGCAGTGCTTCTGCCACGAGACCGAGCACTTGGACGGCCACCTGTTCACCGAAAAGGTTGAGGAATACGTCGACCCGGAGGACTTGGAGCAGGACGATGAGGACGGCGCGGAATGAGGCTTGTCTTTATGGGCACGCCGGACTTCGCCGTGCCGAGTTTGCAGGCGCTGCTTGACGCGGGGCACGAGGTGTGCGCGGTGTACACCCAGCCCGACAAGCCGCAGGGGCGCAAGCAGGTGCTGACCCCGCCGCCGGTCAAGGTGCTCGCGCAGGAGCGCGGCATCCCGGTCTACCAGCCGGTCAGCTTCAAGGACGCGGACGCGCAGGCGCAGCTGGCCGGGCAAAAGCCCGAGGTCATCATTGTTGTGGCGTACGGCAAGCTGCTGCCGAAGGCCGTGCTGGATATCCCGCCGCGCGGGTGCATCAACGTGCACGGCTCGCTGCTGCCGCGCTGGCGCGGCGCCGCGCCCATCCAGTGGTCGGTCATCGCGGGCGACCAAAAGGCGGGCGTGACCACCATGCAAATGGCCGAGGGGCTGGATACGGGCGACATGCTGCTGACCTATGAGACCGAAATCGGCGCGCGCGAGACCGCGGGCGAGTTGTTCGACCGGCTGGCGCAGGCGGGCGCGAAGCTGCTGGTCGAGACGCTCGACCGGCTCGACACCATCACCCCGACCCCGCAGGACGACAGCCAGAGCTGCTACGCGCACATGCTGGATAAAGCGATGGCGGTGATCGACTGGTCGAAGCCCGCGCACGCGGTCGACTGCCTCATCCGCGGGCTCAACCCGTGGCCGGTCGCGCTGACGGCGCTGGGCGGCGCGCGGCTGAAAATTTACGCCGCGCAGCCGGTTCCCGGCACGGGCGCACCGGGCGAGGTGCTCGAAAGCGACGCCAAGCGCAGCCTTGTGGTCGCCTGCGGCGAGGGCGCGCTCGCGCTGGAGGAAATCCAGCTGGTCGGCGGCAAGCGCATGCGCACGGCCGACTTCCTGCGCGGCCATGCAGTCCCCAAAGGAACGATTTTGGGCGAAGCAAAGGAGTAAACTATGTTTTATGGTTATTACGGCATCGACATGTACTATATCGTGCTGGTCGTGCCGTGTATCATTCTGGCGTTCTGGGCGCAGGCCAAGGTCAAGAGCACCTTCGACCAGTATTCGCGCGTGTTCAACCGCCGCGGCATGAGCGGCGCGCAGGCCGCGGACGCGGTGCTGCGCGCGAACGGGGTAAACGGCGTGCGCATCGAGCGCGTGTCGGGTCGCTTAACCGACCATTTTGACCCGCGCACCAACGTCATCCGCCTGTCAGATGCGGTGTACGACTCGACTTCGGTCGCGTCGGTCGGCGTGGCCGCGCACGAGGCAGGGCACGCCGTGCAGCACGCGGTCGGGTATTTCCCCATCCGCCTGCGCACGGCCATCATCCCGCTGACCCAGTTCGGCTCGATGGCGGCGTTCCCGCTCATCCTGCTCGGACTGGTGTTCAACTCGTCGTCGTTTATCTATGTCGGCATTCTGGCGTTCGCGCTGTCGACCCTGTTCCAGCTGGTGACGCTGCCGGTCGAGCTGGATGCGTCCCGCCGCGCGCTGGCCGCCATCCGGGAGCGCAGCCTGCTCTACGAGGACGAATACCCGATGGCGAAAAAGACGCTGACCGCCGCCGCGATGACCTACGTTGCCGCACTCGCGGTGTCGCTCGCGCAGCTGCTGCGTCTGCTGTTGATCTTCGGGGGGCGGCGCGATGACCGGTAACCGCCCGCGCACGGCGCGCGAAGCCGCCGCGCTCGCGCTGTTCGCTATGCAGGAGGACGGCGCGTGGTCGGACGGCGCGCTGCACCAGCAGCTGGCGGCGGCCGCCCTGTCCGGGCGGGACGCGGCGCTCGCGTCCCGGCTGGTGTACGGCACGGTGCAGAACGAAATGCTGCTCGACTGGTACCTGCGCCACTTTTCCAGCGTGCGGCTGAAAAAAATCGCGCCGCGCGTGCGCGCCTGCCTGCGCATGGGGCTGTACCAGCTGATTTGGATGGATAAGGTGCCCGCGCACGCGGCGGTCGACGAGACGGTCGCGCTCGTGCGGCGCTATGGCCGCGTGGACAGCCGCGCGGTGTCGTTCGCGAACGCCGTGCTGCGGCACGCGGCGGACGCCGCGCAGCAAAGCGAACTGCCCGTGCTCGACTGCCCGGACAAGGAAAGCTACTACGCGCTGCGGTACAGCCATCCCGAGTGGCTGGTACGGTTGTGGTCGGCGCAGTTCGGGCAGAAGCTGGCTGGACAGCTGTGCGCCGCCGACAACGCGGACACGCCGGTGTCCGTGCGGGTGAACCTCACGAAAACCACGGTGGAGGCCGCGCGCGCCGCGCTCGAGGGTGCAGGGATTGCCGCGCAGGCGCACCCGGCGTTTGAGGACATCCTGCTGTGCATGGGCGGGGACGTGGCGGCGACCGCCGCCTTTCAGGCGGGCGAAATCACCGTGCAGGACGCGGCGAGCGCGCTCGCGGCCGCTGTGGCCGACCCAAAACCGGGCGACACCGTGCTCGACTGCTGCGCCGCGCCCGGCGGCAAGAGCTTTGCCATGGCCGGGCGGATGCAGGGGCGCGGCAGCGTGACTGCCTGCGACATTTACGAACATAAGCTAAAGCGCATCCAAGAGGGCGCTGTGCGGCTGGGGCTGACGAATATCCGCACCGCCCTGCAGGACGCGGCTGCGCCGCGGGAGGAAGGGGTCGGCACGGCGGACGTCGTGCTGTGCGACGTGCCGTGCTCCGGTCTGGGCATCATCCGCAAAAAGCCCGAGATCCGCTACAAAGACCCGGCAGAACTCGAGAACCTGCCCGCCTTGCAGGCGAAGATTTTGCAGAACTGCGCGCGGTACGTCAAACCCGGCGGCACGCTGGTCTATTCGACCTGCACGATTTTGCAACGCGAAAACGAGGACGTGGTGCGCGCGTTCCTTGCCGCGAACCCGGACTTTGCGCCCGCGCCGTGGGAGCACAAGGTGTGCGGCGCGCGGGAGGACGGCATGGTGACGCTGCTGCCGCCCGTCCACCAGACCGACGGCTTCTTTATCGCAAAAATGAGGAAGAAACACGCATGACAGAGATCAAAAGTCTGACAATCGAAGAACTCAAAGCCGCGCTCGCGGACATGGGCGAAAAGCCCTTCCGCGCGGGACAGATCTTCAAATGGCTCCACCAGCCGGTAGAGTCCTTTGAAGAGATGTCCAACCTGTCCAAAGACCTGCGCGCCCGGCTTGCCGAGCGGTTTGTGCTGACCGTGCCGCAGGTCGCGCGCAAGCAGGTCAGCGCGGTCGACGACACGGTCAAGTACCTGTGGCGGCTGCGGGACGGCGACTGCGTTGAGTCGGTGCTCATGCACTACGAGCACGGCGTGTCGGTCTGCGTGTCGACGCAGGTCGGCTGCCGCATGGGGTGCAGGTTCTGCGCGTCAGGCTTAAACGGCCTCAAGCGCCACCTGTCCGCGGGCGAGATTTTGGACGAGGTGCTGTTCATGCAGAAGGACAGCGGCGAGACGGTGTCCAACATCGTGCTGATGGGTACGGGCGAGCCGCTCGACAACTACGACAACGTGCTCCAATTCCTGCATCTGGTCAGCTGCCCGGAGGGCGTCAACATCGGCCAGCGGCATATTTCCTTGTCAACGAGCGGAATTGCTGATAAAATAGAGAAGTTAGCAGGGGAAAAATTGCAGATCACGCTGTCGGTGTCGCTGCACGCGCCGGACGATGAAACGCGCTCGTCGATCATGCCGGTAAACGACGCTTATCCGGTCGCGCGGCTGATGCGCGCCTGCCGGTACTACTTCGACACGACCGGGCGGCGCATTTCCTATGAGTACATGATGGCGCGGGACAAGACCGACCGCCCGTGGCAGGCCGAAAAGCTGGCGTCGCTCCTGCGCGGACGGCCCGCGCACGTCAACCTCATCCCGCTCAACGAGGTGGCGGAAAGCCCGCTCAAGCCCTCACGGCCCGAGGCAGTGCGCCGCTTCCAGCAGGCGCTCGAAAAGCGCGGCGTGACCGCGACCGTGCGCCGCCGGCTCGGCCCGGATATCGACGCTGCCTGCGGCCAGCTGCGCCGCCGGGAGCTGGAACAACAGCAGACAGGCCGGCCGTGACCCGGCTTGCCCCGAACGGGGGATATGACCCTTATCATACACGGGAGGTGTTCGCATGGAATGGTTTGGCTTGACGGACAGGGGACGTGTGCGCCCGACCAATCAGGATATCTATCAAATCGAAACGCGGGAGGAAAACCAGACCGCGCTGCTCGTCGTGTGCGACGGTATGGGCGGCGCGAACGCGGGCAACGTGGCCAGCCGCTTCGCGGCCAAGGCGTTTGCGGAAACCGTGTCCGCCGCGCTTGACCGCGCGCTGGACGCGGGCAAGCGGCAGACGCTGCTGACCCATGCGCTGGTGCAGGCAAACGACACGGTGTTTACGCTCGCCGGGCGGCAGCCCGAGTTCCGTGGCATGGGCACGACGCTGGTCGCCGCCCTTGTGCAGGGCGAGCAGGCGACCATCCTGAACGTGGGCGACAGCCGCGCCTACTTATTCGACGGCACGCGGCTGCACCAGCTGACCGAGGACCACTCCTACGTCGAGGAAATGCGCCGGCAGGGGCGCATCACCGAGGCCGACGCGCGCACCCATCCGCAGAAGAACCTCATCACCCGCGCGGTCGGCGTCGAGCCGGACGTCGAGGGCGACCTGTTTGAGGTGCGGCTCAAGCGGGGCGAAACGCTGCTGCTGTGTACCGACGGCCTGACCGGCATGGTCGAGGACGACAAGATCGCGGAAACGCTTAAATATGCCAAAACGCTCGCGCTGGCGGGCGACGCGCTGCTCACCCTCGCGCTCGAGGGCGGCGGCCGGGACAATATCACGGTTGCGCTGTTCACCCGCGGCGCGGAAGAGGAGGCGTAACCCCCTATGGACAAATATATCGGCAAACAGCTCGGAGGCCGGTATGAGATCATCGACGTGGTTGGCGTGGGCGGCATGGCGGTCGTCTATCGCGCACGCGACGTCGTGCTCAACCGCTATGTCGCCGTCAAGATCCTCAAGGAGGAGTATGCCAAGGACCCCGAGATCCGCAAGCGCTTTTCCATCGAGTCGCAGGCGGTCGCCAAGCTCAGCCACCACAATATCGTGTCGGTGTTCGACGTGGGCAGCGAAAACGGCGCGGATTATATCGTCATGGAGCTGATTGAGGGCGTCACCCTCAAGGAATACCTGCAGAAAAAAGGCCATCTGAACTGGCAGGAGGCCGTGTTCTTCGCCGAACAGATCTGCCGCGCGCTGGTACACGCGCATTCGCGCGGCATCATCCATCAGGATATCAAGCCGCAGAACGTCATCATCCTGCGCGACGGCACCGCCAAGCTGACCGACTTCGGCATTGCGTCCTTCGCCACCACGCAGGAGACGCGCGTGGTGCAGGAGGCCATCGGCTCGGTGCACTATATCTCGCCCGAGCAGGCCAAGGGTTCTAAAATCGACTACCGCACCGATATCTACTCGCTCGGCGTCGTCATGTACGAAATGCTGACCGGCAAGCTGCCCTTCGAGGGCGAGACCGCCTTGCAGGTCGTCATGCAGCACTTGAACGCCGTGCCGCTCTCGCCCAGCGAACAGATGCCCGGCATCCCCAAGGGGCTCGACGAGATCGTCATGCACGCGATGTGCGCCAACATCGGGCGGCGCTACGCCTCGGCGGAGGCGCTGTACGCCGACCTCGAGCAGCTCAAGGGCAACGAGCAGCAGCGCTTTGGCTACGTCTATACCGACGACGAGGCAGGCGAGACGCAGGTGATCGGCCGGGACGTGCAGCGCGCCGTGCGCCGCACTGCCGCACAGGAACAGGCCGCGCACGCCGCCCAGCAGCGGCGCGAGACCGCGACCGCCGTGCGCGAGCCGGAGGGCTTTTTCGACCGTCTGGCCGAGCGCCCCGGCCTTGCCGCAGGCATCGCGGTGGCCGTGGTCGCGGTGATCGCGTTTGTCGTCGTATTCCTGCTGATGTCGACCGGCAGCACGGGCGAGGAAAAGCTGACGGTGCCGCCGCTGGTCGGGCAGACGATCGACGACGTGCTGGCCGACGCGACCTATACCGGCCAGTTTACGATCGAGGAGGCCGCCCAGCGGCAGGAGTCCAACCGGCCGGTCGGCGAGATTTTGGAGCAGGACCCCGAACCGGGCGCCAAGGTGACCAAGGGCGCGATCATTACAGTGGTGGTGTCGGCGGGCGGCGACAACGTCAGCGACACTTATAAGATCATCGACTTCAAGGATCGCACGCTCGAGTACGCACAGACCATGCTGGACGAGCACGGGGTCAGCTATAAGACCGAGGAGGAGTTCAGCGACGAGGTCGAGCAGGGCAAGATCATCCGCACCGACCCGGCCGCCGGCGAGGAGCTGGAAAAGGGCGCGACGCTGACCATCTATATCAGCAAGGGCAAGGAGGACAAGAAGGTGTCCGTGCCCGACCTGTACGGCATGTCGCAGAACGCGGCGCAGCAGGCGCTGGCCGACAAGGGGCTCAAGCTCGGCTCGGTCGACCCGGTGGAAAGCACGGCTGCGGTCGGCACGGTAGTCTGGCAGTCGGTGACCAAGGGGACCGAGGTCAGCGAGGGCACGGCGGTCAACATCCAGATCTCCAAGGGCAAGAGCCAGCAGACGACCACGCCGGACACGACGGAGGACGATGACATGGGCAGCGGCGACAGCGGCAGCAGCGAGACGGACGAGCCGCCCGCGCCGACGGTCGGTTCGGCCACTGTATCCGTCCCGCTGCCGGACAGCACGGATATGGCGCATGTCGTCGTTTCGGTCGACGGCGTTGTGCAGTACGACGCGACGCACGACACCAGCCAGGGCAGCATCGGCGTGCCGCTGACCGCCACGCCCGGCCAGCATGAGGTGACGATCAGCGTCGACGGCGTTTCCAGCTCGCAGACCTGCACGTTCAACTAAATCGGAAGGGGCGAAAGTTTGACCGAAGGCATCATCCTCAAGGGCGTCGGCGGCTTCTACTATGTGGACACCGCCGACGGCTTGATCGAGTGCAAGGCGCGCGGACGCTTCCGCAAAACGGTCGGCAAGCCCATCGTGGGCGACCGCGTCACGCTTGAAGTCCAGCCGGAGGACGGCACGGGCTACCTGCTCGACATCGCGCCGCGCAAAAACAGCCTGATCCGTCCGGCGGTGGCCAACCTCGACCTGCTGGCCGCGGTCGCGTCGGCCGCGCCGCCGGTGACCGACCCGTTCCTGATCGACAAGGTGACCGCCATCGCGGTGCACAAGGGCATCGGCGCGCTGGTCGTCATCAACAAGACAGACGAAAACCCGGGCGATGAGCTGTTTGCGGCCTATCAGAAGAGTGGCATCGATGTGCTACGCGTCAGCGCGCTGACCGGCGAGGGAATCGACGAACTCAAAGACCGCCTGCGCGGCCGGGTGGCCGCGTTCGCGGGCAACTCGGGCGTGGGCAAGTCGAGCGTGCTCAACCGCATCGACCCGCAGTTCGGCGCGGCGGTCGGCGCGATCTCCGACCGCATCGGCAGGGGAAAGCATACGACGCGCCACGTCGAGCTGCACCCGGTCGCGGGCGGCGGCTATATCGCGGACACGCCCGGCTTTTCCTCGTTCGACACCGCGCAGATGGATCTGGTGCTGGCGGGCGACCTGCAATTTGCCTTTCCTGAATTTGCGTCTTACATCGACCGGTGTCAGTTCACCGGCTGCGCGCACGTTAAGGAAAAGGGCTGCGCGGTGTTGGCGGCGGTCGCAGCGGGCGAAATCGCGCAAAGCCGCCATGAAAGCTATGTCAAGCTGTATGAAAGCGTAAAGGATTTGAAGCAATGGGAGATTTCCAAGGGCGGCACGCGCTGATCTTTGCGGCCGCGCCCGAAACCGAATACGGCTATATCCGCGCGTTCCTGGACGGACATCCGGACGCGCGCATCGCCTGCGCGGACGGCGGGTTGCGCCATGTGCGCGCGCTCGGCCTGCGCCCGGACTTCATGATCGCGGACTGCGATTCCAGCCCGGAGATCGAGGGCGCGGAGGTCATCCGGCTCAAACCCGAAAAGGACGACACCGACACGCAGGGCTGCCTGCGTGAGGTCGTGCGCCGCGGCTGCACTGCGGCGACGCTCGTCTGCGCGACCGGCGGGCGGCTCGACCACGAGCTGGCCAACCTGTCGCTGCTGGAGGAGGCGCACGCCCTCGGCGTGCCGCTCACCATCCTCGACCGGCAGAACCGCATCGTTTTGCATCCGGGCGGCTGCATGAAATTCAAAATGCCGGCGGACTACCGGTATTTTTCCCTTGTGCCGCTCGACGCCGTGCTGCACGGCGTGACGATCGGAAATGCAAAATACCCGCTGCGGGACGCAACCGTCACGCGCGCGGGCATGGTGACCATTTCCAACGAGGCCGCGGCAAATGAGACCGTTTCGGTCGAAATCACGGACGGGCGCGCGCTCGTCGTCTTTTCGCGCGACCTTGGTGCCGCTTTGTGAAAGTTCCACACGAAAACCGCCCCTGCCCGGCGGTTTTTTCTATTCCCCTGATTTGCAGTTTTGCAGGCGCGGACTTGCAAAAATGCGGCGGCAGGCATATAATAAAACCATAGAGAGACGAAAAGGAGTGCGTAAGCGTGGCATTGAAACCGATTTCGAGGATCGCAGCAGGGGTGCAGGCGTCGACGACGCTGGTCATCGACTCGCTGTTCAAGCAGATGAAAGCGGAGGGCAAGGACGTGGTCGGCTTCGGCGCGGGCGAGCCGGACTTCCCGACACCCGAGCACATCAAGCAGGCGGGCATTGAGGCGATCGAGAACAACCTGACCCGCTACACGCCTGCCGCCGGCCTGATGGAGCTGCGCGAGGCGGCGTGCTACCGGCTGAAAACCGATTTCGGTCTGGACTACGAGCCCAAGCAGATCGTGGTCGCGTCGGGCGCCAAGCACTCGGTCTATATCGCGCTGATGACGCTGTGCAACCCGGGCGACGAGGTCGTCATTGCCGCGCCCTACTGGGTCAGCTATTCCGAAATGGTGCAGCAGGCGGGCGCAAAGCCTGTGATCGTCGCCGCCGAGGAGGAGCAGGATTTTAAGATCACGGCCGCGCAGCTCGAGGCCGCCATCACCGACAAGACCAAGGCGTTCATGCTCAACTCGCCCTGCAACCCGACCGGCATGGTCTACACCCGGCAGGAGCTGGAGGCGATCGCCGAGGTCTGCTGCCGCCACAATATCTACGTCATCGCGGACGAGATCTACTGCAACCTCGTCTATGACGACATCGAATTCGTGTCGTTCGCGTCGCTGAATGAGGATGTCAAGAACCGCACGATCATTGTCAACGGCGTGTCCAAGAGCTACGCCATGACCGGCTGGCGCATCGGGTACAGCGCGTCCAACCCGGAGCTGGCCAAGGTGATGAGCAACTACCTGAGCCACTCGACCTCGGCGCCGTCGACCATCTCGCAGCACGCGGCCATCGTTGCGCTCAAGGGTCCGCAGGAGGACATGCAGGTCATGAAGCAGGCGTTTGAGGCCCGCCGCGACCATCTGGTCGAGCGCATGAACCGCATCGAGGGCGTTTCCTGCATCAAGCCGCAGGGCGCGTTCTATGTGATGATGAACATGAAAAACTTCCTCGGCAAGCAGATGTACGGCAAGACGATCGAGAGCGCGGAGGATTTCGCGCAGCTGTTCCTCGAAAAGGGTCTGGTCGCGACCGTGCCGTGTACGGCGTTTGCCGCGCCCGGCTTTGTCCGCTGGAGCTATGCGACCTCGCTGCCTGAGATCGACAAGGGGCTTGACCGGCTGGAAGAGTTCATCAAGAATGCCTGAGTGGCGCATGCCTGCCCGATAGCGATAGACGACTGCACCCCCGTCTGGAATCAGACGGGGGTGCAGTTTGCTTTGTGCGGTTTACAGCCAAATCACTCAGTGCGGACGAATACGCGGGCAGGCTGACGGCAGTGCGGGTAGGTGAAGCCATCGGGCGGCGCTCAGTGCGTTTCGGCCAGATATTGCTCGGCGTAGTGCGCGGCGACCGCGCCGTCCGCCGCGGCGGTGATGACTTGCCGCACGGCCTTGGTGCGTACGTCGCCGACCGCGAACACGCCCGGCAGGCTGGTGCGGGTCGACTCGTCGGCAACGATGTAGCCGCCGCGGTCAAGCTCGACCTGTCCGGCGACCAGCGCGGTCTCGGGCGAGCGGCCGATGCTGACAAACAGGCCGTCGACCGCAAGGTCGTCTGTTTCGCCGGTGTGCACGTCCCGCAGGCGCACGCCGGACAGGCGTTTTTCACCCAGCAGGCCGTCGACCACGCTGTTCCAGCGGAATTCGATGTTGCCCGCCTGCATCAGCGGGTCGTGGTAGATTTTGGTGGCGCGCAGCGTGTCGCGGCGGTGGATCAGGATGACCTTCTGGCAGATGCGCGACAGGATGAGCGCGTCGGCCGCCGCCGAGTTGCCGCCGCCGACGATCGCAACCGTCTTGCCCCGGAAGGCCATGCCGTCGCAGGCCGCGCAGTAGGCGACGCCCCGGCCGGTCAGTTCGGCTTCGCGGTCGGCGCCCAGCGGGCGGTGCCCCGCGCCGGTCGCCAGCACGACCGTGCGGGCAAGGAATGTGCCCTCGCTGGTCTCGATGCGCTTGGGGCTTTCGGTCAGGTAGACGGCGCTGACCTCGGCCAGCTCGGTCTTAGCGCCGAAGCGCTCGGCGCCCGCCTGCATTTTTTCACCCAGCTCGTAGCCGTCGATGCCGTTCTCAAAGCCGGGGTAGTTGTCGATCTGGGTGGTCTGCGCCATCTGGCCGCCGGCGGATAGCTTTTCCAGCACCAGCGTGTCCAGCCCGGCGCGCGTGGCGTACAGTGCGGCGGTGTAGCCGCCCGGCCCGCCGCCAATGACGACCATGTCGTAAATGTGTTCCATATCCATCCCTTCCTTCCCACCGGGGAAGCCGGCCTGTCCGGCAGGTCAGGCCAGCGTTTCCGCGATGAATGCGTCGATTTTTGCTTTGGAGTCGGGCGCGACGATCGAGCCGAGCGGCGCGCCGTCTTTGTAGAGGACAAGGGTGGGCACAAGCTCGATGTGCTCGGCCTCGGCCAGCTGCGGCTCGTCGTCAATGTTGACCTTGGCGACGGTCAGCTTGCCCTCGTTCTGCTCGGCGACCTTTTCATAGGCCGTATTGATGCGGCGACAGTAGGTGCACCACGGCGCCCAGAACTCGACCAGCACCGGGTTGGGCTGGCTGGTCCTCTCGTGAAACTGTTCCGCGTTCATATGAATAGCAGCCATTGCAGCAGCTCCTTTCCTTTGGATGGCTTTAGTATACCCGGATTGGGCTGCGGCTTCCGTGATGAACTCACAAAAGCAGCCGGGGCAGGCAGGGCTGCGCATTGGCATCCGTATAAAAATAGGGGGCATGGCAGCACATCCTGCTGCCATGCCCCTTGGCTTATGACCGGACGACGGAAAATCGCACGCCGGTTTTGGTATTTTCCGCACGGCAGGTCAGACCGTGCAGCGCGAGGATTTTCTGTGTGATCGCAAGCCCCAGCCCATGCCCGCCCGCGCGGTTCCGCGCCTTGTCGCCGCGGTAGAACATCTCAAACAGACGCGGCAGCTCGTTTTCCGGTATGGGGTCGCAGTCGTTTTCGACGGAAAAGAGCGGCCCGCCGCCGCGGCGCAGCGTGACCGCGACGCGCCCGTTTTCGGGCGCGTATTTGGCGGCGTTCTCGATGAGGCAGCCGAACGCGCGGCGCAGAAGGGTTTCGTCGCCGCGGATGCGCACACCGTCCGCGATCTCGGCTGTCAGGCGGCGTTTTTCGAACAGCGGCGCGTATTCGTCTACAAGGCTGTGGACGAGGGCGGACAGGTCGACCGCCTGCCGGTTTTGCAGCTCGGCCGTGCGGTCAAGGCGGGTGTAGTCGAGCATTTCGCGCACCAAGCTGTTCATGCGGCCGGTCTCCTGCTCGATCGCGGCAAGGTAGCGCGCGTTTTCCTCTGGGGAGATATCCTGCGCGATGGCCTCGGCATAGCCGCCGATCAGCGCAAGCGGGGTCTTGAGGTCGTGGCTTGCCGCCGCGACGAACTGCTGCCGCCTGTCCTCGAGGTCGCGTTCGCTGTCCCAGCGGCGGTGCAGGTCGCCTGCCATGTCGGCAAGCGCACGGTTGAGGTCGCCGATCTCGTCGCCGCGGGCGGTGTCGGGGGAGAATTCGTCAAATTGCAGCGTGGAGACCAGCTGTGCCTGCCGCGTGGTCTCCCACAGGGGTTGCGTGACCGTGCGCTGGATCTGCCGGTGCAGCAGCCACAGCGAAAGCACAAGCAGCACGATAAACAGCAGCGCCGGCACACGGACAGACTGCCAGACGCAGGCGGGCAGGGAATAGGTGCGTATGGTGGCGACCTGATAGCCGGTTTCGGCGGTCAGCCGGATATCCTGATAGTCTGCCGCGTAGTCGATGCCGCGCAGCGGGGAAACCGGCTGCCCGAACGGTGAATTCATCGGCCCGTAGTGGCGGAGCGTATCGAGGGAGAAGGTGAGTGTCTCCAAATCGTCGTATTCGATGCCAACGGCAGCAGTGGGGACGCAGGTCGTCTGCTCTGGAATGGAGAGGGAGGACTGGAAAACGCGTCCGTCAGCATGCACGATGCGGTTGGGGAAAAAGTTCCTGCCGATCTGTATGCCGTAAGCGGTCAGCTCCGCAAGGGCATTGCCGGATTCGGTGAGATTCCGGCAGATCGCGATGATATCCTCGGTGGAAAACAGGCCGATATCCACATCGATCGCGGGGCCATCTGCCGTTGTCGCATCGAGCAGGATACGGGGAGGACAATAGATGGTTTCACTGCTCGCTGGGGCAAAATAGGTCAGCGCGGTCAGTTTGTCCCCGGTGCTGTGCGGTAGCGCGCTGCGCAGCTGCCAGTATGCGTCTGTATCTGGGCTGGGCAGCGCCTGCGGCGCGTAGCCAAGGACTTTCCGCACCTTGCCTGCGGTGTAATCGTTTGCGGTGTCGGTCAGGTAAAACTGGTTTTCTGCATGGTATTGCGCAGCCAGTCGGCACATCGGCCACAACCAGAACAGGCCGCCCAGCACGAGAAACACCGCAAACAGCGCGGTCAGCCTTGCCGCGATACTGCGCTTGCCCCACAATTCCTTCAGCTTTCTCATCACGATCCCCCCAATCGGTAGCCCTTGCCGTAGACCGCTTTGATGTGCTGCGCGGCCGTGCCGAGGGTTTTGCGCAGCCCCGCTACATGGCGGTCGACCATGCGCTCGTCGCCGTCGAAGTCCACACCCCACACGCGCTCGATCAGCAGGTCGCGCGACACCGTGCGCCCCTGCTCGCGCAGCAGCAGCTCCAAAATCTGCGCCTCCTTGGGGCGCAAGGACACCGGCGCGCCGTCCACCGTGACGATGCCTGTCGCGGTGTCGAGTAAAATGCTGCCGTAGCCCAGCTCGGTCCCACCCAGCCGCAAGCCGCGTGCCCGGCGCATGAGCGCCTGTGCCTTGGCCACCAGTACGGGGAAGGAAAAGGGCTTTGTGATATAATCATCCGCGCCCGCGCGGAAGCCCGCGAGCGTGTCGCCCTCCTGCCCGAGCGCGGTGACGAAGATGACCGGCACGTCGCTCTCGCGCCGCACGGCCTGACAGACATCGAGCCCGTCCAGCTGCGGCATCATCACGTCGAGCACCAGCAGGTCGAAGCTGCGCTCCTGCGCCAGCGCGAGCGCCTGTGCGCCGTCGTACGCTGAGGTGACGGCAACGCCCGCCGCGCGGAAAAAGTCCTGCATGAGCGCGGAAAGCGCCTTGTCGTCCTCGGCCAAAAGAATGTGTCCCGCCATGTCCATATCCCTCCTTGTTACTGCTTCCAGTATAGCACGGGATTGTCCGAAAAGTGTCCAAGCACCGCCGCGGTCAATCCAAGTGCGCACAGAGGGGGCGCGGCGCGGACATTGGCCGGAAGGATGGCGCCGCATCAACCGCCGGCCTGCTGTGCGTAATAGTCGGTATCTAAAATCGCGTCGTTAACCTGCTGGAAACGGCGGGCGAAGGCGGTCATTTCGGCGACCTCCTTGTCCGTCATGCCGTCGTTCCAGACGAGCTGCCCATGCTCGGCATAGGCGGTGCCGGTCAGCCAGCCGCTGTCCGGGAAGATGGCATAGCCCGTGTAGTCCGGGTCAAATGCGTCGCGTCCCATCACGTTGGGGACTTCCAGCCCGAACAGGTTGGCGAGCGTCGGCAGCAGGTCGACCGTTTGCAGCGTTTTGGTCACGGTCACCGGCGTGCAGCCCTGATACCAGATAAAGCACGGTGTGCGCTCGAGCAGGCGGCCGCCCGCGGCCTCGGAATACTGCTCGAGCACCGCACGGTCGGTCAGGCCGTAGGCGTAGTGGTCGTCGTAAACGCAGATGACCGTGTTGTCCAGCAGGCCGTCCTTCTCCAGCCGCTCGAGCAGGCGGGCAAACATTTCGTCGGTCAGCCGCGCCTTGGCGAACAGGCCATCAATCTCATAGGGGCGGCTGTCGTCCCGGTATTCAGGGAACTGCTCGAGCGCATAGGTCGTCAGCGCGTCGACCTCGTCGTAGCCGAGGTGGCCGCTGTACGTGATGAGGAAATCCGCGAACGGCTCGGTCTGCACCATCTGCGCATACAGCGCGTCGCAGTCGACCAGAAAGCGGTCGTCGCCCGCCTGCAGCTCATCCTCGGCGTAGTCGAGCGCCGAATGGTACTGCGCATAGCCGAACGCCTGGTGCATCGCGCCGCGGTTGTAAAACTTGGCCTCGCTCTTGTGGAAGGAGTTGGCCGTATAGCCCGCGTCCGTCAGCAGGCTGCCGATGGCATACGGGAAGGCGCTGCGGCTGAGCGAGTAGGCGACGTTGCCGCTTGCATAGGGGTACACGCCGGTCTGCGCGGCGAACTCGGTGTTGAAGGTGTAGCCGTTGGAATACTGCGGCGTATAAAATTCGGCAAAGTTGATGCCCTTGCGCTGCAAGCGCGCGAGCGTCGGCGTGTTCTCGTCGTTCAGCACGAAATCGTCCACGCTTTCCAGCTGCACGAGGATGAGTTTTTTGCCCGCGAGCAGGCCGGTCATTTCGTTGTCCGCGTGCGCCGGGCGCTCGGCAAAGAAGGCATCAACCAGCGCGCGTTGTTCGGCGGTGTCCGTGTCCGGCCGGAGGGTCAGGAAGGCGTCGCGCGCGACGAACTGGTAGGGGCCGGTCAGCGCCATGTCGTAGGAGGACGAGGAAAACCTCGCATATTCATAGCCGCTCGACTGCCATGCATCCCAATCGGGTGTTTCGGGCACAGGCGCGTATAGCCGCGGCGCGACCAGCTGCGTCAGCGCGAAAAACAGGACCAGCGCCGGGCAGACGCGCCGCCGCGGCAGGCTGCCGGGCAGCCGCCACACCCCCAGCGCGCCCCACAGGACGAGCAGCGCGGCAAACAGCGCAAAGCGCCAATCCATCAGCTGCCGGACATAGCCGGCAAAGCCCAGCCCTTCGCCCGCGAACAGAAAGTCCGACAGGAACAGGAACCGGTCGAAAATGCGCCAGATGCAGTACTGCACCAGTGCGTATGCCGCCCACAGGGCATAGAGCAGTCCATACAGCGCCCGCCCGACCGCGCGCCGCAGCGGCAGCAGACAGAGCGCAGCGAACAGCGCGCCAAAGCCGAGCGAAAAGAGGTTGGGCGCCGCCGCATACAGCGGATACCACGCGGCGCAGCCGGTCGTCATGCGCAGCGTCAGGTCGAGCAGCCAGAACGGCAGCACCGCGCCCGCAGCGCTGCCCATCAGTCGGAATAGTTGTTTTTTGTCCATCGTCAGTCGTCCTCCTGCCTTATCCTGACAGTATACGGCGCTTTTGGGCAAATTGCAAGCGCCATCGCGCCCGATACCGGTCAGACAGGACGCATGCGGTGCGCAAAATGAGATGCGGTGGTTGGCGGCGAACGGTTTGTTCGGCAAACCGGAAGGGGGAATGCCGGCATTGCAGTCCCCTTTTCCGATCCGAAACGGCCTTTTCCGCGGCGGAGAGTTGACAGTTTTATCTGGTATGATACAATGGAACCGGTGAAGCGCATATGATAAGCAAACAAGACATCCGGGCGCTGGTGATTATCGCCCTGTTTTATGGGGGAATGCAACTGGCGGGCATCACCTGCCCGATCCGCTTTCTCACCGGCGTTTCGTGCGCCGGATGCGGGATGTCCCGCGCTTGGCTGGCGCTGCTGCGGCTGGATTTTGCCGCCGCATGGGCATACCACCCGTTGTTCTGGCTGCCGGTGCCGGTGGCGCTCGTGCTGCTGCTGCGGCACAGGCTGCCCCGGTGGCTGACCCGCACGGTCGTGGTGGCCGCCTGCGCGCTGTTGCTTGCCGTCTATGCGGTCCGCATGCTGCAGCCGGAAGATACGGTCGTGGTCTTTCAGCCCGAAACCGGGCTGCTGTACCGCATGTTTTGCCGGCTGACACCGTGAATGAAGGGAGAAAAAAAGATGTTCTGTGCAAACTGTGGAAAACAGGTCGGCGATACCGACCGTTTCTGCCACTCTTGCGGCGCACCACTGCAACCGGAGGCCGGCCAGCCGGCGCCCCCGCCGCAGCCTGAACCCCAGCCCATTCCCCAACCCGAGTCTGCACCGCAGCCCGAGCCTGCCCCGCAGCCGGAGCCTGCACCTCAGCCGGAGCCTGCCCCGCAGCCGGAGCCTGCACCTCAGCCGGAGCCTGCCCCGCAGCCGGAGCCTGCACCTCAGCCGGAGCCTGCACCTCAGCCGGAGCCTGCCCCGCAGCCGGAGCCTGCACCTCAGCCCGAGGCTGCTCCGCAGCCCGAGTCTGAACCTGCGCCCCAGCCAGAGCCCGAGCCGCAAAACGATGCCCCGTCCGGGGCGACGCCCCAGTACGCCCCGCCCCCGCAATATAATGCGCCGCCGCAGTACAGCGCGCCGCAGCCGTCCGCACCCACTGGCAACAACGATTCGCTCGAACTGGTGCTCAAGGTGTTTGCGCTGGTTTGCGCGGTGGTCTACGCCATCCAGACATTGCAGCTTGGCGTTGCCGCGCTGGGCAATCTGCCGATTATCTTTGCCTATTTCCCGGCGTTCATCGTTTTCAACACGCTGCTGCTGTTCCTCAACGCGCTGGCCGACCTGTGGGTCGCAGTGATGCTGGTGCTGCTCGCGCTGCGGCGTACCAAGGACAATACCCGGTCGCTTACCTTTGGCGCGCTGGCCGGCGGCATTGTTGTGCTGGTGCTGCTGTTCGTCCGCATGATCACCATTATGATCACGTTTGAGACGTTCCACACCGACCTGTTCAGCCACATGCTGGGCGTGGTCGTGTCGCTGGGCGGCGTCTATGGCCTGCTGCACTTGATCGGGCAGGCGCCCGCGCCGGAATCCCTGCTGCAAAACCCGGCGGAGGATTTGCAGGACGCCTGCTCCTCCATCAGCGACGGCTTTAAGAGCGCGCAGCAGGCTGCCCAGCAGAATTCCCAGCAGCGTGCCCAGCAGAACGCCTCTGCGGCGTCGGCCGCGTATGCGGCCAACAGCACCGTCACCGGCCCGGTCAAAACCGACCGCAGCCTGCTGATGTACATCCTGCTGAGCATTGTCACCTGCGGCATCTACGCATGGTATTTCATTTACAGCCTTGCCCGCGACGTCAATACCATGTGCCGTCAGGACGGGCAGAAAACCGGCGGGCTGCTCGCGTTCATCCTGCTGAGCATCGTCACCTGCGGCTTTTATGCGCTGTATTGGGAATACAGCCTGGGCAACCGTCTGGCCGCAAACGCCCCCCGCTACGGCATGGCGTTTCAGGAAAACGGCACGACCGTGCTGCTCTGGTACTTGATCGGCATCTTCCTGTGCGGCATCGGCCCCTATGTTGCCATGCACATCCTGATCAAAAACTCCAACGCGCTGGGCGTTGCTTACAACCACGCAAACGGCTATTGAGCTGCGCGCACATACCACACAGGGCGCATCCCATGGGATGCGCCCTGTCGCTTTGGCCCGATCGGCAATTGACGGGGACAACCGCTTCAGGTACAATGTGGGTATACCGCAATATCCCATGTTTGCCTGCAAAGGAGGCCGCACCATGAAAAAAAGACTGTCCGCCCTGCTGCTGGCGCTCGCCCTGCTTGTGCCCTGCCTGCCGCTTGCCGCGGCGGCCGACGGCACGCCCGTCGCCGCAAGCACGGATGCCAAGCTGATCGCCTTTACCTTTGACGACGGCCCGTCGGTCTACACGCCCACGCTGCTCGACGGGCTGAAAGCCCGCGGCGCCAAGGCGACGTTCTTTATGAACGGCACAAACGGCTCGCACGGCATTGTCAACCATAAGTCCGTGCTCACCCGCATGCGCGATGAGGGGCACCAGCTGGCAAACCACACTTACCAGCACCTCATCCCGTTCGACGGCTACGGCGCGTCGACCATCTCGGGCGAGGTCAGCCGCGTCGAAAGTCTGCTGTTTGGCAGCATGGGCGGGTCGTACACCGATATGGTGCGCACCCCCGGCGGCGCGACGGGCGGCGCGGTCAAGAGCGCGGTCGCCGCGCCCATCATCCTGTGGAGCGTCGACCCGCTCGACTGGAAGTACCGCAACGCCGACACGGTGTACAATAACATCGTCAAAAACGCGCACGACGGCGCGATCGTGCTCGTGCACGACATCTACCAGACCAGCGTGCAGGGCGCGCTGCGCGCGATCGACACGCTGAAAGCGCAGGGCTATGAGTTCGTCACGGTCGCCGAGCTGCTGCGCCGCCGCGGCGTGACCCCGCAGAACGGCGTGGTGTACACCAGCGCGGCCAACAAGGGGACAAACCTGCCCGCTTATACTGCGCCCGTGATCTCGTCCACGCCGGGCGCGGGCGGCGTGACCGTCACGTTTTCGGCTGCCGACACCGGACTGACCCTGTATTACACCACGAGTACCGCCACCCCGCACCTCGGCAGCCAGAAGTACACCGGCCCGATCACGATCACGCAGGATACGACGTTTTCGGTCGTCGGCATCGACCAATACGGCACGCGCACACCCGTGACAACTGGGACCGTGTCCGGACTGCCGTCGACGGCCGCGCCCACCGTTTCCTATGAGGACGGCCTGCTTTCGCTCGCCTGCGGCACGCCGGGCGCGGCCATCTACTATACGACAGACGGCGCGGCGCCGTCCGCGTCCAGCACGCTTTACACCGAACCGTTCGCACCTGCGACGACCACCCGCTGCATCGCGCTGCTGGACGGCCATCTGGACAGCCCGGTTGTCACCTGCACGCTGACCGCCTACGGCGACCTGTTCACCGACGTGCCGGAAAGCGCGTGGTACTATGACAGCGTGGGGGAGACTGTCCGGCAGGGGCTGATGAACGGCACCGACGCCTATACCTTTTCCCCTGATGTCGCCATGACGCGCGCGATGCTGGCCGTCGTGCTGCATCAGCTTGCCGGGGCGCCCGAGGTGGGCGATAACCTCGGCTACCCCTATGCCGATGTGGACGCGGATGCGTACTATGCGCTGCCAGCCTACTGGGCGCGACAGAACGGGCTGATCACCGGCTATCCGGACGGCACCTTCCGGCCGGATGCGGCCGTGCCGCGTGAGCAGGCCGCGGTCATGCTGTACCGTCTGGCTGGTTTGCTGGGCATGGACACAACCGCGCGCGCCGACCTGTCGGCCTATACGGACATCGCCCAGCTGGACGCCTATGCGCAGGACGCGATGCAATGGGCAGCCGCTGTCAGGCTGCTCGGCGGCAATACGGACGGCACGCTCGCGCCGCAGCGCGGTATGACCCGCGCCGAGACCACGGCCATCCTGACCCGCTTTTCCGCGCTGGCCGAAACTGCATAAAGCAGCGAAGGGACGCACCCCATAACGGGGTGCGTCCCTTTTTGCATATCAGGTTTCCTTATCGGCGCTGGCCGCAGGTGCAGCCGGTCAGTCGACGTTGCTGATAAAGCGCATCAGCATGGTCGCAACCTCGGCGCGGGTTGCCGGGCCCTGCGGTTGGAGCGTACCGTCGCCCATACCGCCGATGATGCCGTGCATCGTCGTCCAGCACATGGCCTCATAGGCGTATTCGCTGACCGCGTCCGCGTCCGGATAATCCAGCCGGAACGCCCATGCGCCGGTAAAGCCCTGTCCCTTGGACTGTGCATAGCGGTACAGCATGGTTGCCAGCTGTTCGCGTGTCAGCGTGCCGTCCATGTTGCTGCCGTCCGAAATGCCGGCCTGCATCGCCCAGTCACGGCCTGCGTCGTACCAGTTTGTACCGGTGGAGGTGTCCACCCCGTCGAGCCGTGCCAGCACGGTGACGATCATCGCGCGGTTCATGGCGGTATCCGGCGAGAACTGTGTGCTGCTGGTGCCGCTCATCAGCTCATGGCTGGCGGCAAAAGCGACCGCGTTTGCGCCCCAGTAGGCGGTGGGCACATCGGCAAAATTCTTGCTGTTGTCCACGATCTTGACCGTTGCACCATCTTCCAAGGTCACCGCAACGCCGTTTTCGGTCGCAACGGTGGTCTTGATGACCTCCTCAGTGCCGTCCGCCGCCACCAGTACGGCGACCGTGCCGGGCGTGACGTTCGCGACCGGGATCTCGACCTTGGCGCTGGCGCCGGCCGGCAGGTTCACCGTCACGGTCGGCGCGGCCGCGCTGTCAGAGGTTGCGGTCACCTCCGGCATGGGGAGCGAAACCACTTCGGCCTTGTCTGACGCGTCCGCCACGACGGAGTCGGGCAGCTTGACCACCGTTTCGGTCTTGCCGTCCACATCCACCTTGGTGGTCGAGGTCGAGCCGTCCTGTATGGTGACCGTGGTCTCCGAGGAGCCGTCGGGTTTCTCGACCACTTCGGTCTTGTTGCCGCCAGCGTCGGTGGTGGTCGTTGTCACGGTGCCGTCCTTGGCGGTTTCGACGACTTCCTGGGAGCCGTCCGGGTTCTTGGTGGTCTCGGTGACCGTGCCGGTGGTCGTGTTAGTCACGGTTGTGGTGGTGGAGCCGTCCGGGTTGGTGGTGGTTTCGGTGGTGGTGTTGCCCGAACCGGACGAATTGCTGCCTGAACCGGACGAGCCGTTGTCCGAACCGGACGGACCGCCAGTGTTAATGGTATAGGTGGCGGTAGCCACGCTGCTGGAGGTGTTGCCATTTACCGTGATGGCCTTGAGCGTGGTGGTTTCAGAGATGGTGATGGGGGCGGTATATTGGGTACTGTTTGCGGTGGGGTCGCTGCCATCAGTGGTGTAGACGATTATGGCTCCCTCCGTCGCGCAGGAAATGGTCACGCTCTGGGCGGAGGTATAGGTGCCGCCCGCAGGGGAGAAGGTGGGGGCGGCAGGCTTTTCCTTGAAGATCGCCGAGATGGTGACCGCACTGGCGGGCATGGTAAAAGCATTGTTGCTCACCGGTACGGGCTGGCCAGAGCCATCCGTTACCGACAGTGTGCCTAACTGATAGCCGCTGTCCGGGGTTGCGGTTAAGGTGACGGTGTCGCCTGCTTTGGCCGCTAGCTTATCCGTGGTAACGGTGCCGCCACTAGTGGACGCGATTTTCACCAGATAGCCGCCCGCGCGGAGCGCCATCAGGGCGTTGGACTCCTTGGTGTCCCAGATGCCTTCGGTGGTGATGCGTGCGGCATCTGTATCACCCGCGGCGGGATAGAGGATGGTGCCGTTCGCAAAGATGACCGTACCGCCGCCGCTGTTTGTCAGCTTGCCGCCCATCTCGTAGATATGGAAGCCATTGCCGTCGATGGTCAGGGTGCTGCCCGCGGGTACGTTTAAGTCAAGATCGCTCGTCAGCCGCCAGTCCTCCGGCAGGGTCACGGTTTCGTTTGCCGCAAAGGCGGGTACGACCAGCAGCGAGGCCAGCAGGGCGATGGTCAGCAGAAGTGAAAAAATCCGTTTCATGTTCAGTTCCCTCCTTCCGCAGACAGCGCATTCTGTACAGTCACTTCATAGTCGTGCATCTTGCTCTTGTCCAGGCCGATCAGCGTGCGGTAGAGCAGCACGCCGGCCTGCCCGCGGGTCGCGCCGGTGGACAGTCCCAGCGTACCGTTCTGATTGCCGTTCAGGATGCCGATGCTGACCGCGTAGGCGATGTAGGGCGCCGCATCGGCCGAAACTGTATTGCCGTCCGAGAAGCGGCCGAGCACATCGGTGTTGGCGTTGTTCACAGCGGTTCCATCTGCACAGGCTTTGACAATGGCAACAATGGCTTGCTCCCGGGTGGCGGTTGCCTCCCACCAAGCGTCTGCACCGTCTGCGGGCGGGGTCAGATAGTCGTTACGCTGTGCATACGCCTTGGCTTCATCTAATGCACCTTCACCGGAAACGGGATTGGAAGCCCCATGCCGGTACAGCAGGACCGCCAGCTACTGACGGGAAAGCTCCCGCCCCGGCGTAAAGGCGCCGCCGCCGTTGCCGCTGACCAGCCCCTGATCGAACAGATACATCACGCCGTCGTAGTACGGGCTGTCTGTCGGGACGTCGGAGAAGATGGTTTTCGAGCCGCCCTTTTGGATATATGCGTCTACGATCGTCGTCACGGCTTGCAAAAGGGGTGTTGTATCGGTCGGTGTTTCCAGATCTTCATTGCCCAAGCCGACATCTTCCAATTGCTTCAGCGTGTCGATCCATATTGGCCAAATATCTCCCCATGTTGTCGCCGAAGTATCACCGGCTGGGGCGTCCGCTACCTGATTTGAGCCGATGTTTTTCAGACGAACCGATCGACATTCCGCATTAATTTGGTTTGACTGGAACGGTACGCATCCCCGCGCCGCCAGATACATCCACGCGAAATACGCATGCGTGCCGGGCTTCAAGCTGATGCTGGACCCCATGCCGCCGCCCACGGCGTTGAGCACCCGGTAGGTCAGCACGGAAAACTCGGCTTTGGTCACCGTTTCGTACGACGAATTGCTGGTCACGATATTCTGGTCATACAGGTACCGGATGGAGGTTTTGCCCTCCGGCACCGGAAGGTCGAACACATCGGCCAGCACGTCGCAGGCTTTGCCGCGGGAAAGATTCCAGCTGCTCAGGGAAACCGTGGTATTCCAGCCTGTGGCAGATTTCAGGGTATCCAAATCCCCTTCGGTCATGGCGCCGTCATCGGCGGAAAACGGGCCGCTGCCGTTGCTGCCATAAATGTCGTTCAGCGTTGTCACCGCGTCCGCGGCCCAGCTTGCGGTCGCCGCCTGCGCGCCCACCGGCAGCAGTCCAACGGATAGCACGATGGCCAGCAGAACACTACACAATCTCTTTTTCATGGCTTCACACTCCTTATTTTACCGGCCTGCCCCGCGGCAGACCGGCGCCTTGCCTCGGCGCGCCCATAGCGGAATGGGGGGCGGCCGCTCCGGGACACCGCCCCGCCGTTGTCGTTATCCGAAGCGGAACCAGAACCGTGGCCCGGCGGGCGTATTTTCCGCGCCGCAGGCGTAGCCGTGCAGGTCAAATACGGTTTTCGCGATCGACAGCCCCAGCCCGTCGCCCTTAGCCGTGCGCGCAGGGTCGGACTGATAATACGGTTCCCACAGGCGGGGCAGCGCGGCGGGTGGGATAGGCTCGCCCGTGTTGACGACTGCGCACACGCCGTGCCCGATGCGCACCGTGATGCTGCCGTCCGGCGGGGTGTGCTGCACCGCGTTTTCGAGGATGGCGTCGAGCGCGCGGGCGAGCAGCGCGCGGTCGGCGTCGGCGTCGTCCGCGCCGTCCACCACGACCGAGGTGTGTAGGCGGCTGTCCGGCGGGACGGCGGCGTCCAGTCGCTCACGCGCGAGGGCGGAGGGAGCGAACCGCTCGCGCCGCAGGGCTTTGGCGCCCGCCTCCAGCCGGGACAGCTCGAGCATGCGCCGCACGCTGCCGTCCATGCGCTGCGCCTGCTGTCGGATGAGGTCCAGATAGTGCGCGCGCTTGTCCTGCGCCATGTCGCCCGAGAGCAGTTCGGCGGTCGCAGAGAGGACGGACAGCGGCGTTTTCAGCTCGTGCGCAAGCGCGGCGGTCGTGTCGCGGCGCGCCTGCTCGACGCGCGCCTGCCTGCGCCACACGCGCAGCAGGGCGAAGGCGAGGACCGCAGACATGGCGATCATCGCGGCCAGCCTCATCCCGTAGACCGGCCGCAGCTCGTCCATCGCGTCGCGCAGCGGGTAGTACGACCAGATGTAAACCATGGAATAGTCCGTCGGCTCCATGGTGACCATATCCTGTCCGAGATACCGGCCGATCTCCACATAATAGTGAAAAATCGTGTCACTGTCTTTCCGTGCGCCGATGGAAAAATTCATATCCTCCACGCCTTGCGCGAGCGTCAGCATGCGCGCGCGCATCTGCTGCAACTCCGCGGAGTCCCGCGCCTTGATATAGCCGGAAACACCGTCCTCCACATCAAACCCCGACAACGTGAAATTATCCGGCAGGCTGCCCAGCAGACATTCAAACGGCTGGTCGTTCCAGAACAGGCCGCTCGTGTCAATATCCGGCTGGCGCTCCATCAGCACGGTTTCGCCCTCCAGCTCGGTCTCCGTGATCCCGCCGTCCTCGAGCACACGGTACTCGGAGGTGGTATAGGTCAGCCGGTAGGGAATAAACAGGCCGTCGTCCTGCCAGCCCTGATAATACAGCTTGTGATAGATATTGCCGGTTTTCACCGGGTACGCCTTGCGGCTTTCCTGCTCCAGCCGGATGAGCTGAAACACCTCTTCCTCGGTCAGCCAACGCTCCAAATCAATGTACAGCCCTGTCCCCAGGCTGTAATAATTGCCCGACGACGCCAGCAGGTTGCGCTCCTTGTCAAAAATACCGATCATGATCAGCGGCTGTGTTTCCTGATTGCAGATATGATACTGCATCCTGCCGTAGCCGATCTCTCCTTGCGCCGTGTCGTGGTTGGCCAGATCCAGCAGCGCATTGTAGTCACCGTGCGTTTCGCGCGCCTCGTCCAGTTTGCGCTGTGCCGTCACATAGGTGAACACGCCCATCACCGCCAGATAAAACGCCAGAAAGCCCGCGCCGACGCGCCAGAAAAAGCTCCAAAAATTCCTATGTTTGCTTTTCATCTCCATCCACCTCCAGTTTGTAGCCTTGCTTGACTACGGTCCTGATGCAGTCCGCGTGCGCGCCAAGCGCGCGCCGCAGCTTTTTGATATGGCTGTCGACGACGCGGTCGGTGCCGTCAAAATCCCACCCCCACGCGAGACTTAACAGCTCGTCGCGCGTCAGCACGCGGTTTTTGCGCTCCATCAGTGCCCGCAGCAAAGCAAATTCCTTGGGCGGCAGCACGACCGGCGCGCCGCCCGCCTTGACCGTGCCGCGCGCGGGGTCGAGCTCGAGCGTCCCCGCCCGCAGCACATCGTCCTGCGTCAGCCCATACGCGCGGCGCAAAAGTGCCTGCGCCTTGGCGTACAGCACGGCCAGCGAAAACGGCTTGACGACATAGTCGTCCGCGCCAAGGCCATACCCATGCAGCTTGTCCTGCTCGTCCTCGCGCGCCGTGACAAACAGGATGGGCACGTCGCCCTGCTGCCGCGCCGCACGGCAGAGCGCGAAGCCGTCCGTGCCCGGCAGCATGACGTCGAGCAGCAGCAGGTCGAACGTGCGCTGCTCAATGTACGCCAGCGCCGTGTCGCCGTCGGCCGCGGTCTCGACCGCGACCGCGCCGCCGCTCTTTTCCGCGAAGTAGTCCGCGACCACCTCGCGCATGGCCGGCTCGTCCTCGGCCAGCAGGATCGTATAACCCATGCAGCATCCCTCCTTGTGCTTCCAGTATAGCACGGCCGTTTGCCCTTTTGATGACGCGATGCGCCGCCGGAAAGGGTTTCCCGTACCGGAATAAATTTGTGCGGCGCAAATCGGAAAAAGGAGTTGACAAAATCCGCAATCGTTGGTATACTATTTAAGCGTCAGAAAAACCCGCGGGTGTAGTTCAATGGTAGAATGTCAGCCTTCCAAGCTGAACACGTGGGTTCGATTCCCATCACCCGCTCCACCCATTTGGGTATCGGGTCACCGGAATTGATATGCGCCAGTAGCTCAGCCGGATAGAGCAACTGCCTTCTAAGCAGTAGGCCGGGGGTTCGAATCCCTCCTGGCGTGCCAAGCTGTATCGCAGGCATGGTCAGGGGATTCGGAAAGCACCTTTGTGCGAATCCCTTTGGCATGTCGCACTTCCGCTGGCAGAATCGAATATGGTGGGTATAGCTCAGTTGGTTAGAGCATCGGATTGTGGTTCCGAGGGTCGAGGGTTCGAGTCCCTTTACC
>NZ_CALWUN010000011.1 GCF_944384735.1 uncultured Agathobaculum sp. | reverse complement strand
CCTTACGAGGAGATCACGCTCGAGGAGGCCGCCGAGTACAAGAAAAACCCGATGGTGGGCGACATCATCGACATCGACATCCCGACCAAGTCGTTCGGACGCATCGCGGCGCAGACCGCCAAGCAGGTCATCATTCAGGGCATCCGCGAGGCCGAGCGCGGCATGGTCATCTCCGAGTTCGAGAGCAAGGAGCATGAGATCCTGACCGGCGTCATCGCCCGCATCGACCCGCGCTCGGGCAACGCCTATCTGGATGTGGTGTCCGGCGGCGAGAAGAGCGAGGCCGTGTTGTCCGCGTCCGAGCAGGTGCGCGGCGAGGAATTGGTCGAAGGCCAGCGCCTCAAGGTCTACCTGATCGAGGTGCGCCGCGGCACGCGCGGCCCGCAGGTCGTCGTGTCCCGCACGCACCCGGGTCTGGTCAAGCGCTTGTTTGAGCTGGAAGTGCCCGAGATCCACTCGGGCGTGGTCGAGGTCAAGTCGATCGCGCGCGAGGCGGGCAACCGCACCAAGATCGCGGTCGTCTCGCATGAGGAAAACGTCGACCCGATCGGCGCGTGCGTCGGCACGCGCGGCGCGCGCGTGGCCAACATCACGGGCGAGCTGAATGGCGAGAAGATCGACATCATCAAGTGGAACGAGGACACCGCGCAGTTCGTTTCAGCGGCGCTCGCCCCGGCGGACGTGATTTCGGCCACCATGCAGGCGGATAACAAATCCTGCCGCGTCATCGTGCCGGACGACCAGCTGTCGCTCGCCATCGGCAAGGAGGGGCAGAACGCCCGCCTCGCCGCCAAGCTGACCGGCTGCAAGATCGACATTGCGCCCGCGTCGCAGGGCGAATAACCAAACGGGGGTGCGGCAGAGAATATGGTGCAGAAGAAGGTCCCCATGCGGCAATGCCTCGGCTGCCGCGAGCATTTTCCCAAGCGGGAGCTGATCCGCGTCGTGCGCTCGCCCGAGGGTGAGATCACGCTCGACTTCAAGGGCAAGGCGCCCGGCCGGGGCGCGTACCTGTGCGGCAAGCCGGACTGCCTGAAAAAGGCGCGCAAGAGCCGCGCGATCGAGCGCGCGCTGTCGGTTGCCGTGCCGGACGAGGTCTACGACCAGCTGGAACAGCAGATGGAACAGGAGGGCGCCTATGGCCAGTGATCCCTGTCTCGGCATGCTGGGACTGGCGCGGCGCGCGGGCAAGCTGGCCTACGGCGACGAGCTGGTGCGCCAGCTGTGCGCCGACCATAAGGCGCGCTGCGTGCTGGTCGCGGCGGACGCGGGCGAGAGCACCGCGAAAAAGGCCGCGCTGTACGCCGCGCGGGCGAATGTGCCCTGTATCACCCTGCCGTACGGCAAGGACGAACTCGGGACGGCGATCGGCAAGAACGGCTGCGCCGTGTGCGCGGTCAGTGATATCGGCATGGCGGCCGCGGCAATCGCCAAGCTGGCCGTGCAGTACCCGCAATACGCGCAGGACGCCGCGCAGATCGGGGAAAAGAACGCGCGCATCCAGTCGCGCCGGGGCAAAAAGAAACCCCGCGACCGCGACGCGCAGCCCAAGGCGGCGCAGCCGTCCGGACAGCTGCCGCGCAAGCCGCAGGACAGCCGCCCGCCCCGCGCAGGCGCAGGCAGCCGTCCGGGCGCATCGCGCAGCGCAGGCGGCAAACGCCCGTCGCACACAGGTGACGGCAGCCGTCCCGGCGGTTCCCGCAGCGCGAACGGCAAACGCCCGCACGGAACGGGCGGCTATTTCACCCCGCAGCGCAAACCGAGCAAAAATCCACGCGCAAAGCGCGTATTCAAATAGGCAAACCCCGCTTTGCGGTGCTTGCCATCAAAACCGGGAGCCTGTATCACGGTTTTGATACAAGAAAGCAGTTTTGTGTGCCGCATAGCGACGCGCAAAACTGCGTACAAGATGTGTCCGCGCGGTGCGCGGCACATCTTACTCGATTGAAAGCGTGGTTTCAATCGAAATTTCTTTTAGGAGGAGTTGCCCATGGCAATAGAGAATAAATACCGCGTGCATGAGGTCGCCAAGGACTTCGGCGCTTCCACCAAGGAGATCACCGAGATTTTGACCAAATACTGCACCACCCCGAAAAACCACATGCAGGTGCTCGGCGACCATGAACTGAGCGTCATCTTCGAGTATATGACCCAGCAGCATCCGGTCGCGGACATCGAAAAGGTGCTGAACCAGCAGGCGGCGGCCGGCCGTCCGGCGCAGCAGGCCAAGCCGGAAAAGAACGACAAGGCCGACAGGAACGCCAAGCCCGCTAAGGAACAGGCCGCGCCGCAGGGCGAAACCAAGGCTGACAAGGCGGATAAGCCCGCGCAGCCGGCACCGTCCAAGGTCAAGCAGGTGCACCGCATCGACACCCGCGGCACGGGCGATGTCAACCTCGCCAAGTACGACGACCACGTCGACAAGCTGGTCGACGCCAAGGCCGAGCGTATGGAGTCCAAGGGCTCGAAAAAGCAGAAGCTGACCAAGAAGGCCGACCAGCGCTCCAAGCCGTTCGGCAACAAGCGCCGGCAGGAGGAGCAGGAGAAGATGAAGCGCCTGCAGCGCCAGCAGCAGATGGCCGCGCTCAAGAAGATCCCGGTCAAGGTCATGATCCCGGACGAGATCTCGGTCGGCGAGCTGGCCTCTCGCATGAAGCGCACCGCGGCCGACGTGGTCAAGGGGCTGATCAAGCTGGGCGTGATGGCGTCCGTGTCCGAGATCATCGACTTTGATACCGCGGCGATCGTGGCCGAGGAAATGGGCTGCAAGGTCGAGAAGGAAGTGCACGTCACCATCGAGGAGCGCCTGTTCGACGAGCGCGAGGACCGCGAGGAGGACCTGCTGCCGCGCGACCCGGTTGTTGTCGTCATGGGTCACGTCGACCACGGCAAGACCAGCCTGCTCGACGCCATCCGCAAGACCAAGGTGACCGAGGGCGAGGCAGGCGGCATTACCCAGCACATCGGCGCGTACCGCGTGCAGGTGGGCGGCAAGCCGATCACCTTCCTCGATACGCCCGGCCACGCGGCGTTCACCTCGATGCGCGCCCGCGGCGCGCAGGTGACCGATATCGCCATCCTGGTCGTCGCGGCGGACGACGGCGTCATGCCGCAGACCATCGAGGCCATCAACCACGCCAAGGCGGCCAAGGTGCCGATCATCGTGGCGGTCAACAAGATCGACAAGCCGGGCGCCAACCCCGACCGCGTGCTCCAGCAGCTGACCGAGTACGAGATCGTGCCCGAGGAATGGGGCGGCGACACGATCGTCTGCCAGATCTCGGCCAAGTTCGGCAAGGGCATCGAGAACCTGCTCGAAATGGTGCTGCTGACGGCCGAGGTTGCCGACCTCAAGGCCAACCAGAACCGCAAGGCGCACGGCACGGTCATCGAGGCCAAGCTCGACAAGGGACGCGGCCCGGTCGCGACGCTGCTCGTGCAGAACGGCACGCTGCATGCGGGCGATACGGTCATTGCAGGCACGGCGGTCGGCCGCGTGCGCGCCATGACCAACGACGACGGCAAGAAGATCCAGCAGGCGGGCCCGTCGGTGCCGGTCGAGATCATCGGTCTGGCCGAGGTGCCGGGTGCGGGCGACATCTTCGACGCGGTAGACGACGAGAAGATGGCGCGCGAGCTGGTCGAGCAGCGCAAGGACAAGGAGAAGGAAGAGCGCAACAAGCACTTCCACAAGGTCACGCTTGACAACCTGTTCGCCTCCATTCAGGAGGGCGAGATGAAGGAGCTAAACATCATCGTCAAGGCCGACGTACAGGGCTCGGTCGAGGCGATCCGCTCGTCGCTTGAAAAGCTGTCTAACGACGAGGTGCGCGTCAAGGTCATCCACGGCGCGGTCGGCGCGATCAACGAGTCCGACGTCATGCTGGCGGCGGCCTCGGGCGCGATCATCGTCGGCTTCAACGTCCGTCCCGACCGCACGGCGACCGACTCGGCCGCGCAGCAGGGCGTCGACATGCGCATGTACCGCGTCATCTACGACTGCATCGAGGAGATGGAGCAGGCCATGAAGGGCATGCTCGAGCCCAAGTTCAAGGAAGTCGTGCTCGGCCACGCCGAGGTGCGTCAGGTGTTCAAGATCACGGGCGCGGGCGCGGTCGCCGGCTGCTATGTGCAGGATGGCAAGATCCAGCGCAACGCCGAGGTGCGCGTTGTGCGTGACGGCATCGTGTTCCATGAAGGCCACCTCAACACGCTCAAGCGCTTCAAGGACGACGTCAAGGAGGTCGCCTCCGGCTACGAGTGCGGCATGAGCATCGAAAACTACAACGACATCAAGGAGCAGGATATCATCGAGTGCTTCGTGATGGAAGAAGTAAAGCAATAAAAAATGCTCTAAGGGGGACGCTGTCCCCCTTAGATATCCAAAAAGTTCCCAAGGAAACTTTTTGGAATAACCCCCTCGCCCTTGTAACCAAGGGCGGCCGCGCCGCCGCGGCGCGGGCAGCGGGATGCAAGCCGGGCAAAGCTCGGCTTGCATGAAATGAGAATGGCGGTGCGCGGCAGCGCGCCGCCAATTTGCCAATCCTCATTAAAGGAGGAAAGATTTATGTCTACACGAATCGATCGCATTTCGGAGGAAGTGATGAAGGCGCTGGCCGAGGCGATGCGCGCGGTCAAGGACCCGCGCGTGCAGAGCGGGCTGGTGTCTGTCGTGCACTGCGAGGTGACGAACGACCTGCGCTACGCCAAGTGCTATATCTCGGTGCTGGGCAGCGAAGCGCAGGCCAAGGAGGTCATGAAGGGGCTGAAATCCGCCGCGGGCTGGCTGCGGCGCGAGGTCGGCCGCAAGGTGCAGCTGCGCTATGCGCCCGAGCTGGTGTTCGAGCTGGACAACTCGATCACCCACGGCGCGCACATTTCGGAAATGCTGCATGGGCTGAAAAACGAGGGCAAGCTCGGTGGGGAGGGGGACGACGCATGACCGTGGACGTTGCGGGCGCCGCTGCGGCGCTGCAGGGCGCGGACGATATCCTCATCCTGACCCACCGCCGCCCGGACGGCGACACCGCGGGCTGCGCGGGGGCGCTGTGCCGCGCGCTTCGCCAAATCGGCAAAACGGCCTATATCCTCGAAAACCCGGAGATCACGAAGCGCTATATGCCGCTGATCGTGCCGTGCTACCCGCCCGCGGGCTTTACGCCGCGCTACGTCGTCTCGACCGACATTGCGGAGGAAAAGCTGTTCCCGGATACGGCGGAGGGGTATAAGGGCAGGGTCGACCTGGCGATCGACCACCACCGCTCCAATATCGGCTTTGCGGCCAAAAACCTTATTCGGCCGGACGCGGGCGCGTGCGCCGAGGTGCTGTACGACGTGATCATGGCGCTGGGCGTCCAGCTGACGGCCGATATCGCCGAGAGCATCTATGTCGGCGTGTCGACCGACACGGGCTGCTTCAAGTTCTCCAATACGACCGCGCATACGCACGCCGTCGCAGCGGCCTGCCTGACCGCGGGCATCGACGGCGGCGAGATCAACCGCGCGCTGTTTGAGACCAAGACCATGCCGCGCTTCCAGATGGAGCGCATTATCTTCGAGACGATGGAGTTTTACGAGGGTGGCGCGATTGCGGTCGCGGTGCTGTGGCGCAGGGATATCGACCGCACGGGCGCGGACATGGACGACCTTGACTCGATCGCGTCGCTGACGCGCCAGATCGAGGGCGTGCAGATCGGCATCACGCTGACCGAGAACGCCGACGGGACGGTCAAGGTTTCGGTGCGCACGACCAAGGAGATGGACGCCTCCGCCATCTGCAAAAAGTGCGGCGGCGGCGGGCACATCCGCGCGGCGGGTGCGAGCTTCGACTGCGGCATGGACGGGGCCAAGGCTGCCATCCTCAAGGCCGCGCAGGAGCAGTACCATGCAGCAAAATGAGCTTTGCGGCATCCTGCTGATGGACAAGCCGCAGGGCTTTACCTCGCACGATGTGGTGGCCAAGCTGCGCGGCATGCTGCACACGCGGCGCATCGGCCATGGCGGCACGCTTGACCCGCTCGCGACCGGCGTGCTGCCGGTGTTTGTCGGCGGGGCGACCAAGGCGGCGGACTTTGCCGCCGCGCAGGATAAGGAGTATGTGGCAGGCTTTACGCTCGGCTTCGAGACCGACACGCAGGACGTGACGGGCGAAACGCTGCGCCGCAGCGGCAAGACCGCAACGCGCGGCGAGGTTGCACAAGCGGCGGCGCGCTTTGTGGGCGCGCAGCGGCAGGTGCCGCCGATGTATTCGGCGGTCAAGGTGAACGGCCAGAAGCTGTACGACCTCGCCCGCAAGGGCAGGGAGGTCGAGCGCCCGGCGCGGGACATTTTCGTGCGGGAAATGACGCTTTTGGACTTCGACGAGGCAGCGCAGCAGGGCACGCTGCGGCTGACGGTCAGCAAGGGCACCTATGTGCGCACGCTGGTGCATGATATGGGCGTATCGCTCGGCACACTGGCCGCCATGCACAGCCTGACGCGCACGCGCGCAGGCGCGTATCCGCTCGAGCAGTGCCACACGTTCGACGAGGTCGCGCAGGCAATGCAGGACGGCACGGTGCAGGACCTGCTGCTGCCGGTCGACGGCCTGTTTGCCGAGCACCCGGCGGTGACGCTGACCGACGAGGGAGCGGAACGCATCGCGCGCGGCGCGGTCGTGTTCCCGCGGCAGGCGGACGGCCTGCCCGGCGCGCCGGATACGCTGTGCCGCGTCTACCATGCGGGGCGGTTTGTCTCGCTCGGGCAGGTGCGGACGCTGGACAAGGGCGGCGTCGGCCTGTTCGTCTACAAAAATTTCCGATAGAGAAACGGCCTGCCCGCGCGGCGGGCTTGGAAAGGGGGAGACCCTATGCAGCAATATCAAAAACCGCGCGCGGTCGCGCTGGGTTATTTTGACGGGGTGCATCTGGGGCATCAGGCGCTGATGGAGCGCGCGGTCGAGCGCGCCCGCCAGATCGGCGGCACGAGCGCGGTGTTCACGTTCGACGTGCACCCGGACTCGGTCGTTTTGGGGCGGCAGGTGCCGCTGTTGACGGCCAACGCCTACCGCCGCGACGAGATCAAAAAGCTCGGCGGCGTGGACGAGGTCATTTTCGGCCACTTTGACGAGCGCATGCAGCACATGGACTGGCGCGACTTCATCCATGAAATGCTGATCGGCCAGTTCGGCGCGCGGTGGATCATCTCCGGGCGCAACAACCGCTTCGGCTACAAGGGCAAGGGCAATGCCGTCGGCATGGCCGAGGAGTGCAAAAAGGCCGGCATCGGCTACGACTGCATCGACGACGTTAAGGTCGGCGGCATCGTCGTGTCCTCGACCTATATCCGGCAGCTGATCTCGCAGGGCGATATGGAGGGCGCGGCGCGCTTCCTCGGCCATGCGTATACGGTCACCGGCGTGGTCGAGCATGGCCGCCGCGTGGGCACGAGCGTGCTCGGCGTGCCGACGGTCAACCTTGCGCTGCCGCCCGAAATGGCGCTGCCGCCCTATGGCGTGTACGCCACGCGCGTGCTGGTGGGTGACAAGGGCTATGTCGCGGCGACCAACATCGGCGTCAAGCCGACCTTCCGCGACGGCGGCGCGCCGACGATCGAGCCGCACCTGCTCGACTTTGCGGGCGACCTGTACGGCAGGATGATCCATGTCGAGCTGCACAAGTTCCTGCGGCCCGAGATGCGCTTTGACTCGGCTGAGGCGCTGCGCGCCGCGATCGACGAGAATATCCGCCAGACGCGGGAGTTTTTTGCAAAGGCATAAGGATAACAAAAAAAACGGACGGCGATCGCCGTCCGTTTTTCCTTTGGTTATGCCGTTACAATGCCGGACAACAGCTGGAACGCTTCGGAGCGGATAATCAGGTTATCCAACCGCAGTGTGCTGTCCTCATAGCCGTTCATCTTGCCCTGTGCGACCATGCCGGCGATAGAAGCCTGCGCCCAGTCCGGGATCGATCCGGCGTCCGAGAATTTGTCGAGCACGGACAGGTCATCCGACGTGATTTTCGCCGCGCGCGCGATCATGACCGTGACCTCTGCGCGTGTCGCATAATCGCAGCCGTTCATGTGGCCGAATTCATCGCCCTGCATGATACCGGCATCCTTGGCCGCCTGCAACACACCGGCCGCCCATGCGGAGGAGTTGTCCGCGGGGTCGACCGTCGCGCCGTCGACCGGCTGCAGGCCCAGCGCCCCTACCAGCAGCGAGGCCACTTCCTCGCGCGTGATGCGATCCTCGGGGCGGATGCTGCCGTCGCCGTCACCCTTGATGACGCCCAGATCGATCAGCTTCTGGATGGTCTGCGCCGCCCAGTAGCCCGACGGGACATCCCAGCCCAGCTCGCCGCCCGGTGTGGCCGGCTCGCTCGGCGTGACCGTTGTGCCCTCGTCCACGCTGCCGGAGTAGTCGTCAAAGTCTGCGGACAGCGCACGGTAGACGTCGGAGGACTGATGGCCTGCGCCGTCGGCAAAGGCGCCCTTCTTCCAGTCCGCCCATGTGTTCCACGATACCGTATCGCCCGCCTTGAGCGTATAGGTGTTCAGCACGGGCAGGTAGCTGGCGTCGGTGCCAAGGTCGGAGGTAAAGGTGGTCACGATGCGCATATAAGCGCCCTCGCCCGCGCCGGTCAGGTCGACCGTGCCCGCGCCGTTCGCCAGCGCATACTGCTTGGAGCCGGATACGGTCTTGCCGTCCTGCGAGAACTCGACCGTCGCGTCGATCTTGGCGCCGCCTTCGATCACCGCGTCATAGGCCAGCGACTCGGGCGCGCCCGATACCTTGACCCATTCGGTGGTATGCGTGCCGGTCTGTACGATGTTGGCCGGGTCAAAGTCCAGCCAGAGCACCATGTCGCCGCCCTTCGGGCCGGCGGTCGTCGGCGCGCCATATACCGAAGCGACCTCGCTCTCGGTCAGCTTGCTCTGGTACAGGCGGGCCTGCGAGATCTCGCCCGCGAGCATGGTGCGGTCGATGCCGCGGCCGCGGTTGGTCAGCAGCGCGCCGGTGTAGGAGAAGCCGATGTAGGTCGAAGCACCCGGCCAGTTCTTGATCTCGGAATCGAACGCCGGTGCGTCGATGTGGCCGGAGTGATACGTATTCTGATAGGAATCGCCGCCGGTCGTGCGGTCAAAGCCGCCGACGTACTGCACCCACTCGCCCTTCTTGATACCGGCGTTGTCGTCCGCGTCGTCATCATTCCAGAAGAACTCGCCGTTGTCGTTGTCAAAGCCGATGCCGACCGTCACCTTGCCGGTCGAGCGCACGGCCATGCGGTACAGGTAGTTGGTGCCCCAGCCGATGGACACGCCCTTGGTCATCAGAGGGTTGTGGTCGCGTCCGGTTGGCGTCAGCGTGTCGATGCCGGTGCCCGGGCAGTCCGGCAGCTTGGCCCAAACCATGCCGGTGATGCCGTCGTCGATGGTAAAGTTGCCGTTATCCGGGATTTCGACATAGTCCTTGTCGCCGTCGAGGATGATCGTGCCCTTGCCGTTTTCATCCGTGCCGAGCGTGGGCGCGCCGTGCAGGTAGCCGTTGTTGCCCATGCCGGACTTGTCCTTGACCATCGGCATGCCCTGGATCGAACCCTCGATGGACACAGTCTGCACCGCGGAATCCCCGATGCGTACCTTGAAATCGCCGGCCTTTTCAAACTGGTAGGTAAATTCGCAGGTCTTGACGCCGCCTGCGTCGATGCTGTACTGCTTGCTTTCGATCGCCTGGTCGTCAATGTACAGCGTGGCGGTCGCCGTACCGGCCTCGTTGCCGATGTTGGTCACGTCCGCCTTGATGTGCAGCACGTCGCTGTCGATATCGCTGACCTCGCCGTCGCCCAGCTTGGTGCGGACGTTGGTGTACGAGAAGGTCGCGGGACGGAAGTTGACCTGTACGGTCTGGGTCTGGCCGCCGACCTTGAGGGTATGCGTGCCGGTCGTGGTCAGCTTGACCGTGCCGCGCAGCTCGACCGACTCGCCCGGGTCGATCGTTTTGACGCCGTTGGACTCGACGCGCACCGGCTCGCCCGAGGTGGACACGCCGCTGTCGCTGACCAGCTCGCCGTAAATGTACTTCATGGTGCCGTTATCGTCGACCGGGATGACCGCTGCGGCCAGCCCCTGCCCGTCGTTTTTGACGATAGCGGAAATCTCAATATCGCTGTTGCAGGGCACCGGGTCGGAGGCGATCGACACATTGGTATAGGACAGCTGCTGCTTGGCGACTGCCGTCACGGTCGTGCCAACGACCGCGCCCTGCGCCATGTTGGCGGTGGTCAGCACGCCATCCTTGACGGTATGGGTCATGTAACTGCCCTTGGCGCTGTCCGCACGCGAATCCTGATGGGTCAGGTAGATCGTGCCCGCACCCACCGTCGGGTCGTCGGACACGGCGCGCGCATAGCTGTGCGTGTGGCCGGCCAGCATCATGTCGACATGGCCTGCCTCCGCCACGGAGGCGATGTGCATCTTGGTGTACGGGTCGGAAATCGGGTGGTGCATGATCAGGATGCGGAACTGCTTGTTCTGGTTCTGCGCCAGGTCATCCTTGAGCCACTGTACGGACTTTTCGATCTTGTCCGCGGTGGCCGCGTCCATCTGCCCGCCCGAGGTTTCGGCGTTCATCTGGAACAGCGCCCACGGGTTGCTGTCCATCAGGTTGAAATGGATGTCGCCATAGTCAAAGGCGATGTTGCCCTCGACGACCGAGCCGTACTCCTCGGTCTGGGTGTCGATGACATACATGTCGAAGTAATCGCTGAAGTCATGGTTGCCGCAGGCGTATACCACCGGGTAGTTGTGGATAAATTCGCCGCTGTTGAACCAGAAGGCATACTGCTCCTTCTGCGTGCCGGTACCCTCGACCATGTCGCCGCCGTGGATGATGAAGGCGGGATCATATTCGGCAACTTCCTTGTCGAATACGGCCTTGGTATCAAACTTGTGCGTATCCGTGATGGAAATGTAGCGCACTTCCTCGGGGTTTTCCTCGAGCGCACGGAACGTGCCCTTGCAGCTTGCGCCGCCCGCCAGCGCTACCTCATAATAGTAGCGGGTGCCCGGCGTCAGGTCGGTGAATTTATAGCGGAAAATATTGGTCTGCGCGCCGCCATAGGCCGGTGCGGATGGGTCGCGCTCCACCGTGATCGGTTCCCCCAACGTTTCCGCATCCGTGCCCCACCGGATGGTGGTTGCATCTGCGGTGTCGGTTTCCCATACGGCAACCATGCTGGTTGTCTTGGGCGCCAGCAGGTACGGCCCGATGACAAACTGTGCCGACTCGGCCGCAAATGCCGCTGCGGGCAGCAGGGTCAGCAGCATCAGCACGGACAAGATCAGGCTGAGCACACGTTTCCTCATATGCGCCTTTTGGGTCATAACAATCTCTCCTTTTATCGTGATTTTTTCGTCCCAACCGCAGACACAGGTCAAGACTTTTGTTTATTATATCTGGAAAATCGACGCATTGCAAACCGCCATTTGTATGCTTTTGACTGTGCCTTTTCTAGTTCTACGCAATTTGCACAGCTTTATGGCGGGTTTTCTGCGAGGTATTTGTGCATTCCGTGTAGGCGCTGTTTCAGGTTTTGTGCGCTTTTCAACATCTTTGCAATTTGATAAACATTAGCAGGCTCTAACCGGCGTGCGTTGTCTGGCGGGGCAGTCGATGTGGGAGCGGTGCAGGGACAGCCCGCATAACGGGAAAAGGACCGCCCTGTGCCGGCAGGACGGTCCTTTTTGATGCTGTTTTGCAGCGCTTCCTCTCCCAGCCGCAGGCGTTCCGCCATCGGCCGGGAGGGCGTCACGGCTTGGGGGTGGGCTGGTCGGGTTTCGTGATGTGGCAGCCGCCGCTGCACCCACGGCACCCGCCGCCGCAGCCGCTGCACCCGCCCGTTTTGGATTGGCGCACTACGGCGCGCGCGGCCAGCACGACCAGCGCCGCCACCAGCAGGCCGACGATCAGGGTTGCCATTTTGCATCCCTCGCTTTCCAAGTGTTCGTTGGTACCAGCATAGCACAGCGCGCGTCCGCAGGCAAGGGGCCTGCGCGCGGCCGGTGTGCGCCGCCGGTCAATGGAGGAAGCCCGCAGCCGTTGTTCCGGACGGCTGCGGGCATACATGTTGCGGGTATGCAGAGCAGGCATACCCTTGGGGGATTCCCCCGGGACAAGAAAGGATAGTTGTATCATAACTGCCCCGCAGGGCAGGCATGACCATAGTTGGTTCAAAACGCAGGTATCATGGCGCGTTTTGATGCGGTATCGGAAGATGTGCGCCGCGCGGAAGGCGCGTGTGCGCGGGGATGGGTCGGTTTAATAGGCGGCAAAGCCCTCGCCGAAGGCGCGGCACTGTGCCAGCACATCTTCATCCGGCGTTTCGTGCGCCATCAGGCCCTCGTCGGTGTAGACGTTGGCATTCGCGTCGTTTGCGCGCTGCACCCAGTCGCGCATCCATTGGCCGTCGCCCCAGCCATAAGAGCCGAACAGCGCCAGCTTGCGGCCGCCCAGTTTGCCTTCCAATTCGGTGAAGAACGGTTCGAACTCGGCTTCCTCGAGCACCTCCGCGCCCATGGCCGGGCAGCCGAGCGCCAATTTGGCGTAGCCAAGCGCCTCGGCGGCGCTGGTTTCGGCCACGTTCTTGACGTCGCATTCCATGCCGCCCGCACGGATGCCTGCGGCGATTGCGTCCGCCATTTGTTCGGTGTTGCCGGTCTGGCTCCAGAAAATTACTGCTGCTTTGCTCATGGTGGTCAATCCTCCTGTAAAAGTGGGCATGAATGGATAAAACAATGGGGGAAGGTCAAGCGGCTGCAAACACCTCCAGCAGCGTTTCGCCCTGTTCGATGCGCCGCTTGACCGCTTGGCATACCCGGCTGAGCCGGTCAAACAGGCGGGAGGCTGCTTCCGCGTCGCCATAAACCTTCCAGTAGCCGCACAGCTTGCAGCCGCGGCCGCCGTGACGGATAAAGCCTATCACATCCTCGACCGGATAGCCGAGGAACAGGCCGATTTCATGGGGGAAATCCTGCTGCGCAGCCATGCGTCCCCGCAGGGTGTCCAGCAGCGTACCGAGCGGCGCGCCGGTCGGATAGCCGGCCTGTGCCAGCACGCGCTGCACGCGCCTGTCCGACAGGCAGCGGGCAAGCTGCCCATGGTGGTAAACCAGCAGCAGAAACCTCCCCGGGCATGCGCACAGGATATCAAAGCGGATGCCGCGCGCGGCGAAAGCCTGCCGGTAGGTTTGCAATTGCTGTGGCAGGTTGGGATGTGCCGAACGGCTGCACGAAACCAGACTGGCAGGCTTGATCCCGGCAAGCGTCGGCGCACAGTAAGCGGCCAACAAGCGGTCGAGCTGGTGGTTCATAGGCGGTATTTCCCTCCCTTTCTGCGTTGGACATACCGGAAGCGGTGTGGCTGCGGTTAGCCGGACAGCCGCACCGCCGGGGCACGGGATGTCTGTTCGGATGATGCGCAAATACATAGGAGCGGTGTATCTGATGCCGTGCCATCCCGTTCCGTTTGGACGGCACAGGCGGTCTGGCAATTGAGTAAGCATCGGCTAACCTGAATATAGGTTAGCATAAGCTAACTGAAATGTCAACCATTTTTTTATAAAAATTTTTGGGCGCCGCCTGATATGCCGCCGCCCAAAAATTCCCCTTGTGTTTTGCGGCGGAATCCGGTATGATGGAATAAAGTTTTATAATGCGGAACAGGGGGCTTTGCCATGGCGGAACCGACTTCGGTACAATCGCTCGACCGCGCCTTCGACCTGCTGGAAGCACTGTGCCGCAGCCGGGGCGGCATGACCATCGGCGCGCTGTCAGCCGAGACCGGCCTGCACAAGAGCACGGTGCACCGCCTGCTGTCCAGCATGTGCGCGCGCGGCTATGTGCAGCGCGACGCGGCCACCAGCATCTACCGCGCGGGCATGCGCCTGTGCGAACTGGGCGGCTATATCATGGATAACCTCGATGTGGTCGGGCTGGCGCGCGCGCCGATGGAGCGCCTCGGCTGCCTGACCGGCGAAACCGTGCATCTGGTCATGCGGGAGGAGCGCGATATCGTCTATATCCATAAGGTGGAGGACAGCCAGTGCGCGATCCGCATGTTTTCGCGCATCGGCATGCGCCGCCCGCTGTATTGCACGGGCGTGGGCAAGGCCATCCTGGCCACCTGGCCGGACAGCGAGGTGCGCGCCCTGTGGGCGGACAGCCGGGTGACCGCATGGACGGCGCATACCATCCTGTCCGAAGAGGCGTTCCTGTGCGAGCTGGCGCGCGTGCGGCAGCTGGGCTATGCGCTCGACGATGAGGAGAACGAATTGGGCGTGCGCTGCATCGCGGCGGCCATACCGGATTACAGCGGCCGCGCGTCGTATGCGCTTTCGGTGTCCGCGCCGGTCAGCCACCTGCCGGATGCGCGCATCGCCACGCTGCGCGGGCCGCTGCTGGCTGCGCGGGATGAAATAGCCGCCGCACTGGGCGGCGGCACGCGCCGCGCGTAACGGGCGCGCGGCAGGGAAATGGGGCATGTGCGGAGGGCGCCGCGGGAGAGGGCGGCGTCCTTCCGCAGGAAGGAATAGGGGGAACAGATGGCTGTCACATTGGCTGAAATCGCCGCGCTGGCGGGCGTCTCGCGCGGCACGGTCGACCGTGCGCTGAATAACCGCGGCCGGGTCGATCCCAAGGTGGCCGCGCGCGTGCGGCGCATCGCGGCGGAGCGGGGCTACCGCCCCAACCGCGCCGGGCGGCTGCTGGCGCTGGCAAAAAACCCGATCCGCATCGGCGTGATCGTGCAGTCGGTCGAAACCATGTTCATGCACATGGTGTATGAGGAGGCGCGGCGCGCCCGCGCCCGCCTGCAGGGCGAGGGCGCGCAGGTGCTGCTGCGTCCGCTCGAAGGTGTGGACGCGGCGCGGCAGCTGGCCGCGATCGACGAGCTGGTGGCGGCAGGCATACAGGGGCTGGCGGTCACGCCGGTCGAGGACGAAGCGGTGCGCGACCGGCTGCGCCTGCTGTCGGCCAAAATGCCGGTTATCACGTTCAACACCGACCTGCCGGGCTCCGGGCGGCTGTGCTATGTCGGGCCGGATAATTATGCCTGCGGCCGCGCCTGCGCCGGGCTGATGGATCTGCTGCTGGCGGGCGAGGGCGCGGTGCTGGTGGTCGCCGGACAGGCGCAAAACCTGTCCCACCGGCAGCGGGTGGACGGCTTCTGCGATGAAGCGGCAGCATGCTTCCCCGGCCTGCGCCTGCTGCCGCCCGAGACCTGCGGCGACGACCAGCAGCTGGCGCACGACCTCGTGTGCCGCGCGGTGCGCGACAACCCGGCGCTGCGCGGCGTGTATGTCTCGGTCAACGGGCAGGTAGGCGCGTGCGACGCGCTGCGCGAGCTGGGCGCGCAGGGCCGGGTGCACCTGATCTGCCACGACCTGTCCGAGGTCAACGCGGAAAACGTCCGCGCCGGGCTGATCGATTTTTTGATCGACCAGGACGCGCGCCTGCAGGGCGTGCGCCCGATCGAGCTGCTGCTGGACTACCTGCTGGTCGGGGAAAAACCCGAAAGTGAGCGCATTCTGGCGCGGATCGACATCCGCAACCGGTACAATGTGTGACCGGGACAGGGGAGGGGAAGCGATGCATACGGTAACGGTGCCGCACGGCACATTGACGCACGCGGGCGCGGCGGCGGGCGCGGGCAAGCCCGCGCTCGTGCTCTGCCCGGGCGGGGGATATGAATATTGTTCGATCCGCGAGGGCGCGCCCGTGGCGCGCGCCTTTGCGCGGCACGGGGTCGAGACCTTTGTGTTGGAATATGACTGCACGGACACGCCGCTCGGCACAAAGCCGCTGCACGCGCTCAGTGCGGCGGTGGCGTGGGTGCGGCGGCACGCCGCGCAGTTTGGCGTCGACCACACCCGCATTGCGGTCGGCGGGTTTTCGGCGGGCGCGCATCTGGCGGGCACGCTGGCCGCCGTATGGAACAAACCGGACTGGTTCGCGCCGGGCGCCGACCTTGCCGCGCACCGGCCCTATGCCGCCGTGCTGTGCTATCCGGTCGTGACGGCGGGGGCGTATGCCCACCGCGGCAGCTTTGTGCGGCTGGCAGGCGGGGACGCGGCGCGGCAGCAGGCGTTTTCGCTGGAAACGCTGGTGGACGCGGACACGCCGCCGGTGTTCCTGTGGCACACGCTGGAGGACGGCTCGGTGCCGGTCGAGAACACGCTGCTGCTCGAGGCCGCGCTGCGGCGCGCGGGTGTGCCGCACGAGCTGCACCTGTTCCCGCATGGCGTACACGGGCTGGCGCTGGCGGACTTTGAAACCTACGACCCGGCGCGCGGCCGCCGTCCCGACCGGCATGTTGCGCGGTGGCTGGCGCTGTGCGCCGAGTGGCTGGGGGAGGTATAACCATGGAAATACGGCACACGCGGCCGGATGACCTGCCCGCGCTGCGCGCCATTTACGACAACGCGCAGCGTTTCATGGTGCGCACCGGCAACCCGGACCAGTGGGAGCCGGGCTTCCCGCCGCAGGCGGTGCTCGAGGCCGATATCCGGTCGGGGTGCAGCTATGTCTGTGTCGAAGCCGGGCGCATTGTGGCGACGTTTTTCTTTTCGACCGCGGGCGAGCCGACCTACCGCGTCATCCGCGAAGGGGCGTGGCTGGATGATGCGCCCTACGGCGTGGTGCACCGCATCGCGGCGGCCGAGCAGGGACACGGCGCGGCGGCGTACTGCCTGGAATGGTGCCTTGCCCGGTGCGGTAACATCCGCATCGACACCCACCGGGACAACAAGCCGATGCAGCGGCTGCTCCAGCGGCTGGGCTATACCTACTGCGGGCTGATCGATCTGGAGGAGGGGCGCGGCGAGCGGCTGGCCTTCCAGAAACGGCGGTGAACGACAAAACCCGGGGCGGAACCAGATGGTTCCGCCCCGGGGCTTTTTTGTCCATGGTGCGGGGTCAGCCGAACAGCATCGAACCGGCGGACACGAGCAGCGCGGTCAGCAGGCCGGCCACGCCGATGGCAAGGCCGCTCATCGCGCCCTCGGTCTCGCCCAGCTCGATGGCGCGCGAGGTGCCGACCGCGTGCGCGGCCGTGCCGATCGACAGCCCCATCTGCACCGGGTTGCGCACGCCGATGCACTTGAGGAAGGTCGGCAGCAGGATGGCGCCGACAATGCCGGTGAACACCACGGCGATGGCAGTGACGGGCGCAAGGCCGTCCATCATGTCGGACAGCGCGACCGCGATCGGCGTCGTGACCGACTTGGGCACGAGCGAGCGGGTGGTCACGCCCGACAGGCCGAAGAGGCGGCTGAACAGCAGCACGCTCCCGATCGAGGTCAGCGAGCCGACGAGCGCGCCCGCCAGGATGGGCGCAAGGTTCTTTTTCAGCACGTCCAGCTTGCGGTAGATCGGCACGGCCAGCGCGACGGTCGCCGGCGTCAGGAAGAACGAGATCAGCTGCCCGGCGTTTTCATAGGTCTGGTAGCTGGTGCCGGTCGCGACCAGCAGCGCGCCCACCATGACCGACGAGAGCAGCAGCGGGTTGCACAGCGCCGAGCCGGTTTTCTGCTGCGCTTTCACGCCCAGTGCGTAGCAGCCGATGGACACCGCCAGCCACAGGGTGGAGGAGGAGAGCAGGTCAGTCATGGTCGAACGCCTCCTCGCTTTCGCGGTGCTGCAGCCGGAACACGATGTGCACGGTAAACGCTGTCGCCGCCGCGGTGCACAGTGTGGTCAGCACGCACACGGCCAAAATGGCCAGTATCTCGCTTTTGATCTGTGCGAAGATCTCGAGCACGCCCAGACAGGCGGGCAGGAAGAAAAACGCCATGTTTTGCAGCAGGTAGTCGGCGGTCTGCCCGACGTGGGCGAGCTGCAGCGGGCTGCACACCAGCAGCACGAGCAGCAGCGCCAGCCCGAGCACATTGCCCGGCAACGCGCCGTGCAGCAGCAGCGAGAGCGCGTCGCCCGCCACGCAGCAGGAGAGCAGCACGAGCAGTTGTTTCAGGTAGTTCAAGGGGTATCGTCTTCTTTCTTGGCCTCATAGTCCGCGGTCATGGCGGCCAGCAGCGTCTGGTAGACCGCTTCCGCGTGGTTTTTGAATGTTCGCTCGAGCATGGAGGCCTGCGCGCGGCTGACCACGGCCATTTCCAGCGCGAACACCTGCTCCATCTCCATGCGCACGGTCAGGTCGGTGGGCGTGTGCTCGGTGACCGAGGTGTGGATGGCCGCGTCCCGCCGGATCTGCCGCACCACCCGCAGCGCCGAGCGCTGCGCGGCCTCGCGCACCGGGTAGGGCAGCTGTTTTTCAAAAATGCGCGTGGCCTCGCGCCCCTTGTCCGTGATCTGGTAGAGCGCTTCGCCTTCGCCGCGCGTCTCGGCCAGGTGCCCGGTCGGGATCATTTCATAGAATGCCTCGCTCAGCTCAAAATAACCAAAGCCCCCGTCGCACCACGTCGTCAGGTCGACGACCGTGCTGAAGCTGACCGGGAAGGGCAGCAGGTCCATGGCGAACAGCACAAGGAATTTGATATCCTCTTTGGAATGGATGAAACCGTGACGGACCATCATGCGGGGCCTCCTTTGCATCTGCGAAATTGCATACAGTAGTATACCACAGGCGGGGCGGCAAAAGCAATCGTCAGTGCGGACAAGAAGCAGGGGCGGAAGGGGGAAGAATCTTGTCGCAGCCGCGGGCAAAAGCGCACAAATACGGCACGAACGGATGTACGATTTTTGGCAGGACGGACGGTAAAAACCGGTTGAACAAGGCGGGGGCGCGCGGTATAATAAGGTGACGGAAATTATCGCAACGGGGGAGAAAACCATGCCGGAAGTCGTTCTGCGCGCCGCGGACGAAAAGGACGCGGCCGCGATGCTGGCGCTGTACGCGCCCTATGTCATCCAGACCACCGTATCGAGCGAATATGCGCCGCCCACGCTGGACGAGTTCCTCGGCCGCATGCGCACCTACCGGCAGCGCCTGCCGTGGCTGGTGTGCACGGTCGACGGCGAAGTAGTGGGCTACGGCTACGCCTCGCCGCACCGTACGCGCGCGGCTTACCAGTGGTCGGTCGAGACCTCGATCTATGTCGCGCAGGAGTGGCACCGGCACGGCATCGCGGGCGCGATCTACGCGGCGCTGTTTGAACTGCTGGCGATGCAGGGATACTATAACATCTATGTCGGCATCACCTCGCCCAACGAGCGCTCGATGAAGTTCCACAAGGCGATGGGCTTTATCATCTCGGGCGCCTATCAGGAGAGCATGTACAAGTTCGGCCAGTGGCGGGATGTGCTGTGGATGGGCAAAAGCCTGCGCCCGCACGAGGGCGAGCCGCAGCCGACCGTGCCCTTCCCGGACATCCAGAACAGCCCGCTCGTCGCCCGCGCGCTGCGGCAGGCCGAGCAGCGCATCCATCTGTGACCACCAAAGGAGGCCGGACGTATGGCGGAGCAACTGCATCAGAACCACCGCAAGCGCGTGATGGAAAAGTTCCGCCGCTTCGGGCTGGACGCGTTCAGCGACCATGAGGTGCTCGAGCTGCTGCTGTTCTTTGCCATCCCGCGCGTCGATACCAACCCGATCGCGCACCGGCTGATGGCGCGCTTCGGCGCGCTGCACGCCGTGCTCGAAGCCCCGGCCGAGCAGCTGTGCGAGGTCGAGGGCATCGGCCCGCGCGCGGCCGACCTGATCAAAACCGTGTTTGCGCTGTGCGCGCGCTATCAGATGGACGTGGAAAAATCCGAGCGGCACAGCGAAAAGCTCAACACCTATGAGCGCATCGGCGCGTATTTCGTGCCGCAGTTTGCAGGCGAGCGGGACGAGGTGCTGCTGGCCGCCTATCTGGACGGCGCGGGGCGCGTGCTCAAGTGCGAGGAGGTCGCCCGCGGCGGCCATGCGCAGGTATCGGCCGACCCGTATAAGATCGCGCGCACCGCGCTGCTGTGCAATGCGGCCGGCGTGGCGCTCGCGCACAACCACCCGCACGGGGCGGCAACGCCGTCCGAGGAGGACATGACGGTCACGCGGCGGCTGGAGCAGGCGCTGGCCGGATTGGGGCTGGAGCTGGTCGACCATTGCGTTGTCGCGCGCGGCAAGTACACATCCATCTGCAAGCTGCGCCGCAGCACGATGGGACCAAGGAGGTAGGATATGCCGGATTTCCAGATCGTAAGCCCGTATAAGATGGCGGGCGACCAGCCCGAGGCGGTGGCAAAGCTGGTCGAGGGCGTGGATAATGGCCTGACCGAGCAGACGCTGATGGGCGTGACCGGCTCGGGCAAGACCTTTACCATGGCCAATATCATCGAGCAGACCCAGCGGCCGACGCTGGTGCTCGCGCACAACAAAACGCTCGCCGCCCAGCTGTGCACCGAGCTGCGCGAGTTCTTCCCGCACAACGCGGTTGAGTATTTTGTCTCGTATTACGACTATTACCAGCCCGAGGCCTATATTGCCTCGACCGATACCTATATCGAAAAGGACTCGGCCATCAACGACGAGATCGACCGCCTGCGCCACTCGGCGACCTCGGCGCTCTCCGAGCGGCGGGACGTCATCATCGTCTCGTCGGTGTCGTGCATCTACTCGCTCGGCGACCCGATCGACTACAAGAAGATGGTCATTTCGCTGCGCCCCGGCATGGAGATCAGCCGTGAGACGCTCATCCACCGGCTCATTGACATCCAGTATGAGCGCAACGACATCGCCTTCGAGCGCAACCGCTTCCGCGTGCGCGGCGACACGGTCGAGATCTGGCCGGTTTACTCGGACGAGGACGTCGTGCGCATCGAGTTCTTCGGCGACGAGGTCGACCGCATCAGCCGCATCAACCCCTTGACCGGCGTCGTGCTGGGCGAGCTGGGGCACACGGCGATCTTCCCGGCGAGCCACTATGTCACACCCAAAGACAAATTGCAGGCCGCCATCCGCGATTTGGAGGACGAACTCGAACAGCGCATCGCGTATTTCGAGGCAAACGGCAAGCTGATCGAGGCGCAGCGCATCGGCCAGCGCACGCGGTACGACATTGAAATGCTGCAGGAGATCGGCTTTTGCAGCGGCATCGAGAATTATTCGCGCGTGCTGTCGCGCCGGGAGCCGGGCAGCGCGCCGTTTACGCTGATCGACTATTTCCCGGACGACTTCCTGCTGATCGTCGACGAGAGCCACGTCACGCTGCCGCAGGTGCGCGCCATGTACCACGGCGACCGCGCCCGCAAGGAAAGCCTGGTCGAGAACGGCTTCCGCCTGCCCTCGGCCTATGATAACCGCCCGCTGAACTTCGACGAGTTCAACGAGCGGCTCAACCAGATCGTTTACGTTTCCGCGACGCCCGGCGAGTACGAGCTGTCCCGCTCCGGGCAGGTGGTCGAGCAGGTCATCCGCCCGACCGGCCTGCTCGACCCAGAGGTCGTTGTGCGCCCGGTCGAGGGGCAGATCGACGACCTGATCGGCGAGATCAACGCGCGCACGGCCAAGGGCGAGCGCGTGCTGGTCACGACGCTGACCAAGAAGATGGCCGAAGACCTGACGGCGTATCTGGAAACCGCGGGCATCAAGGTGCGCTACATGCACCACGACGTCAAGACCATCGAGCGGCAGGAGCTGGTGCGCGACCTGCGTCTGGGCGTGTTCGATGTGCTCATCGGCATCAACCTGCTGCGCGAGGGTCTGGATATCCCCGAGGTGTCGCTCGTCGCCATCCTCGACGCGGACAAGGAGGGCTTTTTGCGCTCCGAGACCTCGCTCATCCAGACCATCGGCCGCGCCGCGCGCAATGAGCACGGCATGGTCGTGCTGTACGCGGACAGCATCACGCCCTCGATGCGCCGCGCGATGGACGAGACCGAGCGCCGCCGCGCCCTGCAGGATGCGTTCAATAAAAAGCACGGCATTGTGCCCAAGTCGGTCAAAAAGAAGGTGCAGGACGTCATCGAGATCACGTCCAACGTGCCGACGAGCAGCAAGAAGAAGCTGCGCACCAAGGGCGAGCGCGAGCGCGAGATTGCCCGCCTGACCAAGCAGATGAAGGAGGCGGCCAAGATGCTCGAGTTCGAGATTGCCGCCCAGCTGCGCGACCAGATCAAGGCGCTGGAGGAAGGCAAATGAAAATCGTAACGCTCATGGAGGATACCGCGTGCGCGCCGGGCTTTGCCTGCGAGCACGGATTGAGCTTTTACCTCGAAACAGACGGCCGCAAGCTGCTGTTCGACATGGGGCAGACCGACCTGTTCTTGCAGAACGCCGCCGCGTGCGGCGTCGACCTGTCCGAAGTCGACACGGCCTTTGTCTCGCACGGGCACTACGACCACGGCGGCGGCCTTGCGGCCTTTCTGGCCGTCAACGGCCATGCGCCGGTCTATGTGCACGCGCAGGCGTTCGAGCCGCACTTTTCGCACAAGCCAGACGGCATCAAAGACATCGGGCTGGACGCGGCGCTGGCCGAAAGCCCGCGCCTGCGGCGCGTGTCGGGCGTGACTAATATCGACGAAAAACTGACGCTGTTTTCCGATATCACCGGCACGGACTGTGTGCCGCAGGGCAACCGCACGCTGTACGAGCGGGAAAACGGGGAATATGTCCCCGACCGCTTTGTCCACGAGCAAAGCCTGCTCGTCCGTGAGGGCGACAAGGCCGTGCTCTTTACCGGCTGCGCGCATCGAGGTGTGGTCAACATCTGCGCGCGGGCGCGCGCGCTGCTCGGCCGCGACCCGGACGTGGTCGTCGGCGGCATGCACCTGTTCAGCCCGTCGAGCGGCAAAAGCGAGCCGGACGAAAATATCCGCGCGGTCGCCGCACGTCTGGCAGATACAAAAAGCCGCTATTACACCTGCCACTGCACCGGCCAGCACGCCTTCGACGTGCTGTATGAAACGCTGGGCGAGCGCATCGCGTTCCTCGCCGCGGGCAGTATCATCAAGGTGTGAGCGCGGCACAATAGTAAGATAGCATAGGATAGGGAACCGAAGGAAATGAGGTTGGAGTACCACACATCATGCAGGAATATATTCATGTCAAGGGTGCGCGCGAGCACAACCTGAAAAACATCGATATCAAGATCCCGCGCGACAAGCTGGTCGTGCTGACCGGCCTGTCCGGCTCGGGCAAATCGTCGCTGGCGTTCGACACGATCTATGCCGAAGGACAGCGCCGCTATGTCGAGTCGCTGTCGAGCTACGCGCGGCAGTTTTTGGGGCAGATGGACAAGCCGAACGTCGACTACATCGACGGCCTGTCGCCCGCCATCTCGATCGACCAGAAAACCACCTCGCAGAACCCGCGCTCGACGGTCGGCACGGTCACCGAGATCTACGACTACATGCGTCTGCTCTGGGCGCGCATCGGCACGCCGCACTGTCCCAAGTGCGGCAAGGAGATCCACCAGCAGACGATCGACCAGATCATCGACCGGCTGATGGCGCTGGAGGAAAAGACGCGCGTGCAGATTCTCGCGCCGGTCATCCGCGGCAAAAAGGGCGAGCACGTCAAGGTGTTCGAGGACGCCCGGCGGCAGGGCTATGTCCGCGTGCGGGTCGACGGCGAGATGCGCGACCTGTCCGAGGAGATCAAGCTGCAAAAGACGAAAAAACATAACATCGAGATCGTCGTCGACCGCATTGCCATCCGCGCGGATATCCGCTCCCGCCTGACCGACTCGGTCGAGACGGCGGCGGCGCTGTCGGGCGGGCTGGTCATCGCGGACGTGGTCGGCGGCGAGCCGATCACCTTTTCGCAGAACTATGCCTGCGAGGACTGCGGCATCTCGATCGAAGAGCTGACGCCGCGCATGTTCTCGTTCAACAACCCCTACGGCGCGTGCCCGGTCTGCACCGGCCTCGGCATGCAGATGCGCGTCGACCCCGACCGCATCATCCCGAATAAAAAGCTGTCCATCCGGCAGGGCGCCATCCGCGCGTCCGGCTGGGGCAGCGCTGAGCCGGGCACGATCGCGGGCATGTACTTCACCGCGCTGGGCAAAAAGCATGGCTTTACGCTTGACACCCCGATTGAGGACATGGGCAAGGACGCGCTGCACGAGCTGCTCTACGGCACGGGCGACGAGCCGCTCGAGCTGTCGGTCAGCCGCGTGTCGGGCGGCGTCATGCGGCAGCCGTTCGAGGGCGTGGTGTGCAACCTCGAGCGCCGCTACAAGGAAACTTCGAGCGATTACGCGCGCGGCGAGATCGAGGAGTGCATGAGCGAAATCCCGTGCCCCGCGTGCCACGGCCGCCGCCTGCGCCCCGAGGTGCTGGCTGTCACGATCGGCGGGCTGAACATCGCGGAATTTTCCGAGAAGTCGGTCGTTAAGGCGATGGAGTTTTTGCACACACTGAAACTGACCGATATGCAGCACAAGATCGGCGACCGCGTCATCAAGGAGATCATGGACCGGCTGGGCTTTTTGCAGTCGGTCGGTCTGGAATACCTGACGCTGTCGCGGGCGTCGGGCACGCTGTCGGGCGGCGAAAGCCAGCGCATCCGGCTCGCGACGCAGATCGGTTCGTCGCTGATGGGCGTGCTGTATATCCTTGACGAGCCTTCCATCGGCCTGCACCAGCGCGACAACGACAAGCTGCTCGCGACGCTGGGACGCCTGCGCGACCTCGGCAACACGCTGATCGTCGTCGAGCACGACGAGGACACCATGTTCGCCGCCGACCACATCGTCGATATCGGCCCGGGCGCGGGGCGCAGCGGCGGCGAGGTCGTGTTCGAGGGCACGGTCGACGACCTGCTGAAAAGCGAAACGTCCATTACCGGGCAGTACCTGTCCGGCCGCAAGCGTATCCCGGTGCCGGACGTGCGCCGCAAGGGCAACGGCAAAAAGCTGACGGTCAAGGGCTGCGCGGTCAACAACTTAAAGCGCACCGACTTCACCATCCCGCTCGGCACGTTCACCTGCGTCACCGGCGTGTCCGGCTCGGGCAAGTCGTCGTTCGTCAATGAGATTTTGTACAAGAAGCTGGCTGCTGAGCTCAACGGCGCCAAGACGCGCGCGGGCGCGCACGACAAGGTCACCGGCCTGTCCTACCTCGACAAGGTCATCGACATCGACCAGTCGCCCATCGGGCGCACGCCGCGCTCCAACCCCGCGACCTACACGGGCGTGTTCAACGATATCCGCGACCTGTTCGCCAAAACGGCGGACGCCAAGGCGCGCGGCTACGGGCCGAGCCGGTTTTCCTTCAACGTCAAGGGCGGCCGGTGCGAGGCATGTTCGGGCGACGGTCTGTTAAAGATCGAAATGCACTTCCTGCCCGACGTATACGTCCCCTGCGACGTGTGCAAAGGCAAGCGGTACAACAAGGAAACGCTCGAGGTGCGCTACAAGGGCAAGAACATCTATGAGGTGCTCGACATGACGGTCGACGAGGCGTGCGAGTTCTTCGCGAACGTCCCCAAGATCGCCAGACGCCTGGAAACCATCCGCGAGGTCGGCCTGGGCTACGTCAAGCTCGGCCAGTCGTCGACCACGCTGTCCGGCGGCGAGGCGCAGCGCGCCAAGCTCGCCACCGAGCTTTCCAAGCGCTCGACCGGCAAGACCATCTATATTTTGGACGAGCCGACCACCGGCCTGCATGTTGCGGACGTGCACAAGCTGGTCGACGTGCTGCATAAGCTGGTCGACGCGGGCAACACCGTGGTCGTTATCGAGCACAACCTCGACGTCATCAAAACGGCCGACTATATCCTCGACCTCGGCCCCGAGGGCGGCGACGGCGGCGGCCGTCTGGTCGCCTCGGGCACGCCCGAGGAGGTCGCCGCCTGTCCGGATTCCTACACCGGACAGTATTTGAGCCGTGTGCTCAAGCGTCAGGCGCCGGAAACGGATGGACAATAAGGGAATAAATAGAAGATAAAGCGGGTATTCCAGCAGTGGATACCCGCTTTTTGACAATTTGCATAAAAATGTTGAGCTTTGCAGCGTATCTTGGTATAATAATGGTAATATAAAATAAATGAGGGAGTCCTATGAAAACAAAACGCTGGGTGGTCGCCGATCCCGACGAAGCCCGCGTGCGCGCGCTGGCTGCCGGGGGCGGCTACGCGCCCCTGACCGCCGCGGTGCTGGCCGCGCGCGGCATTGACACGCCTGCGGCAGCGCAGGCCTACCTCAACTGCGACCCCGCCGGGCTGCACGACCCGTTCCTGCTGGCCGATATGGACAAAGCCGTCGCGGTCATTGAGGGCGCGATGGCGCGCCGGGAGCGCATCGTGGTCTATGGCGACTATGACGTCGACGGCGTCACCGCCACCTGCACGCTGGTCGACTACCTGCGCGGCCGCGGCGCCAGATGCGATTATTATATCCCCAACCGCCTGCGCGAGGGCTACGGCCTGACGTGCGCGGCCATGCAGGCGCTGTACGACAAGGGCGCGCGCCTGCTCATCACGGTCGACGCGGGCATTACGGCGGACGGGGAGATCGCCGCCGCCCGCGCGCTGGGCATGCAGGTGGTCATCACCGACCACCATGAGTGCCACGACACGCTGCCCGACGCCGACGCGGTGGTCGACTGCAAGCGGCCGGACTGCACCTACCCGTTCGACAGCCTTGCGGGCGTGGGCGTGGCGTTCAAGCTGGTCTGCGCGCTCGAGGGCGATGCGCAGGCCATGCTCGACCGGTATGCCGACTTAGTGGCGCTGGGCACGGTGGCGGATGTCATGCCCATCACGGGCGAGAACCGCATCATCGTTGCGGCGGGGCTGAAAAAGCTGGCCGCGACCGGCAATATCGGCTTGGAAATGCTGCTGCGCGAGGCCGGGATGAAAAACCGCCGCCTGACCTCGTCGACCATCAGCTTTGTGCTCGCGCCGCGCATCAACGCGGCCGGCCGCATGGGCCGCGCCGAGCTGGCCGCCGAGCTGTTCCTGACGCGCGACCCGGTGCGCGCGCAGGCGCTGGCCGCGCAGCTGTGCGAGCAGAACAAGCTGCGGCAGAATGAGGAAAACCAGATCTTGCAACAGGCGCTTGTGCGCCTGCGCACCGAATATAACCCGCTGGAGGATAAGATCATCGTGCTGGCGGGCGAGGGCTGGCACCACGGCGTCATAGGCATCGTGTGCTCGCGCCTGTGCGACCGGTACGGCTGTCCTGTCGTGCTGATCGCGCTGGACAAGGACGGCACGGGCAAGGGCTCGGGGCGCTCGGTCGGCGGCTTCAACCTGTTCGACGCGCTGACCTCGTGCGGCGACCTGCTCGAGCGCTACGGCGGGCATGCGCTCGCCGCCGGGCTGACGGTCGACGCGGACAACATCGGCGCGCTGCGCGACCGCCTGCGCGCCTACGCGGAAACGCACGTCACCATGGCTGAGCTGGTGCCGCAGCTGCATATCGACTGCATGGTGCACCCGGCATGGCTGACGCTGGAGCAGGTCGAGGGACTGTCCGTCCTTGAACCGTACGGCATGCGCAACCCCGAGCCGGTGTTCTGCATGAAGGACATGACGGTCGAGGAGATCACGCCGATCTCCTCCGACCGCCATGTGCGCATGACGCTCATCAAGGACGGCGTGCGCTTTTCCGCCATCTGGTTCGGCACGGGTGCGGGCGGGCTGGGCTTTGTCGAGGGCAACACGGTCGACGCCGCGTTCCACCTCGAGGTCAACGAGTTCCGCGGCCGCCGCTCGGTGCAGCTGACGCTGTGCGACGCGCAGCTGAGCGACTGCGAGCATCTGGCCGACCAGAAGCTGCTCAACGTATACAACACTTATATGGCCGACGGGCCGCTGACCGCGCGCGAGGCGCGCCTGCTGCTGCCCGACCGCGGCGACCTGGTCGCCGTGTGGCGGCACATCACCTGCCGCGCCGAGGACGGCCGGCTGTCCGTGCCGGACGGCGCGCTGTCGCGCCGCGTCGCGTGGGAGAGCCGCCGCGATATCAACATCGGCAAGCTGTTCGTGTGCCTGGACGTGTTTTCCGAGTCCGGGCTGATCAGCTATCATTTCAAGGAGGGCATGGTCAACATCCTGCTCAAGCCTTACGAGGGTAAGGCGGACATTTCCGGCTCGGTCGTGCTGGCGACGCTGCAAAGCATGGCGGGCTGAAGAAGGGGGAACGAGGTATGCAGAACAAATTGGATTTTTTGCTCGACCGCGTGCAAAAGCAGAACCCGCAGGCCAACATCCGCAAGATCCGTGCGGCCTACGAGTGCGCGGCCAAGGCGCACGAGGGGCAGAAGCGCAAGAACGGCGAGCCGTACATCATCCATCCGGTCTCGGTGGCCGAGATCGTGGTCGAAATGGGGCTGGACACCGACTCGATCTGCGCCGCGCTGCTGCACGACTGCATCGAGGATACGCAGTTCGGCTATAAGGAGATCGAAAACAAGTTCGGCACGCCGGTGGCCGAGCTGGTCGACGGCGTCACCCGGCTGGGCATGCTGCGCTACTCCAAGGAGCAGGAGCAGTTCGAGGACCTGCGCAAGATGTTCCTCGCCATGGCAAAGGACATCCGCGTCATCCTCATCAAGCTGGCCGACCGCCTGCACAACGCGCGCACCTTCCAGTACCTGCCCGAGCGCAAACAGCGCGACAAGGCGCTCGAAACGATGGAGATTTACGCGCCCATCGCGCACCGTCTGGGCATGAGCCGCATCAAGTGGGAGCTGGAGGACCTGTCGCTCAAAATCCTCGACCCCATCGGCTATAACGAGATCGTCGAGGGGCTGAAAAAGCAGAGCGAGCAGCAGGAGGTCTTTCTCGGCCGCATCCGAGACCGCATCAGCGCCAAGCTGGCCGAGGCGGGTATCCAGAACACGATCTCGACGCGCGTCAAGCACATCTACTCGATCTACCGCAAGATGTACGCCCAGCACAAGACGATGGATGAGATTTACGACATCTGCGCGGTGCGCGTCATCGTCGACTCGGTGGCAGACTGCTACAATGTGCTCGGCTATGTGCACGACCTCTACAAGCCCATCCCCGGCCGCTTCAAGGACTATATCTCGACCCCCAAGCCCAACGGCTACCAGTCGCTGCACACGACGGTCATCGGCCGCGCGGGCGTGCCGTTCGAGATCCAGATCCGCACGGCCGAGATGCACAAGATGGCCGAATACGGCGTGGCCGCGCATTGGAAATACAAGCAGGGGCTGACCAAAAAGGGCAACGAGGAGGCCTTTGCGTGGATCCGGCAGCTGCTCGAAGCCCAGCAGGACACCGAGGCCGAGGACTTCATCAAGAATATCAAGGTCGACCTGTTCGCCGACGAGGTGTTCGTCTTTACGCCCAAGGGCGACGTGGTCAACATGCCCGCGGGCGCGACCCCGATCGATCTGGCCTATGCCATCCATTCGGCGGTCGGCAACCGCATGACCGGCTGCAAGATCAACGGTCGCATCGCGCCCATTGACAGCCAACTGAAAAACGGCGATATCGTCGAAATCCTGACCTCCAAGGAGGCGCACGGCCCGACGCGCGACTGGGTCAAGATCGTCAAGACGACCGAGGCGCGCAACAAGATCAAGCAGTGGTTCAAAAAGGAGTGCCGCGAGGAGAATATCGTCAACGGCCGCGAGGATCTCGACCGCGAGCTGCGCGCCAACCTTTTGTACAACGGCTTTTATGAAAACGAGGAAGTGCGCAAGAACACGCTCAACAAATTCTCGTTCAATTCGCTCGACGAGCTGTACGCCGCCATCGGCTACGGCGGTATCACGCTGACCAAGGTCATCAACAAGGTCAAGGACGACGTCGGCAAGCTGCGCCGCCAGCGCGAGCTGGCCGAGCACGCCGCCCAGCCCCAGCCCGAGCAGCAGCCCAAGCGGGTCACCCGCTCCAAGACCGGCGTGGTCGTCGAGGGCATCGACAACTGCCTGGTCAAGTTCGCGCGCTGCTGCACGCCCATCCCGGGCGACGAGATCGTCGGCTATGTCACGCGCGGCTACGGCGTGTCCATCCACCGGCGCGACTGCGTCAACGTCCACATGCACGAGGAGCCCGACCGCTGGGTGCGCGCATGGTGGGACGAGGATTTGGCCATGTCCGACCGTTCGAGCCGTTTTTCGACCGGCCTGCAAATTTCGACGCGCAGCCGCATCGGCGTGCTGAGCGACGTGACCGCGGTGCTGGCCGCCTGCAAGATCAATGTGCATGAGATTTCGGCGCGCGACCTGAACGACGGCTACGCGGTCATCAACGCGCTGGTCGACGTCATCGGCGTGCACCAGCTCGACAACCTGATCAGCCGCCTGCGCTCGATCAAGGGCGTGGTGGACATCACGCGCACGGTCGACACCAATTAAAATATTTACCGGACAGGGAACAACCATGCAGAAAAAATACTTCTTTTTTGATATTGACGGCACGCTGAGCCTCGGGCAGACCATGGTCATGCCCGGGAGCGCGGTGCGCTGTCTGGAACAGCTGCGCGCAAACGGCCATTTCACGGCGCTGGCGACCGGACGCCTGCAGGCGTCGGCGGCGTGGTTTGCTGCGCAGCACGGCTTTGAGAATTTCGTCGCGGACGGCGGGTACAGCCTGACCGTCGGCGGCGAGATCGCCGAAATGCGCGGCCTGCCGGTCGCGGACTGCGTCGCGCTGATCGGACGGCTGGAGGCTGCGGGCATCCCGTGGGCGGTCACGCCGGTCAACGAGCGCATGTGCGTGACGAGCGACGAGCGATACCTGCCGTTTGCGCCGCCCGAGTACTTCCCGACCGAGTACGACCCGACGTTTGACTACCGCGCACTCGACGTGCTCTATAAGGTCAATATCGCCTGCACGGCCGAACAGCAGCAGGACATCGACTTTGCCGGCCTGCCGACCGTGCGCTACAATCCGGACATCCTGCTCGTCGAGCCGGTGGAAAAGCAAAATGGTATCCGCCGCATGGTGCAGCGTCTGGGCATCCCGGACGGGGACGTCGTCATCTTCGGCGACGGGACCAACGACGTGTGCATGTTCGGGCAGGGATGGTTTTCGGTTGCCATGGGCAATGCGCGCGACGCGCTCAAGCGCATGGCCGACTATGTGACCGACCCGGTCGATCAGGACGGCCTGTGGAATGCCTGCAAGCATTTCGGCTGGATCTGAGAAGGGGAGGGCAACCATGCTGTTTGACACCCATGCACATTACGACGACAGCCGCTTTGACAGCGACCGGGATGAGCTGCTCTCGTCCATGCCGGCGCACAATGTCGGCCTGATCCTCAATCCCGGCTGCGATGTCGAGACCTCGCGTAAGGCGATCAGCTACGCACAAAAATACCCGTTCGTCTATGCGGCCGTCGGCATCCACCCGGAAAATATCAACGAAAACTGGAATAATGACCTTGTGGTCATTAAAGAAATGGCCGAGACCGAGCCGCGCGTGCGCGCGATCGGCGAGATCGGGCTGGACTATTACTGGGAGAAGGACGAGCGCGCTCGCGCGCGGCAGCAGGTCGTGTTCGCCAGACAGATGGAGCTGGCGCGCGAACTGGGCAAGCCGGTCATCGTGCACGACCGCGACGCGCACGCCGACTGTCTGGAAATCGCGCGGCGCTATCCGGGCGTGCCCGGCGTGTTCCACTGCTTTGCGGGCAGCGTCGAGATGGCGCGCGAGCTGCTGAAGCTCGGCTATCATCTGTCGTTTACCGGCGTCATCACCTTCAAGAATGCGCGCCGCGCGGTCGAGGTCATCCGCGAGGCGCCGCTCGACCGCCTGATGGTTGAGACCGATGCGCCCTACATGGCGCCCGAGCCCTACCGCGGACGGCGCAATTCGTCGCTTTACGTCTACCGCATGGCCGAGACGATTGCCGCAATCAAGGGCGTGGACGTGGCCGAGGTCGAGCGCATCACGACCGAAAACGGCAAGCGGCTGTTCGGCATTGCCTGACCGGCGGCAGGGTGCCGCGATGCGGCTCAAGTTTCTTTGTACGATTTTCGATTTTTTTCTTGACAAACAGGGATGTCCTGCGTATAATATATTTTGTCGTCAGGACATCCCTGCGGCGCGGAATGGAATAGGTACTTTTGTTATGGGGGTATAGCTCAGCTGGGAGCCCGGTTGAAGCGGTTACACACCCCTCTCGAAAATTGAATAAGAAATACTCAGCATACCCTTTTATTTGGGGGTATAGCTCAGCTGGGAGCCCAGTTGAAGCGGTTACACACCCCTCATGTTGGGAACAAAAAAACTTAATAATCACTCTCTTCTATCTGGGGGTATAGCTCAGCTGGGAGCCTGCAAAATAAAAAGTATGCCCCCAATGAGCAACCAACAATCGACAACTTCATACTGCGTACCCTATAAACTTCCATTTTTGGAAGAATATGGGGGTATAGCTCAGCTGGGAGAGCGCTTGAATGGCATTCAAGAGGTCAGCGGTTCGATCCCGCTTATCTCCACCAAAGGGTACGCAAAAAGGCTTGTTTTCGTGAGAAAACAAGCCTTTTCCCTTTTCTGTGATGAAATCGGCATATCCGTGCCATCTCAACCACTCCCCAGGGGGGGCGTTCCGTGTGAACGCCCCCTTTTTTGTGTCCCAAGTTGGGACGAATTAACGGTTCTATAAATTTATTTGTTTTGTTCTAAGAGCGTTAGTTGATTTTCAATGCGTTTTAGAAGTTCATCAAAGCCAACAATCCGAATAGTTCTTAATTCATTGCGAAACGTATCAAAAGCCTTACGTTGCTTGGAATTGAGCGCACTGACATTTCCAATAACCAAGATGCATTCAATATTATTTGCCTCAAACCGTTCCTCTGATTCCGCTAAAAGATTAGCATAAGAACGATATAACGTCTGTTTTTGTAGCAGGAGTTGGTTTATCCCACCGCTTAATTCATCACTAAGTGAAAAGGTCTGTCGATAGTCACCGCTAAATAACGGTTTAACTGGACTCTTAATCTCGATAATTGCAATATTGTCTGTAATATCGTTTTTGTAGATCAAGTCAGGATACTGTCCGCCGTGGTTATCCATTCCCTTTCCGCCAACATAACGTTGATTTTGATAAAACATCACTGGTGCATGAAATAGTTGAGCCAAAATCCACGCATTTTGGGTGAAAAACTTTTGCCAAAATTCAGTTTCTCCGTCGTTATTCATGTTTTGGCTCATCTGAATTTTTACACGCCGGAGGTTTTCAATATTTAATGCAACATTTAGTACGGTTAAATCAATTTGGGCCATTGCCTCATATAGCCCTTCTTTGCTTTCGAGCAACTGACGGATATGCTCGATACGCTCATCTTTTTCGATATATGTTATCTCGTCATACGGATTAGTTGTTTTACCACCTAATAGTCTATAGTATTCAAAAAGGCCTTTCCCAAGTTCATAAGTTTCTTCTGTATCAAATGCTATTTCAACCAGTTCATTTGACTTGATATTTCTCCTGCTAAATTTCTCTGGCTCATCAAAAGATGGACCATCTTTTGTCCGCTTTTTAATGATAAGTGTGCCTTTAAGATTTTTCTTTAAGTTATTATGATTATCAACTTGCCTAACAGCAAAAGAAGTTTCTGTCCGCTCGGTTGTGCTCAGTTTAATAGGTGTTACCACTGATGTCCTATAACTTTCGGGGACAACTTTTACTTCACTCATATGTGCTCCTTTTTCATATATCACAAAATAATAAAGGGTTGCACCAAATTATTTTATGATTATATCAAAATATTCCAAATTTCTCAATAGTAGCAGAGTGATAAATGACAAGATTTAACCCATGTTTGGAGGTGACACCATGAGCCAAGCGATTTCTTTTGATTATTTCTATGGCGGTCAGTCGGACGCTTTCAGTTATTATCGCATCCCCCGGCTGTTGATTACCGGCCAACAATTCAAGAGGCTATCCACAGACGCTAAACTGCTGTATGGGCTGCTGCTGGACCGCATGGGGTTGTCCTCACGCAATGGTTGGTATGACGATTTGGGGCGTGTCTATATCTACTACGCGCTGGACGAAATACAGAGGGATTTGAACTGCGGCCATGATAAAGCCGTGAAACTGCTGGCCGAACTGGATACCGGCAAGGGCATCGGCCTAATTGAGCGTGTCAAGCAAGGTCAGGGTCGTCCGGCTAAAATCTACGTCAAGCAGTTTACTACCAGTGAGATCCCACAGTCGCCAGAAGAACCCGCCCCGCTGGAGGAACCGAACTCCAGACTTCCGAAAAGCAGAAGTCAAGACTTCGGACTATCAGAAGTCTTGACTTCGGAAAATCAGACTTCAAGACTTCCGAAAATCAGAAGTGCAGACTTCGGAAAATCGGAAGGTAATTATAATAATATAATCTATCCTGATAAGAGTTATCTTGATCCATCTATCTATCCATCAACAAGCGGAGTGATACGACAGATGGATAGATGCGAGTGCAGAGAAGAAGTGAAGGAAAACATCGAGTACCAGAGGCTTGCAGAGCAGTACGGGCATGAGGAAGTAGATGCGATCCTTGACCTTATTACCGATACCCTTTGCAGCACCCGCCCCACCATCCGCATTGGGGGCGAGGAAATCCCTATAGAGGCGGTGAAAGACCGTTTTTGGCGGTTGGAGCAGTCCCACATCGAATACGTCTTTGACTGCATGAAGGAAAACACCACCAAAATCCGCAACATCCGAGGGTATCTGCTGACCGCCCTGTATAATGCCCCCATTACCATCGGGCATTACTTTCAGGCCGAGGTACAGCATGACCTATATGGGCAGTAAGACCCGCAGGCATAGGAGGTGAAGTAAGAAAAACTGCATACTGCCCGCCGTTTTGCGTCCCAAGTTGGGACGCATTATTGCTATTCGGGAATAAAAAGGAGGTATTCAATGCCCGATAACAAAGAAAACCCCAATCAGAACACACCTTCCTCTCCCAGTGGTCAGCCCCATTCTCCCCCCAAACCCGCTGGATCGACCAAGACACCGGATGCCAAGGCCGCACCTCCCACCGACACTAAGAAACCCGTTGAACCATCCAAGGCACCGGATACCAAGGCTGCGCCTGTCAATGACGCTAAGAAACCTGCCGAGCCACCCAAGGGGCCGGATGCCAAGGCCACACCTGCTACTGATGCACCGCACCGGCACCAACTCGCCGATCTCCACAGCGGTCTGGACATCCAGCTTGTGGGCGGTATTTTTGAAAATATCCAGGATGTTCTTATCGTCGGCCCGCTCCGGCGTGGCGGTCAGGCCCAGAGTAAAATCCGGCGTGAAGTAGGACAGAACTTTCTGATATGTATCCGCAGAAGCGTGGTGGGCCTCGTCTACGATGATGTAGCCGAAATCATCCGATTTGAACCGCTCCAAGTTCAGAGCCACGCTCTGAATACTGCCGCAAACCACAAAAGCGCCGCCTTGCTTCACGCTCTCCACATAGCGGCCCACCGTAGCCCTGGGCCACAGCTCCCGGAAGGTCTTGGTGGCCTGATCCACCAGTTCCACCGTGTGGGCCAGGAACAGCGTGCGTTTGCCGAAGCGCTTGGCATCCATGACGGCGGTCACCGTCTTGCCAGTGCCGGTTGCGTGATAAAGCAGGGCGATGGACTCAAAGTTGCGGCGCATCTGCTCCAACGCCATAAGAGCCTGTTTCTGATGCTCCTTCAAATTCAACTGAGAGCCGTCCAGCGACTTGCCCCGCTGAGTGGGGAGGTAATCCTCGATCTCCCGGAAACTGGGATGCTGGCCCAGGAATACCCGCAGCTCATCCTTGACGGTTTCCGACTGCTGCTGCATCTGCCGCACCGCCCAGCGGTATACATCCCCCCCAGATAGATCATGCTGTTCTGCTTGAGCAGATCATCATAGAACTTGTTCTGGGAGACCAGCTTGGGGTTGTGAGAAGCCTCGTCATCGATCTCAATGGCCACCTTGTGCCCGCCGTTTTCGATCAGGAAGTCGGCAAACCGGCTGTTCTGATAGATGTCGGAAAAGGGATACTGGGAGTAGAGATAGCCGACTTTCTCTGCGCCAAAGATGTCAGAGAACAGTTCGATGAATAGATCCTCAGCACTGCTGCCGGAGGCAGAGCGGTAGGTAGGCATGGTGGTCACCTCACATTATTTGCTTTAGGCGTTCAGACTGCGGGACTCTTGTTTGAAGTTCCCGCAGTTTTGACAGAGAGATGAAGCGCTGACCATTTTTCTGCATTTTCCCGCAATACTCCCAGGCCAGTTTACCAGACCCATTGTATTCCTCAGAAAAGGTGCCATCTTTATGTATTTTCAGCACGAGCAGCCACTCCGGCTCACTGGAAATCGCAACACGACTAATTTGTGTTGCTTTGATTTGAACCAGGCGTCCGTCAGTGGCTTGACCATCATGTGTTTTCTCAGATGCTTCGAATAACTTCAGCCCATAGCAACAGGCTGCCAAGGCTTCACCAATACTCCCAATCATGTGGCCGTCTGGAGTGTAGTGCCTTCCAGAAAACATGCCTTCCAGTTCCTTAGAAATGCTATACAACATTTTTATCTTTTCTGCAACTAAATTCTGGATTGCTGAACTGCTCATCCCTGCACTTCTTTCAGTAGGATCTTTTTCTCAAATCCGCCCCGCTTGGCCGCCTTATCTGCCCGAACCTGCTCCAGTTCTTCCAGCGTCCACCCGCGGGCCTTCACGACCGCCCACATGACCTCCAGAAGGCCGGCGAGCTCTTCCAGAGATTTGCTTTCCTGATATTCTGCCAATTCTTCATTCAGCTTTTGGTCCAGAAGAGATATGTAGTCCTCGTCAGAAAGTGTTTTGCAAACGCATGTTTTTCCGTCTGCTTCGATAATCTCTGGAATACGGTCACGCACCAATTTGAAATATTGCTTCATACTTTACCTCTTTTGAAAACGATCCAACCAAGATTTTTTGAACGGGATGCCAAAAAACGCCCGTGCTTCCTCCAAATTCATTACAACCCACTCTCTGGATTTGTGCGCCTCCAGCGTCTCGGGCAATTCTTTTAATACGCGGTCCGCTTCCCAAATAGCTCCTGCGTTATACCGAATCTCATTATTGCGCTCGGAAATTTCAAAGGATGTCCGGCTAGTATTCCATGCACTGCGAATGGTCTTGATGGCGTAACTCCCCGTCACTTTTTCGCTGAAATAATCTTCCAATTCAAGCAGACGTATATACGACGGAAGATCTGTATCCGAAAACTCCTCGAAAATTTCAATCAACACCTGAGAGGACTCTGCCAGAATATCCGGCGCACTTTCCGCTTCCTCGCTTTTCATGATTTCTAACAAATCAGGAACCAGTTCCAACATTCGCCGCAGATACTCCCGATACAAAGCAGTTCCCACCTCGCGCTGCACCGTGCGCACCACGCTGCTGCGCATGACTTCTGTGTTGGTCAGGCCAGCCTGTACCCGACAGATAACCGTACGGCGGATCACTTCCGGCGCGACAGCTTTTACATCTTCGTTAGCGCTGATAACCACCGCCGGATAGTGCACAAGGCCATCCACCACACCGAAGTCATCATTTTTGATCGTTTCAATGGCATGCTGGTTAAAACGGGTGTTGGTCAAGTCATCTACAATGATCGGCGCACCCTTTACCGTGCGTTTGAGCCCTTCAATGCTGGACCGGGTAAAATCCGGTGCAGAGATTTTTGTTTTTTGCCCTATCATCATTTTGAGAAGCGTCTCTAAAAAACTGGTCTTGCCCGCCTTGCTCTGCCCATATACCAGACCAAACACCGGATAAGGAAGCAAATTCTGGTTATAATGCACCGCCATGTCTCGCATACATGCCATAAACGGAGAACAAAAGAACCAATTGGCAAATTCATAGTACCGCCGCTGCATCCCAGTCACATCGCCATGAAATTTCTCATATCCATCCATATATTTCAGGAACAAAGCAACGTCTTTCTCAATTTCTGTTTTCGGAGGATATAAGTCCAAATCGGTTCCATTAAGCCGCACCAACATCTCATCCGGAAAGATTTCAAGCTGCGGATATTCGCTTTGCAGTTCTTTCTCCTGTTTCTGTGTCGCCACCACCTGACGACGGATGGATTTTATTTTTTCCGGCGACAGCATCAATTTGCCTTTCTTGTCCGGTTTTGGCACAGAGGGTGTAAACTTCCCTGCCAAATTCTTTATATCCAGTGCAAACCGCACTTCCGCTTTTGCTTCTTCCGTTGGCTGCAAAACCAGCGCCTTTTTCACCTTTACAGTCCGTGCAATCGGCAGTTCTTCCAGGTTCTCCCCATCTTCTGCGCAGAGCAAGGTTTCCTTTGCAATTTGATCGGTGCAATCTTCCCGCAGCTGGCAATAACAATCCCAATACCAGTCATAAGCGGCGGCGCCATCCACATAGCAGATATTCTCCCGCTGGTATCCACAGAATGCTGCGCGGGACATGTTTGCCGAGCCCATAACAACCCGCTTGCGCCCGTCCTTATTCGACAGAAGATAAATCTTTTCATGCGATAACGCGCTGCGCGCCACATAAAAACGCAGCGTACCATTTTCGATACGAGAAACCAAGTCCAGCTTCATCTTGCTGGCAGTGTCCCGTATACGCTCCACCATCTTGCATTGGTAAGCCATCACCTCTTGCAAAGAATAGGAAATCACCTCGTCACAGCCGAACAAAATTTCCGCCTGTTCAAAGAGACCGATCAGCTGATAAGCAAAATCGATGCCGGAAGAATACGTAATGGCATGCAAGGTATCAAACCCGGAAAACAACTCCTGCCATGAAAGCGTTTCCGCTCCGGCAAATTCCATCTTGACAACATCAAGAGATGTCAGCGCCGGAATATCGATCTGCTCCTGCACTTGTTCCGGAACATCAAATAGCGACAAATTGTCCACTGGTATCCCCCTATCTGATTGTCAATGAAGACTGCCCTTTTTCAACCGTTCTAATATCTCCTCATCCGCAGGACAAAACGCATACTGGTCGATCTCGTCTGCCGTGATCCAGCGGATATCGTTGTGCTCCAGTTTCTGCGGAACCCCTTCCCGGATTGCGGCATAGAACAATGTCAGATGAACCGTCAAATCCGGGTATTCATGCGTTACATCCATGAATGCCTCGCCTACATCCAGCGTAGCAGCAAGCTCCTCCTGACATTCCCGAACAAGTGCCTGTTCCTTGGTCTCTCCCGGCTCTACCTTTCCCCCAACAAACTCCCACAAAAGCCCTCTGGCCTTATGGGCCGGGCGCTGGCAAATCATAAACTTGTCCTGATCCCAGATCAGGGCCGCTACTACCTCCGTCATTTATCCCACCACCAATTTATTTGTCTTCTTCAAAAACTTCGCCGGAATGGGCCGATCCAGCTTCCAGATGATATTCATCGGCCGGCTCCCCTCATGTTTCACATAATTTGCCGTGCTCAGGAAGGTATAGGCCTCTGCGCCTCCGGTAATCCGGTCCGCCTTGAACTCCCGGACAAACAGCAGCACCTTGCTCCCCCGCTCCCGATGGCGAATGTATCGCTGCCCAGTGGGCGAGTCCGCCGCTGTGGTGCTCTGGCTCTGCCAGTGGAACAGGTTCTCGTTGATGGAGTAATCGTGATACATAGTGGTGGGCGAATAATCCTTATCCGCCTTATTCAGCGTCACGAAGAACACATCCAGCCGCTTCTCTGGCAGCCATTTCACACCCTCACGCACCGTTGCCGGTTTCAAGAAATCCAACGCCACCAGAAGTTGGTCACGGGTATAGGTACAGTGGAGATCCAGCGGACAGTCAAAGCCCAACTCCACCGGCTCGTCAATGAAGTCAATCTGCTCATACCGGTAGCGGAGCAGCTCCAAAAGCTCATCAAGCAGCACAGGGCTGTCCGAGAGCGCATACAGATTATCCAGTACCGCATCGGATGCCCAATTGTCCGCCGTCTTGCCCCAAACGGTCACATAGAACATCTGGAGCATCCGCTGTTCCAACTCACCCAGCGCCGCAAAGTCCACATCGTCCAGGCGCGGCAGCAGATCCAGCAAAAAGCGGATCCAGCGCCGGGAGTCCACAACGGCCAACCGACCAAAGGCTTTTGTAAGTACCTCCTCCAGCGGTTCGCTGAAATCCGCAATTGCATCCGCCCGGACGCAGATGCGGGAGAAGGAGGAAAACTTATAGATTGCCCTGGGATCCAAATGATAATAGTCCAGGAAGTTTGCCAATGTCAGCTCCAGACCGCTGTCCTCCGCAAAGCTGGCCACCCGGGATACCAGCCCGGCGGTATGGCCGTAGGACGCGCGGATGTTGTCCAAAATGTACTTGGCTGCCTTCTTTTCCAGCTGGATGTAGCAGCCCTTTGGCGCGGAGACAAAACCGTCCTTGATCTCCCGGGTCACGCTGCGGGTGGTGTTGGACAGCAGGGCGGCAAACTTGTCCTCGAAGTTGTACCGCTTGTTGGCTTGGCCGATAAAGTCCAGCACGGTCAGACATTCCTTATCCTCCGCCAGACGCAGACCGCGCCCCAGCTGCTGAAGGAAGATGGTCAAAGATTCGGTGGGACGTAGAAACAGCACCGTGTTGACCTCCGGGATGTCCACGCCCTCGTTATAAATATCCACCACGAAGATGAAGCGAACCTCGCCGCTTACCAACCGCCCTTTGGCAGTTTTTCTCTCCTCATCGGAGGATTGCCCAATCAGAAAAATGGAGGGGATTCCGCGGCTGTTGAAATAGTGGCACATGAACTTCGCGTGTTCAATGGATACACAAAAGCCCAGCCCCTTGACCTCGTCAATATCGGTCACATACTTGAGAAGCGAGGACACCACCAAATCGGCGCGGCGATCCGCGACCGCTCCACTGAACGAATATAGATTTTCAAGCTCTTTTGTGTCATACCCTCCCCGGCTCCACTTGAGCGTGTTGAGGTCCACGGTATCCGTGACGCCGAAATATTGAAACGGGCACAGCAGCTTGCGGTCGATGGCCTCGGGCAGGCGGATCTCCGCGGCAATGCGGTTATCGAAATAAGTCAAAACGCTTTTGCCGTCCATGCGCTCCGGCGTGGCGGTCAGCCCCAGCAAAATCTTGGGCTGATAGTAAGACAGCAGTTTCTGGTAGGTAGGCGCCGCCGCGTGATGAAACTCGTCCACAACGATGTAATCGTAAAAATCTGGAGCAATCTTAGAGGTAAAATCCTGCGAATTGAAGGTCTGGATGGAAAGGAACAGATGGTCAATGCTCTCCGGCTGATAGCTACCTACAAACAGTTCGCCGAAATTGGCGTCCTTCAAAACCGCCCGGAAAGTGTACAGGCTCTGCCGCAGAATTTCCTCTCGGTGCGCCACAAACAGCAGCCGGCAGGGCTTTCCGGGGTGCTGCCTGCAAAAGCGCTTATAATCCAGAGCAGAGATCACCGTCTTGCCGGTGCCGGTGGCTGCCACCACCAGATTACGAGTATAGCCCCGAACGGCGCGCTCCGCCTCCAACTTGTCCAAAATCTCCTGCTGGTAGGAGTAGGGTGCAATATCCATGGTATAGACTTCGGCGTTGTTGGCATCAAAGTATTTTTCCGCCTTCAGCGCCCGGGCCAGCCGTTCCTTCTGATCCTCGGAGTAGTACTCAAACTCGTTGGAATTCCAGTAGCTCTCGAAGGTGGCGGCAATCTTGTCCATGTTCTCCGGCAAGTCTCTGCGGGTCACCTTCACGTTCCACTCCAAACCGCTGGAAATGGCGGCGTTGGACAGGTTGGAGGAGCCCACATAGGCGGTGGTGAAGCCGGTATCCCGGTAAAAGACATAGGTCTTGGCGTGGAGTCGGGTGCGCTTGGTATCGTAGCTGACTTTGATTTTGGTGTTGGGCAGGGTCCGCAGCTCCTCAATGGCCTTCACATCGGTGGCCCCCATATAAGAGGTGGTGATGATCCGCAGCTCACCGCCGTTTTGGGTGAACTCCCGCAGCTCGTCCATCAGGAGCCGCAGGCCGCTCCACTTGATGAAAGACACCAGCATATCAATGCGGTCGGCGGAGACGATTTCCTTTTTGAGCTCGGTGTACATCTGGGGCTCATGGATGGCCCCGGTGAACAGGCTGCTCTGGGCAATGGAGGTCTCCGGCCGGCTCAGATCGGCAGCCGTTTTGCCTACGGCCAGCCTGGGGTCTTGTTCCCGCAAAAGCGCAAGAAGCTGCTCCGCCCGCTGGTCAACACTCAGCGCGGCAAAGTCAGCTTCTCGGGTTTTATTTTGAATGAGGTCTACAATTTGATTGACAAGATCGATCTGCGCAGAGATGCCCCCTCCGTTATCTATTACATTCTCCAAACCCTTTTGCACTACATCCGCCAGATACTGTGCCAATACCTTGGACGCCTCCGCCTTGTCAATGGGCGCAACCGATTTGCGAGCATCGGGGATCTCCGAAAGCTCACGGTTCAGGGCTGTATTGATGATTTGTTCGTAAAGGCCGGAAGGCAGCATATTTTTCACGCTTCCCATATTCTTCATATCGAGATATCCTATATACTATATTTAGTATAACTGGTATTCCAAAATCCGACAAGGACTTATTGACAAATATAAATAAAACTATCCGGCTTTGATATATCCTGTTTCTCTTCATTAGAAATCAGTTTAGCATAATATTTATCCAATAAGCAGGATTATTCTGCAGTACATTATCTGTCAAAACATGAAAGAGTACATCTTCTTCCACAAGCCAAAGCGCTGGCCGAACTGCATCTTCTTTTTCCTAGGGCCAGAAAGAGCAAGACCCGGAGTCCGGTCCTGCGGAGTGCTCGGCAGAACATACAGGAAATTCAGGCCTTCTATCAAAAAGAGGGAATTGACACGGTGTTTCATCTGAACTCTGGCAACCACTACAATCATGCGGCGGAGCGTACCGCTGCCGGCATCACCTGGATGTTGAAGCGATAGGCTTTCCAAACAAGCGTTTCCTCGATACAATGTCAACAGGAAGGGAGGCAACCTATATTGTAGACATCCGATGCCCGAAGCAGCCGGTGGGAGTGCGGCTATTGCAGCGATTTTGGCAGCTTTTCTTCACTCCAAATCTCGGTAAAGGCCAAGCTGATGCAGGCGGCCACACCCTCTGCTCAGTTCAACGTCACAGTGACAGATACCTCCGATGACGAGAAGGACGAAACCCCACACAGTTTTTTCCGTGAAGAACTGGAGAACATGGTGCACCGATGGAGTTTCTCTGAAAATGAGTGTGCCTGCCAAGATCTGCTCTTTGTCACCTTTCCAGAGGCCGTTAGACGCTGGTCGGCACAGCGAAGCAGCACCTTCAAGATCAGAAGTTGGTAAATCAACTGCCGGGCTGGGAGATACATGATCTGTTGGTCAGCGACAACATGCTGCCGCTGCTGGTGGAGAAACTGAAGCAGGATAACCGCCTGTGACCGTTTTGGAGAACTAGAGCAGAAATTGCTGGAATTTCTTGAACTGTAAACGCTAATATAAAAGTGAGCCATTTGACAGGGATACGCTCATGAATAATTGAGCCACCCAAAGATGTCCT